>WLDE01000169.1 GCA_009704985.1 Actinomycetota bacterium | reverse complement strand
CGCAGCCGCAACGTGAACTAGCAGCTCACCGGCTGTTTTGCGCCGTTGACCTGGTGTATTTCCGAACAGTTCGGTCGGCGTCGACCTCGCTTGGTTGTCCGTGGCTGACGGTAGTTGACCGTGATGTGCCGGGCAACAGTGTCAACGAGCGGTTCATGGACGAGGTCTCGACCGGCGGAGTGTTGTCAGCCGAACGATTCGGAGCGGTCTTCACCGGAGTTGGGCTTTGTCCGTCCGGATGTTGGGGGTGAGACCTGTGAAGCATCATCCCGTCCTTCTGAGCATCAGCGACGCCGCTGTCCATCTCGGGGTCACGGAGCGGTACATCCGTCGCCTCGTGTACGAGCGACGGGTGCCCTTCTACAAGGTGGGCCGACTGGTCCGCTTCCGCGAAGCAGAGCTCGATCAATGGCTCGAGGCCAGCCGTGTGGAAGCGTCGATCGGTGCCCGTCATCGACAACGACCAACCCGACCGAGCCGCCATCTTCACCGGCCTCCTCGACGGCATCGACAACACCTCGCCCGACATGCTCGAATGACCCCGCCCGAGACCCCCGGATCACCCGTGTAACAACACTTCCGTGGCGCGTCCGGCCGACCAGCTTCGAGCACCGGATCATGGCTTCAGTGAGCTTCTCGGAGTGGGGGCCCAGCTGGCGCCATCCGTCCCCGTCATCACGACTCGTCGGGTGAGATCGGCGATCGGGTCGTCGGTGCGGCGTTCGGGAATCTGCACGGTCGCAAGTCGCGCCACCGCAGCAGCGACGTGGGCCGCCTTCGTGGCCACCGGCGGTAGATGGTGGTCTTGCGGACGTCGGCCTGGTCGGCGACGTCGTCGACCGTGGAGGCGTAGCCGTGTTCACCGTGCAAGGCGAGCGTGGTGTCGAGGACGCGGTCGAGCACGGCCTGGTCGGCGACTGGGCCAAGGGCTTCCCGATCATCACACGCAACGACCCGTCCGTCATCGACGACCTGGTCGCCGCCGCGGCCTGATCCCAGCGGCGCTCGCCACTGATACCGGCACCGCTCCTGCTGGGTATCTGCGGTCGACGCCCGGCGACGCGCGATGATCGCTCGGTGGCCCGTTCGAGCTTCCATCACGGCGACCTGCGCAATGCGCTGTTGCGTGAGGGCGAGGCGCTCGTCGGCGACGGAGGGCCCGAGCGGCTGAGTGTACGCGAGGCGGCACGTGGCGCCGGCGTGTCGTCCGCCGCGGCGTACAAGCACTTCGACAGTCGTGAAGCCCTGTTGCGGGCACTCGCCGAGGTCGGCTTCGAACGGCTGCGGCTCGCGCTCGAGGAGGCCGTCGCCGGTGTTCGAGGCCGTCGCCGCGACATCGCGGAGGCCACGCTGCGCGCGGTGGGGCGGGCGTATCTGCAGGTGGCGCTCGAACGGCCGGGCCTGTTCCGGACGATGTTCGGCCGGTGGTCGGCACCCGACGCGGTGGTCCCCGTCGATCATGGCGCGTACGAAGTCCTGCAGCGTGTGCTCGACGACCTCGCGGCCCGAGGAGCGCTGGATGCCCGCCTGCTCGAAGGTGCCGATCTCGTGGTGTGGAGCGCAGCGCACGGCCTCACCTCGCTCGTCCTCGACGGCCGGGTCGATCTCGGTCCGGACCGTGAGCCGGCGTGGGCGATGGACCTCGTGATGGGGCGGGTGGCGAGCAGCCTCGCCCCCCGACCCTGATCGCACACGACGACTCACTCGGCGATCAAGGCCACCTTGCCGGTGGTGCGGCGGTCCTCGATCGCCTGGTGTGCGGCGCGAGCGCCGTCCTCGGTGAGCGGGAACGCGTTCGTCGTGTCCACCGCGAGCGTCCCGGACGCGACCTGATCGAGCAACTCGGCGACGAGGGCGAACGCGGCCGGCAGGTCGCGCAGCGCGTGGTTCAACACGTTGCCGCCGACGATCGACGCGCTCTTCGACTGCAGCTCGCCGAACGCTCGGGCGTCTAGCTGCACCTGCTCGCCACTGGCCGTGCCGAAGTACACGAGCCGACCGAACGCTGCGAGGAGCCCAAGGCCCGAGATCGTGCCCTCGCCTCCCACCCCGTCGAGGACGAGGTCGACGCCGCCGGGAGCGTGCTCGCGCACCTGGTCGACCCACGAGGGTGATCGGCTGTCGATGGTGACGGTCGCGCCGAGCTGCTGCGCCCGCTCGTGCTTGTCCGCCGAGGCGAGCGCGATCACGCGAGCGCCCGCTGCGGTGGCGAGTTGCACTGCGAGGCTCCCCACCCCACCGGCCGCGGAGTGCACCAACACGGTCTGGCCGGCGGTCAGCCCACCGTCGCGGTGGAGGAGCGAGTAGGCGGTGAGCCCCTGGATGCCCAGCGCGGTCGCGGCGTGCGACGACACGCCGTCGGGCACGTGCACGAGTCCTTCCGCCGGCGCGACGACGTGACTGCGATAGCCGCCGTGGAACGGGTGCAGCGCGAGCACGCGTCGTCCGACGAGCGCCTCGCCGACGTCGGCGCCGACGTCGGTGATCACACCGGCCGTCTCGTAGCCGGGAACGGCCGGCAGCGGCAGTGCGATCGGATACGTGCCGCGCCGCACGAGCACGTCGGCGAAGTTGACGCCGGCTGCCTCGGTACGGATGCGCACTTCGTGTGCCTGCAGCACGGGGCCGGGCACCACCGCGCCGACGAGGACGTCGGGCGAGCCGTGGTGGTCGAGCTGGATCTGGAACATCGGTGACTCCTGGGGTCGAGCACGTCGGTGCGAGAAGTAAGCAGTGCTAACTTTGTGCCATGTCGCCGGGCAGGTCAACGTGCCCCGTGTCACTGTCGATCACGGGAGGGTCAGGAGGTGCCTGGCTGTCTCGAGTTCGCAGCCTGTTCCGCGGTCGACGACTTGGCGAGCAGTCGTTGCAGCGTTCGTTGCTCGCTGGCGCTGAGGCCTGCGGCGGTTGAGAGGCGCTCACGTCAGTTCGTCCAGGACCACGACGAGGAGGTCCCGTTCGACCGTCGTCCGTGAGCCGGGCGGGAGCATTGCCGCCGATCGATGGAGCGCAACGATCTCTGGTTGGGTGACTTCCACGTTGCGAAACCCAGTCGAACACATGGTGCGCCTCGCGGCCATCCGTTGGGACTGGAGCCTGCCCCGCGTGGTCGAGGCCCCCGCCGACGCGACCGATCGAGCGCTCTGATCCATCTCGGCAGTGGTCGAATGCCCGCATCCAACCGAGTCGTCGCCGGGGAGGCGTGCTTCGTACCAGCGAAGCATGATGATGATGATGGTGGTGGTGGTGGTGGTGGTGGTGGTGGTGGTGGGGTCCTTCCAGCCGCCCCACTCGGCTGCGGTCGTCCGGGGCTGGTCGTGAGCATCAGGGCGTCGGCGTCGGCGTCGTGCTCGCGGCGGGTGCGCAGGATCGAGGCCTCGACCGGGGGGGATAGGTGCGCCGTCCGCGGCGGTCGCCGTCGGGTCCTTTGGCCTTCGTGCCGCGGTGTTCGTCGGCCGCGCCGTCGGTGGTCCGGTCCTTGCCGGGCTTGCCGTAGCTGCGGCGCACGGTCAGCTTCCGGGCATGAACCACGCAGGCCTCGCACTCCGAGACGTTGGTGCGACGACCACGACCGAGCGCGGCAGCACCACGTCGGATCGGATGACAGCTCCGTATCGCTCGCCCTGCCGTTCGTGGCCGACGCCCTGAGGCCCAGACGAGCGTGCCTTCGACGACGGTAGGAGCGTGACGATCGACACCCTTGACCGGAAGAACCGACCGGTCTACTCTTCGGGTGTGGTCGCACGCAACCTCCCCCCGAGTCGGGAACGAATCATCGACAGCGCGACGACACTGATGTTTCGTGATGGCTACGAGGCAACCGGAATCCAGGGCGTCGTCGATGCTGCGCATGTACCGCGAGGCTCGTTCTTCCATCACTTCCCCTCGAAGGAGCACTTGGGGATCGTCGTCCTCCAGCGGTACGCACGGGCGTCGGAGCAGCGCCAGATCGCGGCGTTCGAGAACGAGGAGCAGTCGCCGACGGAACGGCTGAGGTCGTTCTTCGCCGCAGCGAACGATCGGGTCATCGCGGACGACTTCACGAAGGGATGCCTGATCGGGAACTTCACGCTCCAACTCTCGAACACCTCCGAACCGATCCGGCAAGCGCTCGTACAGGCTGCAGACGAGACCATTGACCGAATCGGACGGGTGCTGCAGGCGGCCAAGGACGCCGGCGAACTCGATCCGGACGTCGACCCGGCCGAGCTCGCGGAGCTGATCTGGTCGAGCTGGGAGGGCGCAGTCCTCCGCTCGAAGCTGTCGCGGACCGGCCACAGCCTGCGCAGCTGGGAGACCCGCGTGCTCGGCTCGCTCCTTCGTGCCACGTCGTGATTCCGCTTGCCATCAACTAACCGACCGGTCTACTCAACCATGAAAGGAACCACCATGACCTCCGTACTGATGATCATGACCAACAACCACCGACTCGGGAACACGAACGTGCCCTCGGGGGCCTGGGCCGAGGAGATCGCTGCGCCGCTCGAGGTGTTCGACCGCGCAGGCTTCTCCGTGACGCTTGCCTCGCCCCAGGGCGGCCCAGTTCCGATCGACCCGATGAGCCTGCTCGACGTGTACCGATCGCCTGTGGTCGATGCGTTCCTCGCGAGCCCACAACGGCGTACCGACCTCGATCACACGGTCCGGGTCGCCGAGTTGGACGCGACGTCGTTCGATGCGCTGTTCATCGTCGGCGGGTTCGGGGTCATGTGGGATCTGGTCGGCGATGCAACCGTGCTCGCCGAAGTCGCACGTGCGGCCGAGGCCGGGTTGCCGATCGCTGCGGTGTGTCACGGCCCGGCCGTTCTCGCCAACGTCCGGGTCGGCGCGGAGAGTCTCATGCGGGGCCGTCGGGCGACGGGGTTCTCGAACGCCGAGGAAGAAGCGGTGTCGAACGGAGCCGTCTACCCCGCCACGGTCGAGAACGCCTTGCGCTCGGCGGGCGCCGACTACACGGCCGACGGAGGGATCTTCGGTCCCAGCGTCGTCGTGGACGGCAAGATCCTCACCGGCCAGAATCCGGCATCGTCGGCAGCGCTCGCGGACGCACTCGTCGAGGTCCTCGTGTGAACCTCGACGTGGTCCTCGGGGAGCTCGGCGGATCCCGCCGATTCGACCTGTCCGTGCCGATCTCGGCCGACACACCGCTGACTCCCCACATGGTCCCGTTCCGAATGGCGTACGTGCGCCGACACGGAGACGTCGTCAGAGACGGCGATGTCTCTGGATCGACGGAGATGATCTCCATGGGCGCCCACACGGGAACCCATGTCGACGCGCTTGCTCACATCAGCCACCGAGGCCGCCTTCACGGCGGTCTGCCGGTCGACGATGTCATGGTCGCTGGACGGTACGCGTCGTTGGGTGTCGAGGCCGTGGAGCCGTTCATCGGCAGAGGCGTGCTTCTCGACGTGCCACGGTGGCTGGAACTCGACGCCACCGACCTGCCCGGTCGGGCGACCACCGCGGATGACCTCGCCGCGGTGATCGAGCGTGCGCAGGTGGAGATCCGGGCTGGTGATGCGGTGTTCGTCCGGTCGGGGTGGATGCAGCACACGTACGCTGCGCCAGCCGACTACGTCGGCCACACCACCGGTGTCCCCGGCCCGGACATCGACGGAGCACGCCTGCTGACCGAGCTGGGGGTGGCGCTCGTCGGCTCGGACACGTTGGCGTTCGAACACCTCGCGCCTGGTCTCGGTCACACTCGGTTGCCCGTGCATCGGCATCTGCTCGTCGACTCGGGCGTGCCGATCGTCGAGCACCTGATGTTGGACGACCTCGCCGCAGCGTCGGTCACCGAGTTCCTTCTCGCACTGCTGCCACTCCCGATCGTCGGCGCGACAGCGTCGCCACTCCGCCCGATCGCGCTCGCCTCGCGCTGATGCGCCCGACACCACCGCTGGCGCTCGAGCACCGACCGGGCGCTCCGAACCAGGAGCAGACCACCTCATGACCACCGAGTTCCGACGCGCGCCGGACGACAACTTCACCGGCCTCCGCGACTTCGACTACCCGCCCAGCTACCTCGACTGGGAGGGACTACGGATGCACTACGTCGACGCCGGGCCAGCAGATGGGCCCGTCTGTCTGCTGCTGCACGGGATGCCCACCTGGTCGTACCTGTACCGGACGATGATCCCGGCACTGGTTCGCTCCGGTCACCGATGCATCGCTCCTGACCACATGGGGTTCGGACGCTCGGACAAGCCGACCGACCCGAGCTGGTACTCGATCGGGCGACACGCCGAGGTGCTCTCGTCGCTGATCCTCGCCCTCGACCTCGACCGAATCACACTCGTGTGTCAGGACTGGGGTGGCCCGATCGGACTTGCCCAGACAGTGCATCTACGTGATCGGTTCGAGCGCGCAGTCGTGATGAACACCTGGCTGCACCACGACACCACCGCCTACAGCGCTGCGACGAGATCATGGCAACGCAACTGGGAACCAGGCGGCATGTTCGCCCGCGGCAGGTTCGACCCGGGCTATCTCCTCGCTCTCTCTGCGGGCCATGGCGGCACCGACGTCATGAACGCGATGGTCGGGGGTCCAGCCGCCGAACTCCCCCCGGAGGCCGATGCGATGCGGCGCGGGTTCTCCGCCCCATTCGCCGGCCTCCCCGACGACGCCCTCACCGGGGCGCATCGGTTCCCGGCATCGATCCCCATCGACGGCAGCAACCGCGCCAACGCAGCAGCACAGACGTACGTGCGCAGCCAACTGAAGGCATCAGGCCTCACCTTCCACTTCATCTGGGGCGCGGCCGACGACATCTTCACCGTCGAGTCGGGCCGCGAGTGGGCGAACGAGCTCGGGGCGACGTTCGCGGAGATCCCAACGGCCGGTCACTTCCTCCAGAACACCCACGGCCCGGAGATTGCGGATCTCATCGTCGCCCGAATCGCCGAGGAGTGACATGACGTTGCACCGCTGCGCCGACGGTGGGCCGAGCCGCGTGACCGACACCACCGATCGGAAGGACGATCGGCCGAAGACGTGGGTGTCGGTGCGAGACGACACGTCATGGGCCGTCGACGTCTTGCCGTTCGCCGTCGCGCGCTTCGACGGTCGGCGTCGCGTCGTGAGCCGTATCGGCGATCTCGCTGTCGACCTCGCACCAATCGCACAGCAACTCGCCCCCCACCTCACTGCACTCTTCGAGACGGACTCGCTGAACACGTTGATGAGTCAGCCTCCCGCGACCTGGCACGCCGTCTGGTCGACGGTTCAGTCCTGGCTCGTGACCGGGTCGATGCGCCGCATCGTCGAACCCCACCTGTTGGCCGTCGCACACCTCGACCTGACGATGCCGTTCACCGTGGCCGACTTCGTCGACTTCTCGTCGTCACGGTTCCATGCAGAACACGCCGCAAAGCTCTTGCGACCCGGATCCCCAGCGCTGCACGCCAACTGGCTCCACTTGCCGATCGGTTACCACGGGCGCTCCGGGAGCGTCGTGGTGACCGGCACGCGGATCGCACGCCCGACGGGACAGATGATCGACGACGGAGACGTCGTCTTCGAACGAACCCGGTGCCTCGACTTCGAAGCAGAAGTCGGCTTCGTGATCGGCACTCCCTCGCCGGCGGGACAGCGCCTCGACGCGGCACACGCACCCGAGCACGTGTTCGGCGTCGTGCTCGTCAACGACTGGTCCGCAAGAGATCTGCAGGCATGGGAGGCAACCCCGCTCGGACCGTTCGTCTCCAAGGCATTCGCCACCTCGATCTCGGCATGGGTGACGCCGATGTGGACACTGCAACGAGCTCGCGTCTCCGCACCTCCCCGTGGCGTCGCACAGTTGCCGCACCTCAGCGGAGGCGACGACTGGGGCCTTGACATCGAACTCGAGGTGTCCATCAACGGCCACGTCGTCTCGCGGCCGCCGTTCGGGCACCAGTACTGGACCATCGCCCATCAACTCGCCCACCTCACGAGTGCCGGCGCGTCGCTGCGAACAGGAGACCTCATTGCGTCGGGCACCGTGTCCGGGCCGCACCAGTACCAGGCCGGTTCTCTCATGGAGCTCACGGCGGCCGGCACACAGCCCATTTCGCTCCCGGACGGAACCAGCCGCGGCTACCTGAACGCTGGTGACAGCGTCACGATTCGCGCAGTTGCCCGACGCGATGACGGGCGGTGTGTCGGCCTGGGAGAGGTTTCGGGAGCCGTCACGCCCGATGCCGTGGCGGGATGAGCCACTCGGCGAGTGACTCGGCGGTCGCCCGACACCCACCAACCTGCAGGCATCGGAGTACCATCGCTATATCAGCGTTATACTTGTCGAGGAGGTCGCGCCCGAACCGAGCGACCCGAAACGACAAGGAGTTCACATCATGCGAGTAGCAGTCTTCGGCGGAACCGGCACCGTCGGCACCCATGTCATCGAAGGGCTCACGAACAACGGGATCGCCACCACGGCGCTCGTCCGGGCGCCCGGCAAGGCGAGCGCGCTCCGCGAACGCGGTACCGACGTCGTTCTCGGCGATCTCGAGCAGCTGAACACTGTCGCTGCGACGATCGAGGGGGCCGATGCCGTCTTTCTCCTGACGGCGAACTCGCCATCGCAGGGCGCGCAGGAACGAGATCTCATCGACCTGGTCGCGTCCACGTCAGGTGTTCCGATCGTCAAGTTGTCCGTCGTGGGCGCCGATCTGGAGTCGCCTCTGCACCTGGCCCGGATCCATGCGGCGTCCGAGGCGCACCTTCGTGCGTCCGGCGTCGGGTTCGTCGTCGTGCAGCCTGGTTGGTTCATGCAGAACCTGTCTCTCGCTGCGAAGGGGATCGCACATGACGGTGCCCTGCGGTTCCCCATCGGTGACGGCGGGATCGCCGCGGTCGATGCGCGCGACGTCGCCGATGCCTGTGTGGTCGTCTTGGCCGATCCGCAACGTCATCTCGGATCGACATTGAGCGTCACCGGCGCACGTGATGTCACCGGGGCCTCGATGGCCGCGACGTTGACCACCGTGTTGGGCCGGTCGATCGAGTTCGTCGACTCCGACCGTGCTCACTTCGAACCGCTCCTGGTCTCCCAGGGCTACGGAGCCGAGGTCGTGGAGGATCTGGTCATGTTGTACGACCTCATCATGCGCCACGGGTTCCTGGCCGGGCCCACCACGTCGGTGCACGAGATCACCGGACGTCCCGCTCGCTCCTTCGAGGCGTTCGTACGTGACCACGCGAGCTGGTTCGTCCCGACGACGTGAGTTCGGTGATGCGTGGGCCTCGACGTCGACGACCGTGTGCGGTCGTCGATCGAGTTCTCGAGCTCGATCCCTCGACGCGAGAACTCGATTCCGTCGAAGTGGATGGTCCACATGTCCCGCCGCCGAATCGTCGATTGGACCAGTCTGTAACAGTGATACAACGTTGGAACACGTTCTCCGTCGGATCTTCGAATGACCAGTGGCGCGCAGCGAACGGCGCTCGTCACCGGTGGCGTGCTCGGACTGCTGGAATCGGCACCTGCGGGGAAGTGGGTGATGGCGTAGGGTTCGCCCTCGCTCGTCACCGCACCTTCAGCCGCGGCCCTCGGGCGGGCCCGGCTCGCGGTCGGTCGAGCGTGGGCGAGCCGAACCGGCCGGTTGATCTGCACACTCGACACGCCGCCGACCAGGCGTGGCCGGGTGCGTCACGGCAGATCTGCGAGCTGCTGGACCAACGTCTCGACCTGCTCGATGCCGGCCTGTCCGCCGGACGTCAGCATCATGTCGCACTCGTGGACGCCCAGGTCTGCGATCGCCTCGAGCAACTGTCTCGGCGCGTCGATCGGTGCCTGGCCCACGAGTCGGAGCGCATCCGGGTCTCGTCCGGCCTCCTCGGCCAACCGTCGAAGCGTGGTGAGGCGTTCCGTCAGCGCTGAGATCCGCTCGGCCGGAGCGACCGTGCCGGGGACCGCCACTGCCCAACCGTCGCCCCACTCGGCCACTTGCCTCAGCGCTCGGTCGCCGGTGCCGCCAACCACGATGGGGATCGTCTGTCCGGGTTGGACCGGCTGGGGGTAGAAGCCAGCGTGCCCGTGCCGGAAGTGCTTCCCTTCGAACGAGGTGGTGCCATGCATCCAGGTGTTGCGCATCAGCGCCACGTGTTCGTCGAGGATCGAATAGCGCCGCTCCCATGGAACACCGAGTGCGTCGAACTCCTCGCGCATCCACCCCGCTCCGACACCGACGGTCAGGCGACCGCCGCTGAGGACATCGAGTGTGGCGAGTTGCTTCGCGAGGGGCACGGGGTGGCGGTAGGCGGCGATCAGCACCCGAGTTCCGAGGCGGACGCGGGAGGTCCGGCCGGCGACGACCGACAGGACGGTCAACGCGTCGAGGTACGACTGGGTTGCCGGGTTGTGGTAGCTGCCGTCAGCGCTGAACGGGTACTTCGAGTCGACTTCGACCGGTGTGAGGATGTGGTCGAACACCCAGACCGATTCGAGTGATGACCGTTCCGCCAGATCGGCGATCTCGATCACCAGTTCGGGATCGGCGAACGCCCCGGAGTTCGGTAGGTGGATTCCGTAGTTCATGATGCAGTGCTCCTCGTCGGCCCGATTCGGCGATCTCAATGATATAACAGTGGCACGGCACATCGAGGAGGGGACGGAATGGATCTGCGCGACGTGATGAGGACAACCGGTGCGGCACGGGCGTTCACCGGACGAGCGATCAGTGATCGAGAGCTCTACGGCATCCTCGACGACGCCCGATTCGCTCCGAGCGGG
>WLDE01000016.1 GCA_009704985.1 Actinomycetota bacterium | reverse complement strand
CGGGCGGCGCCTTCGGCAGCTTCTCGATCTTCGCGCTCGGCATCATGCCGTACATCACCGCCAGCATCATCATGCAGGTGCTCGGCGTGGTGATCCCGAAGCTCGAGCAGCTCCAGCAACAGGGCGCGGTCGGTCAGCGGAAGATCACCCAGTACACCCGGTACCTCGCGATGGCGATCGCGGTGCTGCAGGCGACCGGTCTCACGTTCATCTTCGGCCAGGGCCGCGGCAGCGCCTTCTTCGGTGCCGCCCAGACCATCCCGAACGTCACCCTGCTGCCCGACGGCATGTGGCCACGTGGGTACCTCGTGATCGTCACGCTGGTCGCGGGCACGGCGCTGATCATGTGGCTGGGCGAGCTCATCAGCCAGCGCGGCATCGGGAACGGCATGTCGATGATCATCTTCGCGTCGGTCGTCGCCGAGCTGCCCTTCGGCTACTACTCGATCCTGCAGGAGCGGAAGTGGTTCGTCTTCGCGATCCTGCTGATGCTCAGCGTCGGCATCGTGATCGCCGTCGTGCGCGTCGAGCTGGCACAGCGCCGCATCCCGGTGCAGTTCGCCAAGCGCGTGGTCGGGCGGCGCATGTACGGCGGCCAGAACACCTACATCCCGCTGAAGGTGAACCAGAGCGGCATCGTTCCGATCATCTTCGCGAGCTCGGTGCTGCTGCTGCCGGTGCTGATGTCGAACATGCTCGGCAGCGGTGAGGGCTGGCGCGGTGACATCGTCGACTTCGTCGACGAGTACCTGGTGAACAGCCAGAACATCCTCTACATCTCGCTGTTCTCGCTGCTGATCATCGCGTTCGCGTACTTCTACAACTCGATCGCCTTCGACCCGATCCGCCAGGCCGATCAGCTCCGGCGTCAGGGTGGCTTCATCCCGGGCATCCGGCCCGGCCCCCAGACCGAGCGCTACCTGGCGAAGGCCGTCAACCGGATCACCCTCCCGGGCGCCGTGTTCGTCGCGATCATCGCGATCCTGCCGTATCTCCTGCTCTGGGCGGGTGACGTCACGACGTTCCCGTTCGCCGGCACGACCGTGCTCATCGCCGTGGGCGTCGCTCTCGAACTCATGCGCCAGATCGACAGCCAGCTGATGCTGCGCAACTACGAGGGCTTCCTCAAGTGAACTCCGCCCTCCACTTCTGCGGGGGCAGCTCAGTCGGATGATCCCGGGCGCGCGGCTCATCATCCTCGGGCGTCAGGGCTCGGGCAAGGGCACGCAGTGCGTGCGTCTGTCGCGTCACTTCGTGGTGCCGCACATCTCCACCGGCGACATGCTGCGCTCGGCTGTCCGCGAGGGGACCGAGCTCGGCAGGACGGCCAAGGAGATCATGGACGCCGGCGGTCTGGTGGGCGACGGCATCATGGTCGGCATCGTCGCCGAACGACTCCACCGCGATGACGCCCGCACCCGCGGCTACATCCTCGACGGCTTCCCGCGCACGGTGCCTCAGGCACTCGAGCTGGATCGCATCACCGCCGAGCGGCCGATCGACGTGGTGCTCGACCTCGACGTGCCGCGCGAGATCGTGCTGGAGCGGATCACCGCCCGTCGGGTGTGCCGCGACTGCGGCACGAACTACATCGCCACCGGCCGCGAGCACGTGACCTGGATCTGCGACGTGTGCGGCGGTGACGTCATGCAGCGCGACGACGACACCCCCGAGGCGATCAACCGCCGGCTCGACCTCTACGAGGAGCAGACCGCTCCGCTCATCGAGCACTACGAGCGGCTCGGCAAGCTGGTGGTCGTCGACGGCGTCGGGACGCCGGACGGTGTGTTCGCACTGCTGACGGCCGCCGTCGACGCCGCCCGGAAGAGCTGAGCCGGTGCGCCAGCTGCCGGTCCGTCGCGACCACGAGCTCCACGCGATGCGCGCTGCCGGCCGCGTGGTCGCCGAGATGCACCAGGTGATCCGCGAGCTCGCCCGTCCCGGGACCACGACCCTCGAGCTGGACGCCGCCGCCCGCGAGGTGCTCGCCCGTCGAGGCGCGACGAGCAACTTCCTCGGGTACCACGGCTATCCGGCGGTGATCTGCGCCTCGGTGAACGACGAGCTGATCCACGGGATCCCGAACGATCGGCCTCTCGCCGACGGCGATCTGCTCTCGATCGACTGCGGTGCGATCGTCGATGGCTGGCACGGCGATGCGGCGTTCACGATGCCGGTCGGCACCGCGAACGCCGACGACACCCGCCTCGTCCACGCCGCCGAGCAGGCGTTGATGGCCGGCATGTCGGCGATGCATCCCGGCGCGCACGTCGGCGACATCGGTGCGGCCATCCACGCCGTGGTGGCCGCCGCCGGGTACGGCTCGCCGCACGACTACTGCGGCCACGGCATCGGGCGGGCGATGCACGAGGAGCCGGACGTCCCGAACCGGGGGCGCCGGGGCAAGGGCCCGCGGCTCGTGGCGGGCAGCGTGCTGGCGCTCGAGCCGATGCTGATCGCCGGTGGTCACGACGACGTCGAGGAGCTCGACGACGGCTGGACGGTCGTGAGCGCCGACGGGTCGCGGTGCGCCCACGTGGAGCACACGGTGCTGGTGACCAACCGCGGGCCGGAGATCCTCACCCGGCTCTAGATGTGCCTGGCCGTCAGGTCGGACGGGAGCGGCTCGATCCGGGCCGGCACGCCCGTGGCGAGCATCCCCGCCGGCACGTCGCACAGCACCACGGCGTTGTCCTGGATCACCGCGCCATCACCGATGTGGACCCCGCCGAGGATCACCGCGCCGACACCCACGTCGACGTGGCGGCCGAGCGTGGGGCAGGCGGTCTCGCCGAGGCGGCGGATGCCCATCGTGACGTTGTGGCGGATCCGGCAGTCGTCGCCGATGCGGCAGAACCCGCTGATGACGATGCCGTGCTGGGTGTCCAACACCACTCTCCGGCCGATGGGCGCGGAGTAGGGGAGTTCCATGCGGTGCCGGCCGATCATCCGGTGGTGCAGGAAGCGGTAGAGCAGGCTGAACGGGATCCGGAGCGCCCGCGGGCGGATGCCCATCCGCAGGTTGCCGAACCGGTGCACGGCGAGGGCGCGGAACCCGGGGGTGAACGACCGGCCGTGGGTCTCGAAGTCCTCGCGCACGAGCTCCCAGAACGACAGACCGCCCGGGTTGAGGTTCTCCACCCCGCCGTCGGGGAAGGGATCCGGCCCTCGTCGGAACATGCGGGTCAGGCTATCCGTCGGTGCCGTCCGGGTCCCGGCAGCCCCCGGCCGGCGATCACCGCTGTGCGACGCCGTCGATCACCACGGCGTCGCCACCGAACACGGTGTGGCGCACCCTGCCGCGCAACGTCCGCCCCGCGTAGGGCGTGTTGCGGCTCTTGCTCGCGAGGCGGGCGGGCACCACGGTCCACGTGGCGGTCGGGTCGAACACCGCGAGGTTCGCCGGTTCCCCGACCTCGACGGGACGGCCGTGGCGGGCGTCGAGGCCCGCGATCGCGGCGGGCTTCCAGCTCAGCGCGGCGACGACGTCGGCGATCGGCAGGTCGAGCTCGGTGATCGCCAACGCGAGCGCGGTCTCGAGGCCGAGCATCCCGGGAGGAGCCTGGTCGAGCGGCGCCTCCTTCGACTCGGGCGGGTGCGGCGCGTGGTCGGTGGCGATCGCGTCGATCGTGCCGTCGCGCAACCCCGCCTTGATCGCGGCGATGTCGTCGGGCGTGCGCAGCGGGGGGTTCACCTTGTACGTGGCGTCGAAGGTGCGCAACAGCTCGTCGGTCAGGGTGAAGTGATGTGGTGCTGCCTCTGCGGTGACGGCCAGACCCTCGGCCTTCGCGGCGCGGACGAGCTGCACGCTGCGGGCCGTCGACAGGTGCAGGAAGTGCACCGGTGCCCCGGTGAGCCGGCTCAGCTCGATGTCGCGGTGCACCATCAACTCCTCGGCGATCGCCGGCCACCCCGGCAGACCGAGGTGGCTGCAGCACGACCCCTCGTGCATCACCGCGCCCTTGGTGAGGCTCGCGACCTCGCAGTGCTGTGCGAGGACGATGCCGAGCGGGCGGGCGTACTCGAGCGCGCGCCGCATGAGCGCCGGGTCCTGCACGCCGTTGCCGTCGTCGGTGAAGAGGTGCACGCCTGCAGCGGCGAGCTCGCCGAGCGGCGCCAGGTGCTCGCCGGCGCGACCGAGCGTGATGCAGCCCGCGGGCGCCACCTCGCAGAGCCCGGCGCGCCGTGCCTGGGCGCGTACGAACTCGATCGTGGTGAGCGAGTCGTGGGGCGGCTCGGTGTTGGGCATCGCGACGATCGCGGTGAAGCCGCCGAGCGCTGCGGCACGACTGCCGGTCTCGATCGTCTCCGCCTCCTCGCGGCCCGGCTCGCGCAGGTGGACGTGCAGGTCGACGAACCCGGGGGACACGATGCAGCCGTCCGCGTCGAGGACGGTGAGCGGGGCCGTGTCGTCGTCGGCGGACGCCGACAGGTCGGGCGCGACGGCGGTGACGACGCCGCCGTCGACGAGCACGTCGGCGCGTCGCTCGCCACGCTGGTCGAGGACGGTGCCGTTGCGGATGAGGATGCGGGTCACGGTCGGGTTCCTGTCTCTGTGTCGGCCGGGAGGTCGCTGCCGCTGCCGAGCAACTCGAACAGCACCGCCATGCGGACGGCGACGCCGTTGGTCACCTGCTGCAACACCACCGAGCCGGGGAGCTCGGCCGGGTCGACGGCCATCTCGACACCCCGGTTCATCGGGCCGGGGTGCATCACGAGCGCATGGGGCGCGAGCCGGGCGGCCCGTTCGGGGGTGAGGCCGTAGCGGGCGGTGTACTCGCGCAGCGACGGCACGAGGGCGTCGCGCATGCGCTCGCGCTGCATCCGGAGCAGGTACACGACGTCGAGATCCGGGAGCAGCGCGTCGAGGTCGTGGCTGACGTCGACCGGCCAGCCGCTCGTGTCGGGCGGGAGCAGCGTGGGCGGCGCGACCAGGGTGACGTGGGCGCCGAGCGCGGTGAACGCCTGGACGTCGCTGCGCGCCACGCGACTGTGCTTCACGTCGCCGACGATCGCGATCCGCAACCCGTCGAAGCCGGTGGGGCGCTGCAGCGCCGTGCGGATCGTGTAGCAGTCGAGCAGCGCCTGGGTGGGGTGCTGGTGCCAGCCGTCGCCGGCGTTGACGATGGAGGCGTTCGTCCACCGCGTGATCAGCGTGGGCGCGCCGCTCGAGCTGTGGCGCACCACGAACGCGTCGACGCCCATCGCCGTGATCGTCTCGATCGTGTCGCGCAGGCTCTCGCCCTTGTTCACGCTGCTCGACGAGACCGCGAAGTTCATCACGTCGGCACTGAGGCGACGGGCGGCGGTGTCGAAGCTCGTGCGGGTGCGGGTGGAGTCCTCGAAGAAGAGGTTGACCACGGTCTTGCCGCGCAGCGCCGGCACCTTGGGCATGGGGCGCCGGTTGATCTCGACCATGTGGTCGGTGAGGTCGAGGAGGTGGACGATGGCGGCGGCGTCGAGATCGCCGATGTCGAGCAGGTGCTTCACGCGAGCCGCACCCCCTCGGCGGTCACCCGCACGTCCTCGCTCCGAGAGGTGGGAAGGTTCTTGCCGACGTAGTCCGGCCGGATCGGCAGTTCGCGGTGTCCGCGGTCGACGATGACCGCCAACTGCACGGTGCGCGGCCGGCCGTGGTCGTTGAGTGCGTCGAGCGCGGCCCGCACGGTGCGGCCGGTGAACAGCACGTCGTCGACCAACACCACGTGGGCGCCGTCGAGCGAGCGGGGGAGATCGGTCACGCTGCCGGGCACGATGGGTCGGATGCCGACGTCGTCGCGGTAGAAGCTCACGTCGAGCGTGCCGACGGGCACCTCACCGACGCCGTCGATCGCCGCCATCGAGCCGGCCAGCTGGCGGGCGATCCACACACCGCCGCGCTGCAACCCCACGAGCACGACGCCGTCGACGCCGTGGTTGCGCTCGACGATCTCGTGCCCGATGCGGGTGATCGCCCGCCGCACGTCGTCGGCCGACATCACCGTCCGACCCGGTGGGGTCGACGGCGTGCCGGGCGTGCCGGAACTGGTCATCGGACGATCCTCCACGTATCGGCCTCACGGGACCGACTTCACGTGCGTGCGACTGTATCCGGTGCCCACCCACCCGGTCACGGGCCGCGAGCGGTCCGTCCGGCCGACGTGGCGGACGGGGTCAGTCGCGGACGACGACGGTGGAGCGCATGGGCATCGCGTCGGTCGCCCAGATCATGTCCATCGCCTGGTTCGTCACGCGGACGCAGCCGTGGGACGCGGGGTAGTTCGGCACGCTCGGGGCGCCGTGCACCGCGACGCCGCCGACGAAGAACCGCGGTCGGTACAGCACGCCGAGCGACCCGTCGTAGCGCGGTTCGTCGTGCACGCGGTACACGCGGTGGGTGCCGGTCGGGGTGACTGCCTTGTCCGGGATGAGGTTGCCGCGGCTGTCGCGCCACGTGTAGTCGTAGTCGCCGCCGGTCGACACGTTGAGCACCCACTCGGCGCGGCCGTTGCGGACGATGAAGCCCAGCTGGTCGCTCTTGTCGACGAGGAACAGGTCGCCCGACACGCCCGTGGTCGGTCGGCACTGCACGGTGTTGAGCCGAGCCGCGGTGACCTCGTCGAGGTTGCCGGAGGCCGGCAGACCCGACCACTTCTGGAACGCCATGACGGCCTGGCGCGTGGTGACGCCGAAGGAACCGTCGGCGCCCGCGAGCCAGAAGCCGAGGTCGAGCAGTCGCTGCTGGCCGCGGGCCACGTTGGCCGGGCCCGAACCGGTGACCACCGCCGCGACCGGCGCGCCGGGGTGGCCGAGGCAGCCGGCGGCGAGGGTGGGGAGCTGGTTGGCCGGCGGACCGAACGGTGCCGCCACCGGCGTGCCCAGGTAGTACCCGGCGACGTCGGCGATGAGGTGCGTGCCCTTCTGGGTGAACACGTCGAAGCCGCGCGCCGACACGGCCACGGTGGTGTGGTTCGGCAGGGTCTGCGCGGCCCGGACGAGGTTCAGCGACGAGGTGGTGCGGCGCTTGTCGGCGGGGTCGTTCGAGCCGGCCGGGGTGACCGACACGTACCCGTCGGCGAGGGACTCGGTGGCGGTGACGTTCATCGCGAGCGCCGCGACGTCGGTGCGGCCGATCGCCGGATCGGTGGTCACGCCGACCTCGACGTTCCAGCCGGGCAACGGCATCTGCGCGCGGCCGAGCGGGTTGGTCGCCGCGGTCCGCGTGTCGAGGAACCGGGTCGGTGCGGCGAGCGGCACGAACAGGCCGGCGGTCGACACGGGCGCAGTGGGTCCGGTGACGAGGCCGACGACGTCGATGACGAGGTGGCCGCCGCTCTGCGAGAAGACGGAGAAGTCGCCGTCGGCGTCGAGCGGCACGATCGCCTGGTTGGCCGAGACGTGGCCGAGGAAGAGCGAGTTGAGGTTGGCGGCCAGCGGGGGCGTGGTGCCCGCGGGGAAGACCGTCCAGTAGCCGGCGTCCGACCCGATCACGGTGACGTTCAGCACCGCGGCCGACGCGCCGGCGGCGCCGAGCGCGGCGGGGACCCGGACCTCGGTCACCGATCCGGGTGCCACGACGAGGAAGTTGCGGGAGTCGAAGATCCGCTCGGGGCGGGCGAGCGGCTGGAGCCGGCCCGCGGCGGTGGCGCCGCTCGTCTGGTACGAGCCGAGCATGTCCACCACGACATGACCGCCGCTCTGGCTGTACACGGTGACGGTGCCGTCCGGTCCGACGGGCACGGTGACGAGGTTCGGCATCGCCAGGGCGTCGCCGAGCAACGCCCACCGCTCGTCGACGTTGAGGTTCGAGGCCGTGGGCATCGGCAGACCGGTCGGGAAGACCGTCCAGAAACCGACCCGCGCCGGGCCGACGACGGTGACGTTGAGCACGACGGCGTTGGTGGTCGCCGGATCGGGCAGCCCGGGGGCGCCGGTGACGCGCACCGGCACGCTCCCGGCGGCGGCGACGGCCGTGCCGGTGACGCGGGTGTCGAGCAGGCGGCTCGGCGCGGGGAGCGCGACGTAGGCCGATGGGTCCCCCGGTGCCGCAGCGGCCGTGCCGGTGCCCAGCGGACCCGGCAGCGAGCCCGACCCGGGCACGGGGAGCGCGACGAGGGCGGTCAGCGACGCGACGGCGACGATCAGGCGGACCCCGACCCGCTCCGGCGGGCGCTCCGGGGACGCGGGGGGTCGACGAGGGGTCCAACGGTTCCACCGCACGGTGCGCAGAGTAGCGGTGCGTGTGCGCAACGTGCACGCGCGGTCAGCGGCGGGTGATCAGCGGCGGGTGATCAGCGGCGGGTGATCAGCGGCGGGGCGGGCGGATGCCCCGGAACTCCCAGTCGCCGCCGAGGGCGGTCGAGACGACCTCCTCGCTCTCGGTGGGCTGGTGGCCGACGTCCTCGCGGATCGGCGTCGGGCCGGCGACGACGGTGTTGGTGAGCGCGCCGAGGCCCTCGACCTCGACGGTGACGACGTCGCCCGGTTGCACCGGCCGGCTGTACGCCGGGGTGCCGGAGAAGATCATGTCGCCCGGCAGGAGCGTGATCGTGCGGGCGAGATCGGCGACGAGGTAGTGCATGTCCCACGTCATCTCGTCGGTGCTGCCGTCCTGGCGCACCTCGCCGTTGACGAGGGTGCGGATGCGCTTGCCGCGGAAGTCCCAGTCGGTCACCAGGGCCGGTCCCACCGGGCACAGCGTGTCGCTGCCCTTCACGCGCAGCATCGAGCCGGCGTCGGTGTCGCGGAAGTCGTGGAGCCCGAAGTCGTTGCCGATCGTGTAGCCGGCGATGTAGGCGCCCGCCTCGGCCTGGCTCACGTTGCGGCACGGCCGGCCGATCACGATCACCACCTCACCCTCGTAGTTGAGCCACTTGCAGCGCTCCGGGCGCACGACGTGGCCGCGGTGGGCGTTGAGCGCGCTGGTGGGCTTCTGGAAGTACGTCGGCGTCGGTGTCAGCTGGATCTGGAACTCCTTCACCCGACTGACGTGGTTGAGGTGCACGCACAGGATCTTCGACGGCTCCGACGGCGGCAGGTAGACGGCGTCGGCCTCGCGGATGCGCCGGCCGTCGCCGGCGACGAGCTCGTCGCCGTCGGGCGTCACCGTCGTGACGGCGCCCTCGAGCAGGATGCGGCTGGTACGTGCCATGGGATCCCCCATCGATCCGGTCCGGAACGGGACCCGGACCACTCGGTGATTTTCGTTTGGATCCTAATGATTATGATCGCGTCGCATGACCGCCGGATTCATGTTCCCGCGCACCGCCACCGGCGCCTCGTCCGTGGTGCCGTCGCCGCCCTGGCACTACAGCGGCCAGATGCTCACGATCGAGTACCGCACCGACCCCGCCGCCGTCGCCGAGCTGCTGCCCGCGCCGCTCGAGCCGGCCGACGACGACCCGGGTGCGGTGGCGGTGATCTGGGCCGACTGGCAGAGCTGTCGCGACGACCTCCAGGAGCTGCTCGACCCGGTGCGCAGCCAGTACATGGAGACCTTCGTCGTCGTGCGCTGCAAGTACCGCGGCCAGCACTACAGCCGGTGCGTCTACATCTGGGTCGACAAGGACTTCGCGATGGTGCGCGGCCACCACCAGGGCTACCCGAAGAAGCTCGGCGAGCTGTACCTGACCCGCCCGGTGAACGTCGGCAAGGCCGGCCCACGCCTGCAGCCCGGGGGTCGCTTCGGTGCCACCTGCGCGGCGTACGGTCGCCGCCTGATCGACGCCACGTTCACGATCACGGGGACGGCCGAGTCGGCCGGGTTCGTCAACGCCCTGCCGATGCTGCACAGCCGGCTGATGCCCGCGATCGAGGGCGACGGCACCGACAGCCTGCACGAGCTCGTCACCATGCGCGGCTACGACGCCGAGGTCGGAACGTGCTACTCCGGCGACGCCACGCTCACGTTCCACCCGTCACCGGTCGAGGAGCTCGAGCGGATCGCGCCGATCGAGATGATCGGTGGCTTCTGGCGCGAGGTCGGCACGTCGTGGCGTGCCGGCACGACCCTCGAACGTCACAACCTGCCGGAGGTGCAGCCGTGAGCCGTCCCAGCCGATCGACCTTCCAGTTCGACCACGGGCGGTCCGACGCCGACATCACCGACCCCGACGCCTACGTGCACGGGGTGCCCTACGCCACCTTCGAGCGCCTCCGGCGCGACGACCCGGTGAGCTGGTGGGACGAACACGACGGCGGCAAGGGGTTCTGGGCGATCACCCGCTACGACGACCTCCTCGCCGTGAGCCGCCAGGTGGAGCTGTTCTCCTCCGCACAGGGCATCACGCTCGAGGAGATGGACCCCGCCGACTTCCACGCCCGCCGCAACATGCTGGAGTACGACCCGCCCGAGCACACGCGCTACCGGCGGCTCGTGTCCAAGCCGTTCGCGCGTCGCGAGGTGTACGCGTACGAGCAGGCGATCCGTCTGCTGGCCCGCTCCGTCGTCGAGGAGGCGCTCGCCGGACCGAGCACGTTCGACTTCGTGGAACAGGTGGCCAAGCAGCTGCCGATGCGGATGCTGGGCCGCCTGCTCGGTGTGCCGGACGACGACGGGCCGTGGCTCGTCGAACGTGGCGATGCGCTGCTCGGCAACTTCGACCCGGAGATGACCGACACGCCGCTCGGTCTCACCGACACCGACGAGTTCAAGCACATCCCGTTCCGTTCGCCGGCCGCGCTCGACCTCTACCGCTACGCGGAGGAGCAGGCGGCCCAGCGTCGCGTGCGCCCGACCGACGACGTGATCACGCGGCTGCTGGCGCCGACGATCGACGGCGAGCAGCTGAGCGAGCTGGAGTTCAAGAACTTCTTCGTGCTCCTCGTCAGCGCGGGAAACGACACCACGCGCTACACGATGGCCGCCGGCATGAAGGCGCTCATCGAGCACCCCGAGCAGATGGCCGAGCTGCGCGACTCGATCGGGAAGGACCCGTCGGTGATGGACCGTGCGGTCGAGGAGATCCTGCGGTGGGCCACGGTCACGATGCACTTCCGCCGCACCGCCACGCGCGACGTCGAGATGCACGGCAAGCAGATCAGGGCGGGCGACAAGGTGGTCATCTGGTTCGTGTCCGCCGACTACGACGGGGAGCAGTTCCCCGATCCGACCACCTTCGACATCCACCGCACCCCGAACGAGCACGTCGCGTTCGGCCGGATGAGCCCGCACCTGTGCCTGGGCGCGCAGCTCGCGCGGATGGAGTTGAAGGTGCTCTTCGAGGAGTTGCTGCCGCGGCTGTCGGACGCCCAGCTGGCCGGTCCGATCGACCGGCTCCGATCGAACTTCATCGCCGGGATGAAGCGGGTGCCCGTCACCGTTTCGCTCGCGTGAAGCTCACGTGTGTGCGCACTGCACGGGTGACCGCCACCGGGCGGTCATGTATGTTTGATCAATCATCATTCAGGGGGAGGGTTTTCCGATGAGGAGAAGGACACCGGTCGTCGCTGCGTTCGCGGCGCTGTCGCTCGTGATCGCCGCATGCGGTGGTGACGAGGAGGAGACCGACGGGACGGAGGCGAGCCAGGCCACCGATGCCGGGTCGTCGGACGCGACCGCCGGTGGCGGTGCGAGCGGAGACTGCACGCTCGACGAGCCGTTGAAGATCGGCTACGCGGCCGACTTCGACCTCGGTGGCATCGGTGACGTGCCCGGCTCGAAGGGGGCCGAGTACACCGTCGAGCAGATCAACGCCGCCGGTGGTGTCGGTGGCAAGCCGATCGAGTTCGAGATCAAGCAGATCAGCCAGACCCCGCCGGATCCCGCCGCCGCGCAGCGCGCGGTGCAGGAGCTGCTCGACGGCGGCGCCGACATCGTGCTCGGCCCGCCGTTCTCCGACTACGGCCTGCCGCTGCTCGAGGTGACCAACGGGTCGGTCCCGGTGCTGTTCGTGACCAGCACCGAGATCACGCTCTCGGATCCCGGCCGCGGGGCGTTCCTCGTGTCCTTCGACGACCGCGTGCAGGCCTCGGCCGCCGCCGAGTTCGCGACGAAGCAGGGCTTCACGAACGCGGTGACGCTGTCGTCGTCCGACATCCCGTACCTCAACATCACCACCGCCGCGTTCACCGAGGTGTTCACGGGTGCGGGCGGCACGGTGGCCGCCGACCTGTCGTTCAACCTGGGCGACACCGACTTCTCGGCACAGGTGAACGAGATCGCCGCCCTCGACCCGCAGCCCGACGCCATCTACTCGGCGTTCTTCCTGCCCGAGGCCGGCATCTTCCTGAAGCAGCTGCGCGAGGCCGGCGTGACCTCGGCCGTGATCAGCGCCGACGGCTTCGACGCCAGCGAGGTGTGGACGGTCGGTGCCGACGCCGAGGGTGTGTTCTTCACCAGCCACACCTTCCCCGGCCCGAACAACGGCGTCGAGCAGTTCCTCGCCGACTACGAGGCCGCCAAGGGCGAGCCCGTGGGCACCGTCGCCTTCGGGGCGCTCGGCGCCGACGCGGTGAACATCGCGGCAGCGGCGGCGTCGGCGGCGTGCTCCACCGACGGTGCGGCGCTCATCGAGGCGATCCAGAACGTCTCGGTCGAGACCGTCACCGGCACGACGAGCTACGTCGGCGTCGGCGGCACACCCAAGCGCGACGTGTCGATCCTCACCGTCACCGACGGTGCACCGGCGCTCGTCGAGGCCTTCTACCCGTCGGTCGTGGCCGGCGGCTGACGCCGAGCCGGCATCGAGTTCCGAACGTCCACCGATGATCCTCGAGGTCGACCGGCTCACCACGCGCTACGGCGCGCTCACCGCGCTGCACGCGGTGTCGCTCCACGTCGCCGTCGGTGAGCTGGTCGCCCTCGTGGGCCCGAACGGTGCGGGCAAGACGACGCTGCTGTCGTCGGTCGTGGGGCTCCTGCGTCCGGCGAACGGCAGCGTCCGGTTCGAGGGCACCGACGTCACCGGTGCCGATCCGGCGGCCAACGTCGCGCGCGGGCTCGCGCTCGTGCCCGAACGGCGCCGCATCTTCAAGGACCTCTCCGTCGCGGAGAACCTCCGCCTCGCCGGTGCCACCGTGCCGAAGTCGCAGCGCAAGGCGCGGATGGAGGAGATGGGCGAGCTGTTCCCGGTGCTGCGCACGAAGTGGGACGTGTCCGCCGGCTACCTGTCGGGCGGCCAGGCGCAGCAGCTCGCCGTCGCACGCGCGCTGATGTGCGAGCCGAAGCTGCTCCTGCTCGACGAGCCGTGCCTCGGTCTCGCGCCCACGATGGTCGACGTCATCTTCGAACTCCTCGACCAGCTCCGCGCGCAGGGCCGCACGATCCTGGTGGTCGAGCAGCAGGCGCAGCGGGTGCTCTCCGTCGCCGACCGCGGCTACGTGCTGCGCACCGGCGAGATCGTCGCCGAGGGCTCGGGTCCCGAGCTCGCAGGTCGGTCCGACCTGTTCGACACCTACGTCGGCGGCTCCTGACGGACCGCACGCGCGGGACACCGAGGACACCATGGGGACCGGGGGCACGAGGGGCACACGATGACGCAGTTCGTCCAGAACCTCATCGACGGGTTGGGCAACGGCAGCACCTACGCGCTGCTGGCCGTCGGGGTGTCGATGCTCTTCGGCGTGATGCACCTGGTGAACTTCGCCCACGGCGAGCTGCTCACCATGGGGGCGTACGTCATCTACGCGATGCGCAGCAACGACATCTCCTGGTGGGTGGCGATTCCCGTCGCGATCCTGTCGGCGGTGGTGCTGTCGATGCTCATCGAGCTCGTGGCGTTCCGCCGTGTCCGCGCGGCGAGCGCGTTCACGCTGCTGCTCACGTCGTTCGCGATCGAGATCCTGTCGCACGCCGCGTGGCGCATCGGGGTGTCGTCCACGCCTCGCCGCTACGAGGCGCCCGACATCGCGTTCAAGGTCGTCGAGCTCGGCCCGTTCAACATCGAGATCTGGGACGTCGTGAGCATCCTCGTGGCGGTCGCCTGCTTCGTCGGGACGGCGATCATGCTGCGCACCACGATGTTCGGCCTCGCGATCCGCGCCGCATCGGAGGACTTCGACGCAGCGCGGCTGATGGGCGTGCGCGCCAACCGGGTGATCTCCGGCGCGTTCGCCTACGCCGGCCTGCTCGCCGGCATCGCCGGTGCGATCTGGCTCGTCCGTCGCGGCCAGGCCGATCCGCGCATGGGTGCCGAGCCGCTCCTGAAGGCCGTCATCGCCGCGATCATCGGCGGCCTCGGGAGCCTGCCCGGCGCCGTCGTCGGCGGGCTGTCGCTCGGCGTGGCCGAGGTGTACTTCCGATCGTGGCTCCCGAGCGACCTGCAGGGGCTCACCGACAGCTTCGTGTTCGTGGTGATCGCCGTGCTGTTCGTCGTCCGACCGCAGGGCCTGTTCAACGTCCGGACAGCGGAGCGTGTGTGATGGCCGCCGACCGGACCGCTCCCCTCGCCCGCACCGTCACGGTCGCCCGGCCGACCGTCGGCGCTCCCGTGCGGTCGCAGCTGCGCTCGGTCGCACTGCCGTCGCTCGTGGGCAACCTCGGCTTCCTGGTCGTCATCCTCGCGATCGGCGCCCTCTATGCGTCGGGTGGCAGCTCGGCGCGCGACCTGCTGATCGGCGACCTGTTCGTGAACCTCGTGCTGGTGCTCGGGTTCCAGGTGTTCATCGGCAACACCGGCGTGCTCTCGTTCGGACACCTGGGCATCGCCAGCGTCGCCGCGTACACCATGGCGCTGCTCGCCGTGCCGTCCGACCGCAAGACCGTGCTCATCCCGAACGCCCCGTGGGGCATCCCCGAGATCGAGCTCAGCCCGCTCGCGGCGTCGCTGATCGGCATCGGCGCCGGCATCGCGGTCGCGTTCCTGCTCGGCCTGGTGGCGGCGCGGACCTCCGGCCTCGCGGCGACGATGATCACGCTCGCGTTCCTGGCGATCGTGCGGCAGGTGGCCGAGAACCGCAAGGACCTCACCGGTGGGGCACAGAACCTGAGCAGCGTGCCTCGCATCGACGGATGGACCTGGCCGGTCGTGGGAGCGGCGATCGCCGTCGGCGTGGCGGTGATGTTCCGGTCGAGCAAGGTGGGCCGCTACGCCGTGGCCACGCGCGAGGACGAGCTCGCCGCCGGCGCGATGGGGGTCGAGGTGTTCCGCCCGCGATTGATCGCGTTCGTGGTGAGCGGTGCGCTGGTCGCGCTCGGCGGCATCCTGCGGGTGCAGTCGCTCGGGTCGATCGGACCCTCGCAGTTCAGCTTCGAGTTCACGATCCTGATCCTGGCGATGCTGGTGGTCGGCGGCATGCGGACGGTGACCGGCGCGATCGCCGGCACGGTGCTCATCACCGTCGGCAAGGAGGTCACCCGCTTCCTCGGCGACGGCCCGAACTTCCTCGGCTTCGACTGGCCGGTGGTCGACGGCCTGCCCGACCTGTTCCTCGCCGGCGCGCTGCTCGCCGTGCTGCTCACCCGACCCAACGGGTTGCTGGGCGAGTTCGACCTGGGGCGGTGGCTGACGCGGCACTTCGTCCGCCGCCCGGCCCGTGCGGCGACGCCAGGCTCCGAGTCCGCCCCCGAGGCCGGCGACGCAGCGACCGCCGACGTTCCCACCGACCCGGTCGTCTCCGCCGTGGCTCCGGCCGGACCCGCACCGGCCGATGAGGCGCTCACCACCGCCGGGCTCGGCGTCGTGTTCGGCGGCTTCACCGCGGTCGACGACGTCTCGATCCGGGTGGAACCTGGCCGCATCCACGGCCTCATCGGACCCAACGGCGCCGGCAAGACCACCTTCGTCAACCTGCTCACGGGTCTCGTCGAGCCCACCACCGGCACGGTGCGCATCGGCGACCGCGAGCTCACAGGTGCGCCCTACCGTCGCGCTCGCGCCGGGGTGAGCCGCACCTTCCAGAACCTGCGCGTGTTCCCCGCCCTCACCGTGCGCGAGAACATCGCGATCGCCGACCTCGTCGCCCACGACCATCGGTCGCACCGGCCCGGCGTGAGCGTCGACGAGCTGCTCGCGCTCTCGGACCTCGAGCACATGGCCGACCGATCGGCCGCCACGCTCGACTACGGCAACCAGCGCCGCCTGGAGATCGCCCGCGCGGCCGCCCTGCGCCCCGACTTCCTGCTCCTCGACGAGCCCACCTCGGGCATGAGCTCGGCGGAGTCGCTGGCGATGGTCGACCACGTCCGGCGGATCGCCACCGCGATCGGCTCGGGGGTGCTGGTGATCGACCACGACCTCGGGTTCATCACCAACATCTGCGAGTACGTGACGGTGCTCGACCAGGGCGCCGTCCTCGCCGAGGGGACCGCGGCGGAGATCCAGCGAGACCAGCGCGTGATCGACGCGTATCTTGGCTCGCAACATGGCTGAGTACGCGTCGAGCAGATCCCGTCCGAACGGTCGCGCCGCGGGCCGGCCCGTGAAGCGCGAGCGCTTCGCCGAAGAGGTCGCCACCGAGCTGCGCGACATGATCCTGGCCGGCACCCTCGCCCTCGGCGAACGCATCGACCAGGACGCGGTGGCCGAGGCGCACGGCATGAGCCGGCTCCCCGTGCGCGAGGCGCTGATCGCGCTCGAGCAGGAAGGTCTCGTGGTCAACACGCCCCGGCGCGGGGCGTACGTGGCGCAGCTCACGCCGGAGGACGTCCACGACCAGTACGAGGTGTACGGGCTGGTGGCCGGCATCGCCGCGGCACGTGCGGCGGAGCGGCTGAGCGCCGCCGAGATCGCCGACCTGCGCCGCGCCCACGAGCAGTTCGTGAAGGCTCGGGGCGGTGCGGCGCAGCAGCGCTCGAACGAGGAGTTCCACCGGATCATCAACCGCGTGGCGGGCAGCAGGTTGCGCAGCACGCTCGGGTTGCTGGCACGCAGCCTCCCGTCGCACCACTACATGTTCGACAGCGAGTGGGCCAAGCTCGCGCAGCACCACCACGAGCAGGTGCTCGTCGCGATCGAGCGTCGCGATCCGGCCAAGGCACGGGCGGCGATGACCGAACACCTCGTGGCGAGCGGGCACCAGGCCGTGGTGGCGCTCACCGGCAAGGGGTTCTGGTCGGGACCTCGCGCCCGCTGAACGGGCGCCGGCCTCAGCGGAGCACGAACGGGTCGCCGACGGGTGCCGTGTCGGTCTCGAACCAGATGCCCTTCGCCTGGGTGAACTCGCGCAGCCCGTCGATGCCGTTCTCGCGCCCGTAGCCGCTCAGCTTGCGGCCGCCGAACGGGACGGCGAAGTTGAGCGCCCGGTACGTGTTCACCCAGACGGTGCCGGCGTCGAGCAGGTGGGCCACGCGATGGGCGCGGCGCACGTCGTTGGTCCACACCCCGGCCGCGAGGCCGAAGGGCGAGTCGTTCGCGATGGAGATCGCCTCGTCGTCGTCGTCGAACGGGATGACCGCGAGCACCGGTCCGAACAGCTCGTGCCGGGCGACGTCCATCTGGTTGTGGACCCCTTCGAGCACCGTGGGCGGGAAGAACCACCCGCGGTCGGGCCGGTCGCCGAGCGGCCCGCCGCAGCGCACCACCGCGCCCTGCGCCACCGCCTGCTCGACGCGGCTCGTGACGCCGTCGAGGATCTTCGGCTGCGACAGCGGGCCCATCTCGGTCGACGCGTCGAGCGGGTCGCCGAGGCGGATCGTGGCGGCGCGAGCTGCGATCGCGTCGACGAGCTCTCCGGCCACGCTGCGGTGCACGAGGAGCCGCGAACCGGCCACACAGGTCTGCCCAGTGGCGGCGAAGATCCCGGCGATGACGCCGTTCACCACGTGGGGCACGCTGACGTCGCCGAAGACGATGTTCGCCGACTTGCCGCCGAGTTCGAGCACGAGCGGCTTCAACCCCTCGGCCGCGCGTCGTGCCACCAGCCGACCCGAATCGGGGCCGCCGGTGAACACCACCTTCGCAACGCCCGGGTGGCCGACCAGGTGGTCACCCGCCTCGGCGCCGAGGCCGTTGACGATGTTGAGGCACCCCGGGGGCAGGCCGGCCTGCTCGGCGAGCTCGCCGAGGCGGGAGAGGGCGCCGGCGTTCACCTCCGGTGGCTTCACCACGACGGTGTTGCCGGCCACCAGCGCCGGGACGAGTCCCATCGACCCGAGCAGCATCGGCGAGTTGAACGCCGGGATCACGGCCACCACGCCGTAGGGCTCGCGGACGGTGCTGATCTGCAGCGTGCCCGAGTCGTGGGGGATCGTGGTGCCCTCGAGGTGGTACGCGAGCGACGCGTAGTACCGGTACCAGTTGCGCAGCCCGGTGATCTGGCCGGTGGTCTCGCGGATCACCTTGCCGGCGTCGCGGGCCTCGAGCGCGGCGAGCTCGGGGGCGTGGTCGGCGATGAGGTCGCCGAGCTTCCAGATGATCGCGGCCCGCGCCGACGGACCGGTGCGCCGCCAGGTCTCGAAGGCCGTGGCCGCCGCTGCGACCGCCTCGTCGACGTCGGTCGCGGAGCCTCGGGCGACGAGCACCCACGGCTCGCCGGTGGCCGGGTCGAACGACTCGAGCGTCGCGCCGTGCTCGGCCGGTCGGGCCCGTCCGGCGATCCAGTGCTGGTGCTGTTCCATCGGACGATCTCCTCGTGGTCGGGCTCTTCGTGGTCGGGCTCTTCGTGGTCGGGCTCCTCGTGGTCGGGCGGCCGTGCCCCCTGACCGGTCCCGACCGGCCGATGGTAGTCCGCGCGATAACGTATCTTTGATCAAAGATCGACCGCCGGGGACCGGCCAGACCAGGGAGGTGCCGACGATGGCGGCCAGGATCGACTTCGGCATCGACGACGAGCACGAGGGCATCCGCTCCGAGGTCCGCCGGCTCTGCGACAAGTACGGCAACGAGTACTGGCGCGGGCTCGAGCCGGACCGCTACCCGTCGGAGTTCGTCGACGAGCTGACGCGCCAGGGGTGGCTCGGCGCGCTGATCCCCGAGGAGTACGGCGGCGGCGGGCTCTCGCTGCGGGGGGCCTGCGTGATCCTGGAGGAGATCGCCGCGTCGGGCGGCAACCCGTCGGCCTGCCACGCACAGATGTACGTGATGGGCACCCTGCTCCGTCACGGCACCGCGGAGCAGAAGGCGCGCTACCTGCCGGCGATCGCGTCGGGTGATCTGCGGCTGCAGGCCTTCGGCGTCACGGAACCGACGGCGGGCTCGGAGACCGCCCGGATCCGCACCCGCGCCGAGCGGGTGCCGGAGGGGTGGCGCATCAACGGTCAGAAGATCTGGACCTCCCGAGCGCTCTACAGCGACCTGATGATCCTGCTCGCCCGCACGACGCCCTACGACGACGTGGCCAAGAAGACCGACGGCATGTCGGTGTTCCTGCTCGACCTCCGCGAGGTGCGCGGCGTCACCATCCGCCCGATCCCGACGATGATGAACCACAACAGCACGGAGGTCTTCTTCGACGACGTGGTGGTGCCGGCGAACGCCCTCGTCGGGCAGGAGGGCATGGGGTTCCGGCACATCCTCGACGGCATGAACGCGGAGCGCATCCTCATCGCGTCGGAGTGCCTCGGGGACGGTCGCTTCTTCCTCGAACGGGCGGTGGACTACGCCTCGATCCGCGAGGTGTTCGGCCGACCGATCGGAGCGAACCAGGGGGTGCAGTTCCCGCTGGCGAGGGCGTACGCCGCGCTGAGCGCCGCCGACCTCGTCCGCAAGCGTGCCGCCGACCTGTTCGACGCCGGCCGGCCGTGCGGCACCGAGGCGAACATGGCCAAGCTGCTCGCCTCGGAGGCGTCGTGGGCGGCGGCCAACGCGTGCCTCGACACCCACGGCGGCTTCGGCTTCGCCGCGGAGTACGACATCGAGCGCAAGTTCCGGGAGACCCGGCTGTACCAGGTGGCGCCGATCAACAACAACCTCGTGCTCGCCCACCTCGGACAGCACGTGCTCGGCTTGCCGAAGAGCTACTGAGACCGGCGGCGATCACGTGACGAACCGATCGTTCCTGTACGTGCCCGGCGACCGCCCCGACCGGGTGGCCAAGGCGATGGCATCGTCGGCCGACGCCGTGATCGTCGATCTCGAGGACGCGGTGAAGCCCGATCGCAAGGACGACGCCCGGGCGGTGGTGCGAGCGTGCGCCGCCCGGACGACCGGCGAGGTGTGGGTGCGCGTGGGGAGCGGTGACGACCTCCCGCGTGACCTCGCGGCGGTGGCCGTGCCGGCGGTGGCGGAGCTGGTGCACGGTGTGGTGGTGGCGAAGTGCGAGACCACCGCGGTGCTCGACCAGGTGGTGGCGGCACTCGGCGAGCACGTCGCGGTGGCGGCGCTCGTCGAGTCGGCGCGTGCGGTGCGTCGCCTCGACGACCTCGTCGCCCATCCCGCCGTGGTGCAGTGCCACCTGGGCGAGGTCGACCTGCTCGCCGAGCTCGGTGCCCACGGCGACGGTGGGGAGGAACTCCTGCGGCACGTCCGCGCCGAGCTCGTGGTCGCCTCCGTGGCGGCCGGACGTCTCGCGCCGATCGGCGGCGTGCACCTCGCGATCGACGACCTCGACGCGCTCGAGCGGACGAGCCGCCGGCTCGCTGAGACGGGGTTCGCCGGGCGGGCGGTGATCCACCCGTCGCACTGCGACCCGGTGCACGCCGCGTTCGGACCCGGCCCGGCCGAGGTGGCGTGGGCGCGTGACGTGCTGGACCGCTGGGACGCCGCGACCGACGGGGCGATCCGTGCAGCGGACGGGACGATGATCGACGAGGCCGTCGTCGTTCGGGCCCGACGGGTGCTCGACTCGCGCCGCTGACCATCGCTGACCATCGCTGACCATCGCTGACGTCGCTGACCATCGCTGACGTCGACAGCGGCGTCGACCGGGTCGTCGTCGACCTCGGCGTCGATCGATCCGGGATCGGCGCGCGCCGTCGGCCACACTGCGGACGTGCACGACCACGCGACCGACCCCGGGCGCAACAGCGCCCGCGGCGGGGCGTGGGCGGTGGCGAGTGCCTTCTCGTTCTCGCTGTCCTCGGTGGTGGGCAAGAACCTCCTCGGTGCGCTCGGCGTCACCTCGCTGCTCTTCTGGCGGTTCGCGTTGGCGTCGCTGGTGATCTGGTCGGCGCTCGCGCTGTGGCATCGCCGCGGCGGGCCGGACCCGACCGACGTCCCCAGGGCCCGGCTGTTCGGTCTCGGCACGCTGATGGGCGTCGTCGTGGTGGTCGGGTTCCTCGCACTCGACCGCCTCGACGCGTCGGTCTACATCGTGATCGTCTACCTGTATCCCGCGTTCGTCGTGGTCGGCTCGGCGCTGCTCGGCCGTCCGCTCGACGCGATCACCGTCGTCGCGCTCGTCGTCATCACCGCCGGCGTCGTGCTCACCGTGCCAGAGGTGATCACGGGGTCGTCCGGTGACACGGTGATCAGCACCGCCGGGCTCCTGCTCGCCCTCGGTCAGGCCGTGCTGTTCGCGGTGTACCTGCTGCTGAACGAACGGGTGGTACCCGCCGGCATCGACGGCGTCGTGAGCGCCGCCTGGATCAACCTCGGCGCGGGCGCGTTCTTCGTGCCGTTCGTGGTCGTCCAGGGCCTCACCGTGCCGCGCGGTGGCTCGTTGTTGCTCGAGGTCGTGCTCTTCGCGCTCATCCCCACGGTGGCGGCGACGACGTGTTTCTTCCGTGCGCTCCGCCACCTGGCGCCCGGGGTGATGGCGATGGTGATGACGCTGGAGGTCGCACTGGCGATCGTGTGGTCCGCGCTGTTCCTCGGCGAGGACGTCACCGGGCTGGAGGCGTTGGGTGCCGGCGTGGTGATCGTCGGCGTGGGGCTGGCCCAGCGCGCCGCCGCCTCGCAGGCGCGGGTGCTGGACGCCGAGGCCGTGACCGGCCACTGACGATCCGGCGGGTGGGGCGCGTGTCGGTCAGAAGAACGGCAGGTACTCGTCGAGCTCCCAGTCGGTGATCTCCTCGACCGACCAGGCGTTGCCCGTCTCCTCCCAGCGCCGCACCTCGTCACGGCGGATGGCGAGGTAGGCGCGCACGAGGTCGTGGCCCATCGCCTCGCACAGCACGGTGTCGGCCTCGAACGCGTCGAGCGCGTCGGGCAGGGTGTGCGGCGTGTGGCGGTCGGTGTTCGGCTCGGCGTCGCCGTCGCCGCGCTGGGGCTCACCGCAGTCGAGGCCGTCCACCACGCCGAGCAGCGCGGCGTTGAGCATCGCCGCGGCCGCGAGGTACACGTTCGCCGAACCGCACGGCATGCGGTTCTCGATGCGGGTGGCCTCACCGCGCTCTCCCGGCACGCGCATGGTGCTGATCCGGTTGTCGAGACCCCAGTTCGCCCAGTAACCGGCGATGATGCCGGGCATCAGTCGCTTGTAGCTGTTGATCGTCGGTGCGGACAGCGCGGCGAGCGCCTCGTAGTGGGCGAGCAGACCGCCGATGCACTGACGCATGAGCGACGACATCCCGTGCTCGCCCGACGGGTCGTCGAACACGTTGCGACCGCCGCCGGTGGGGATCAGCGAGAAGTTGACGTGGAGGCCGCTGCCGACGGTGTCGGCCATCGGGCGGCCCATGAACGTCGCCCAGTGACCGTGGCGGTGGGCGATCTCGCGGATCAGGTCCTTCGCGATGAAGGCCCGGTCGGCGGCGTCGAGCGCCGGTCCGTAGCGGAGGTTCATCTCCATCTGGCCGGGGGAGAACTCGGCCATGATCCCCTCGATCTCGAGTTCACTCGTCTCCGCCGCGTCGAAGAGGGCGAAGGTGAGCTCGGGGTCGATGCCACCGAGCCCGACGCCGTACACGCGGTGCGACGGCAGCACGAGCGGCGCGTGGCCACCGGGCGCCGACGCATCCGGTCGCATCACGTAGAACTCGAGCTCGTAACCGAGCATCGGCTCGTAGCCGAGGGCGCGCCACGCCTCCACGGCGCGCACGAGCGCGCCGCGCGGCGACAACGCGAGCGGGCCACCACCGAACTCCAGGTCGGCGATCATGACGTCGGTGTCGGGTTCCCAGCCCGGGTGGCGCGTGCCGGCGAGCGGCACCGTCGAGAGGTCGGGGAAGCCGACGTCGGCCGCGTACCCCTCCACGGGCAGGATGTCGCGGTTGATCCCCATGGTCAGCGTCGTGACCGCGTGGTGGCCGTGGTCGTGGATGCGTCGCTCGGGGACGTACCGACCGTGCGAGAGCCCGTTGAGGTCGCTCCACATGACCCGGATGCGTCGATTCGCCATGGGCGGGGAACGTAGCAGAATCGACGGCGCGATCGTTTGGGCCCGAACGACCTCGGGGGCCTCGCTGCTCGACCGGCAGGGCGTTCTGTGGCTCGTCAGTGGTTCGTCAGTGGTTCGTCAGCGGTTCGTGTGGGCATCGTGCCGATCGGGTGCGGTTCCACCACGCTGCGAGGCGAAGTCCGCCACGTCGTGTGGTGAAGGTGTTGGTCCGAGAACGACCCCTGGGTACCCTGGGACGGCAGTGGGGAGCGAGATCCTGCACTTCATGCGGCGGGCGGCGCACGATGCACGGACGACGTCGACATCGACGTCCCCGGCATCCCTCGACGCCCACCTGCTCGCAGCGCTCGAGTGGATCGAACGCGCCCACGATCGGACCGGCCGCCAGGGCGTCAGCTACGGCTACAGCCTGCGCGGCGGGTGGAAGCCGCCCTATCGCGAGACGTCGGGCTACATCGTGAGCACCCTGTTCCGCGCCGCCGACGCACTGCACCAGCCGCGCTACCACGAGCGTGCGGTCGAGATCGCCCGATGGTTGGTGTCGGTCCAGAACACCGACGGATCGATCTCCAACCCGAAGTACGGCGAACGCGGCATCGTCTTCGACACGGGCCAGGTGCTGTTCGGCCTGGTGCGTGCCCACCAGCGCACCGGCGACGACGTGTTCCTGCAGGCCGGGGTCCGCGCGGCCCGCTGGCTCGTCGACGTCGCGGACGAGCAGGGGCGCTGGACCCGCAGCGAACACCTCGACACCCCGCACGTCTACAACGCCCGCACGGCATGGGCGCTCGTGCTGCTCGACCAGATCGCACCCGACCCCCGCAACGAGGAGGTCGCGAGAGCCAATCTCGATTGGGCCCGGGACGATCAGACACCGGCCGGGTTCTTCCGCCATGCTGCCTTCGTGGCCGGCGACGTCCCCTACACCCACAACCTCTCGTACACCACGTGCGGGTTGCAGGAGTCGGGTTGGCTGCTGGGCGACGACCGGTACGTCGAGGCCGGTCGTCGGTGCGCCGTCGCGGCGCGGAACCTGCTGGCCGACGACGGGTTCCTGCCCGGGCAGATCGACGCCGACGGCCGCTCGACGGTGCGGTACGCCTGCCTCACCGGCAACGCGCAGTTCGCCGTCGTCTGGGCGAAGTGGTTCGACCTCACCGGCGATCCCGCCTGGCGCGACGCCTCCGAGCGGTCGCTGCGCTACGTGATGCGCCATCAGGATCTCGACGACCGCGAGCCGGGCATCCGCGGTGCGATCGCCGGTTCGTTCCCGATCTGGGGTCGCTACGCGCCGATGAGCTTCCCGAACTGGGCCACCAAGTTCTTCATCGACGCGGCGCTGCTGCAACGTGCCTGGAGCCGGGTCGATGCCTGACGCCGATCCGGGCGACCGCACCGGCCAGGACCGCGCAGGCCACGACCGCGCAGGCGGCCCGGGTCGGCGCGAGGTGCGGATGCTCAACGGTCGCTTCGACGCGCTCACCGAGGACGAGGTCGTCGACGCGATCGCCGATCGCTGCCGGCGCGGCGAGCGCGGCTGGGTGACCACCGTGAACGTGGCGATCCTGATGACGATGCGGCGCGACCCTGCGCTGCAGTCGTTCGTCGACCGTTCCACCCTCAACGTCGTCGACGGTCAGCCGATCGTGTGGCTCGGCCGGGTGCTGCGCCGGCCGGTCCCCGAACGTGTCGCCGGGATCGACCTCGTCGGACGGTTGTGCCGCCGTGCCGAGGCCGACGGGCTGCGCGTGTTCCTGCTCGGAGGCACCCGCGAGGTGATCGACGTGGTCGGCGAGCAGATGCGGGCTGCGCACCCGCAGCTCGAGCTGGCGTGGGACGACGGCTACTTCACCGCCGACCAGGCCGCCGAGCGGGCCGCCGCCGTCGCCGCCGCCCGGCCGGACATCCTGCTCGTCGGCATGGGGGTGCCACGTCAGGAGCAGTTCATCGATCAGCAGTGGGACGCCCTCGGTTGCACCGTGGCGATCGGCGTGGGTGGCAGCTTCGACGTGATCTCGGGCCTGCGTCGCCGAGCGCCGGTGTGGATGCAGGAGCGCGGCCTCGAGTGGGTGTACCGCCTCCGCCAGGAGCCCCAGCGACTGTTCATGCGCTACCTCACGACCGGCGCCCGCTTCCTCGCGCTCTCCATCCGCGCGGGGTTCGTCCCGCAGTACCGGGAGCGCTGAGTGGGCGCGCCGCTGCGGTTGGCCGTGGTCCTCGGCACCCGACCCGAAGCCGTCAAGCTGGCACCCGTGGTGCTCGAGGCGGCTCGGCGCCCCGACGTGGTCGTCGACGTCATCAGCACCGGCCAGCACGACGACATGCTGCGTTCGATGATCGAGTGGTTCGGCATCACGCTGGATCTCGACCTCAAGGTGATGACCCCCGACCAGACCATCAGCGACGTGGCCGCGGCGGCGCTCGACGGGCTGTCACGGCGCTTCCGCGAGCACCGGCCCGACTGGGTCCTGGTGCAGGGCGACACCACCACCGCCTTCGTCGGCGCGCTCGCCGGCTTCTACGACCGGATCCGCGTGGCCCACGTGGAGGCCGGCCTCCGCACCGACGACCGGTTCAACCCGTATCCGGAGGAGATGAACCGCCGCCTCGTCGGTCGGCTCGCCGACCTCCACCTCGCGCCCACCACGCGCGCCGCGGAGAACCTGCGGCGCGAGGGCATCACGGACGAGCACATCGAGATCACGGGCAACACGGGCATCGACGCGCTGCTGCTCACGCTCGAGCGGCTGGGCGTGCGGCCCGATGCCGCCGATGGCCGACGCATCCTCGTGACCGCGCACCGGCGCGAGAACCACGGTGAGGCCATGCGAGGCATCTGCGAGGCCGTGCTCCGGCTGCTCGACCGCTACCCCGATCTGGTGGTGGAGTTCCCGATGCACCGCAGCCCGCGGGTGCGCGCCGAGGTGGTGCCGATGCTCGGTGGCCACCCGCGTGTCGAGCTCGGCGAGCCGCTGCCGCACCACGACTTCGTGCGTGCCATGGCCCGCTCGACGTTGATCCTCTCCGACTCGGGTGGGGTGCAGGAAGAGGCGCCGTCGCTCGGCAAGCCGGTGCTCGTGCTGCGCGACACCACCGAGCGCCCCGAGGCCGTCGAGGCCGGGGTGGCCGAGCTGGTGGGTGCTCGTCCCGACGACATCGTGGCCCGCGCCGCACGTCTGCTCGACGACGAGGCGGCATACGCGCAGATGGCCCAGGCGGTGAACCCCTTCGGCGACGGCACCGCGGCCCGCCGCACGATCGACGCGATCCTCCGGCGCTCCTGATCGGCGATCCCACCCGGCCGCGTCGGTCGGGCCGGCAGCGTCACCCGGTCGGGCGGACGTCGAGCCGCACCGGGCCCCGGAACTCGAATCCCCGGATCTCGACCGCCTCGGGTGATCCGGCGAGGTCGAGATCCGGCAGCCGGTCGAACAGCCGCTGCACCGCAACCCGCACGGTGCTGCGGCCGAGCCACGCGCCGAGGCAGACGTGCGCGCCGGTGGAGAACGCGAGGTGCGTGCCCTCACGACGGTGGAGGTCGTACCGGTCGGGGTCGGTCCAGCGGCGCTCGTCGCGGTTGGCCGAGCTGATGACGGCGGCCACCAGTGCACCCGCCGGGATCGTGGTGCCGGCCACCTCGACCTCGGTGGTGGTCTGACGCGTCGAGGTGGCGACGGGCGAGATCCAGCGGAAGAGCTCCTCGCACGCGTTGCGCCACAGCGACTCGTCGGCCCGGCACGCGGCGACTGCCGCGGGGTGCGACAGCAGCGCCCACACCGCGAGCGCGATGCCGTCGCGCGGCTCGTTGATGCCGCCGGACATGCAGAGCCGGACGTTGTTGACGATCTCGTCGGCGCTCAGCCCGGTGTGCGCGAGGTTGGGCGCCACCCGCTCGCGGATCGACGCGCCGGACTGCTCGTTCGCGGCCGCGGCGATCGTGGCCAGCTCGGGGTCGTTCGCGAAGTTGGCGAGGCCGGTGCACACCCCGCGTGTCCACTCCCCGATCTCCTGCCAGGAGGCGTTGTCCCAGCCGAGCGCGTCCTGCAGCGCTCGCACCGCGATCGGCTCGGCGTACGCGGTCATCAGGTCGACGCCCGCCGGGTCGAACGCGTCGATGAGTTCGTCGCAGATGACGGGGAGACGTTCGGCGACCCAGCGGCCGGTGGCCGTCGGCGTGAAGCTCGGCTGCAGCGCGTCCTTCAGGCGTCGGTGCTCGGCGCCGTCGCTGCCGAGCATGTTCGTGCCGAGCACCGTGTTGAGCCAGCTCGGCTCGGTGGCGGAGGTGAACAGATCGGGACGGTCGTGCACGAGCACGACGTCGTCCCAGCGGGTGACGAGCCACATGTCGAGGTCGGGCACGTGGGCGACCGGCTCGTCGGCCCGCAGCCGTGCGAGCGCCGGGTAGGGGTCGAGCTCCAGCTCGGCCAGGGTGATCGACTCGCCGATCGTCATGGCCCGGATGGTACGACGACGGCGACGGACACCTGCGCCTGGGGCGACACGTGGCGCTTCGTGGCGCTTCGTGGCGCTTCGTGGCGCCGCGGCGCCGCGGCGCTGTGGCGCGACGGGACGAGCGGTACGGTGGCCGAGATGCGAGCGCTCGTGGTGCAGCACGAACCCGACGGACCGGCGGGCACGATCGGTACGCATCTCGCGGCCCGCGGTCACGAGGTGGTCGTGCACCAGGTGATGCAGCGCGGCTCGACCGAGAGCCACCTGCCCTTCCCCGACCCGACCGCGTTCGACGTGATCGTGCCGCTGGGGTCCGTGCACGGGGTGTACGAGCACGACGTGATCGGCACCTGGATCGATCGCGAGCTCGCGATGCTGCGCACCGCGCACGAGGCGGGCGTGCCGGTGTTCGGCATCTGCTTCGGCGCGCAGGCCATGTGCGCGGCGCTCGGCGGCACCGTCGAGCGCGCTCCCGGGTACGAGGTCGGCTGGTACTCCTACGACACCGATCTGCCGGAGGCGATCGCCTCCGGCCCGTGGTTCACCTGGCACGGCGACCGGTGCCTGCTGCCGGCGGGTCCCGAGGAACTCGCCCGCAACGAGCTGTGCACGCAGGCCTTTCGCGCGGGCCGCACGGTGGGCGTGCAGTTCCACCCGGAGGTCACCGAGGAGCTCGTCGGCGCGTGGGTGGCGAAGTGCCCGCCCGGCTACTTCGCCTCCCACCACACGACGGCCGAGGCGGTGCTCGACGGGTTCGCTGCGCACGGTGCGGCGATGCACGCCCGTGCGATCACGCTGTTCGACTGGTTCCTCGACGAGGTCGCACCCAGCTGACGCGCTGCCGGCGGACCGACGGCTGGGACTCGGATCACGGGCGATCGGTACGGTTGCGACGTGGCCGTCACCGACCGCTCCTCCTCGCGACCGGACTCGATCCCCGGGCTCGACATCGTCTCGCACGACGTCTACGAGCGGGGTGTGCCCCACGCCGCCTACGACCGCTTCCGGTCCGAGGCGCCGGTCGCCTGGGTGACCGAGGGGCCGCACAACGGGCACCACGGTGTGGGCTTCTGGTCGCTCACCCGGCACGCCGACGTGGTCGCGGTCCACAAGGACTGGCGCACCTTCTCGAGCGAGGTCGGCGGCACCGAGATCGAGGACATGGAGCCCGATGCGATCGTCGCCCGCCGCACGATGCTGGAGACCGATCCACCCCGGCACACCCGCCTGCGGCAGCTGGTGAACCCGGCGTTCGCCAAGCCGACGATGGAGTGCTACGCCGCCGGCGCCCACCGGTTGGTCGACGAGCTGCTCGACGCCACCGTCGGTGCCGGTGAGGTCGACGCCGTCCAGCAGGTCGCACGCGAGCTGCCGATCCGGATGCTCGTCGACATCATGGGCGTCCCCCTCGACGACGCGCCGCAGTTGTTCCACTGGACCGACCAGATCGTCTACAACGCCGACCCCGACCACGTCCCCGACGAGCTCGCGGACGTCAGCGACCGGATCGACACCGATCCGTACCGTCTGCTGCCGTTCCGCAGCCCGGTGTCGCTCAAGGTGTTCGAGTACGTCGAACGACTCGCCGCGCAGCGCCGCCACGATCCGGCGGCCGATCTCGTCACCGTGCTGGCCGACGCGACGGTCGACGGGGTGCCGCTCACCGAGCGCGAGCGCGGCACGTTCCTGCTGCTGTTGCTCATCGCCGGGAACGAGACCACCCGCCACGGACTCACCCACGGACTCGTCGCCCTCGCCCAGCACCCCGAGCAGTTCGATCGCCTCCGGGCCGAACCCGATCTCGCGACGTCGCCGCTGCTCGACACCGCGGTGGAGGAGGTGCTGCGCTGGACGTGCCCGCAGGTGCACTTCCGTCGCACCGCCACCGTCGACACCGAGATCGGCGGCGTGCCGATCGCCGCCGGCGACAAGGTCGTCACCTGGTACATCGCCGCCAACTTCGACCCCGTCCCGTTCCCCGACCCGCACGTGTTCGACCTCGGCCGCACACCGAACCGCCATGTCACCTTCGGCGGCGGCGGCCCGCACCTGTGCCTCGGCCAGTGGATGGCGAGGCTGGAGGTCCGGGTGTTCCTGCAGGCGCTCGCCCGGCGGGTGGAACGGATCGAGCTCGCCGGCGACGTCGAGCGGCTCCGCAGCAACTTCATCAACGGCGTGAAGCGCTGCCCCGTCGTACTCCACCCGGCCCGATGAGGGCCGAGCTCGGGATCGTGGTGACCGAGCGTCCGGACGATGGCACCGAGGCCGTGACACGATGAGCACATGAGTCGTCAGACGGTGCTCGCGCACTTCTCCATCCGGAACGCGACGTTCGCCGAACGGGCGATCGCGACGGCAACGTCCGGCTTCGACGGCTTCGGCATGTACGTGGGCGACTGGTCGAACCAGCGCACCGCCGGCCGCACGGACGACGAGCTGCTCGGCATCCTCGCCGAGCACGGCACCCGCGTGATCGAGGTGGAGGCGCTGCCGATCTTCGGCGACGCACACGTCGACACCTTCGTGCACCTCGTCGCCACCTACCGGCCCGACCGGATCCAGGTGGTGCCGCCGTTCCGCGGCGAGGTCGACCGCCGCGCCGCGGGCGAGTGGCTCGCACGCGTGGCCGACCGGGTCGCCCCGTTCGGGTGCTCGTTGGCGTTGGAGTTCCTGCCGTTCACCGACATCGGCGACGCCGCCGCCGGCGCCGAGGTGGTCGACCTCGCGGCGCGTCCGAACGTCGGGCTCTGCGTGGACTCGTGGCACGTCTTCCGCGGAGCCGGGCTGATGTCGCTCGTCGGGCTCGACCCGGCGATCGTGGTCAGCGTGCAGCTGAACGACGGTCCGCTGGAACCGGTGCTCGACGACTACGTGCAGGACTGCCTCCACTTCCGCGAGCCGCCCGGCGAGGGCGAGTTCGACCTCCGCGCCTTCATGGACCTCCTGCCGTCCCACGTGCCCGTGAGCGTCGAGGTTCCCGACGACGACCTCGACCTGCTGCCGCCGTCCGAGGCGGCGCGCGTGCTGTACGAGGAGACGAGTCGCTACCTCTGACCACGTCGCGACGAGCGACGAGCGACGAGTGCGCCACAGGCACGCATCGCTCGTCGTGTTCGGTCCGGTCAGGCGACGGCGGCGATGTAGCGATCGGGGCGCACCAGGACCGCACGGTGGCCGTGGGTCGCGCGGGGCTCCACCACGACGGGCCGGCCGTCGGGCGGCACGACGCCGTCGTCGGCGGCAACCCACACCCAGCCGTCGGGGAGGCTCTCGTCGAGTCGGTCGGGCTGCGGGAGCTGGTGGCCGATCGGGAACGCTCCACCGAGGTCGAGCCCGGGAAGGCGCGACCAGCGAGTCGGGTCGGGCGTGTCGGCCAACGGCAGCGCGTCCCGGTCGACCGCGAGCCGGCCGAGCAGGCGTCCCGCCTCGATCGACATCGCGGTCACCGCCGCGACGTGCGGGCGGCGCTCGGACTCGTAGGTGTCGAGCAGCGAGTCGGGTGCGCCGTCGTGGATCACCTCCGCCAGCTTCCACGCCAGGTTCGCCGCGTCGCGCACGCCGCTGCACATGCCCTGCCCCATGAACGGCGGCATCTGGTGTGCGGCGTCACCGGCCAGGAACACGTTGCCGTCACGCCAGCGAGCCGCCTCCAGCGCGTGGAAGCGATACGTGGCCGCCCGCACCAGGTCGCCGAGTTCGCGCGTGACGCCCCACGGCGCGAGCAGGCGCCACACGTCGGGCACCAGCTCGTCCTCGGCGAGACGGAACTCCCAGCGCCGGTGGCGGCCGTGCGACGGGACGAAGGTGGCGAGGCGCCGGCGGTCGCACACCTGCTGGATGATCCCGGGCAGCGGCGGCACGCCGGGGTCGCGCAGCATCACGTCGACCACGAGCCACCGCTCGTCGTAGCCCTGGTCGAGCAGGCCGATGCCGAGTCGCTCACGCGTCGGGCTCGACGCCCCGTCGCACGCCACCACGTAGCGCGCCAGGCGGCGCAACTCGTCGAGCGGCGGGGCGTCGTCACCGATGCGCACCTCCACGTGCGCGTACTGCTCGAGGCCGTCGCGGAGCATCGCGTCGATCTCCGGCTGCACGAACACGTAGTCCTCGTGCCAGCCGAGCAGCGGCTCGCGCTCGAACCCCTCGAAGGTGAACAGCCGTCGCCCGTCGGCGTCGACGTACTCCATGCCTGCCGACACGGTGAGCAACCGGTGCAGGTCGTCCTCGAAGCCGAGGTGCTGGAACACCCGCGCGATCTCCGCGTCGAGGTGGCAGGCGCGCGGCTGCGGGTACGGCGCGGTGGAGCGCTCGAACACGATCGTCCGCAGACCCCATGCGCCGCACAGGTTGGCGAGGGTGGCGCCGGTCGGTCCGAGCCCGACGATCGCCACGTCGTACGACGGGGAGCCGGCGGTGGTCACGTCACACCGGCGGCCGGTCGGTCCACTCGGTGGTGCCCCACGTGACCGCGAGCAGGGTGGTGTCGCAGCCGGGCATCGCACCGTGCCAGTGCGGCTCGTCGGCCGGGCACACCACGAGCGTGCCGGTCGTGAGCGGCACCTCGCCGTCGGCCTCGGTGCCCACGCGGGCGTGACCGCTCACCACGAACAGCTGCTGGCCACCGGGATGCGAGTGCCAGAAGGTGACGGCACCGTCGGTGAAGTGCACCAGCGCCGTGTCGGGACCGTCGACGCCGGCGTGGATCTCGGGTGGGGTGGCGTTGAGCATCTCCAGCGTCACGCGGCCGGTGAACCGGCCGCCGTACACCACGCTCTTGTCCCCTTCGGCGACGACCTTCACGGCGACCTCCTCCTCGTCTGCGCCGACCACCCGGTCAGCGCACCACCACCCGGTTGCGCATCGTGCCGACGCCCGACACGGTGGTCTCGATCACGTCGCCGTCCACCAGGAAGCGTTGCGGGGTGCGGGCCTCGCCCACGCCTCCGGGCGTGCCGGTCCACACCAGGTCGCCGGGTCCGAACGTCATGAACCGCGTGAGCCACGCCACCAGCGCCGGGATCGGGAAGATCAGGTCGCTCGTGTTCGCCTCCTGCATCACCTCGCCGCTCACCACGCCCGTCAGCCCGAGCGCGTCGCGGTCGGGGAACTCGTCGGGGGTGACGAGGAACGGCCCGGTGGGGCCGAACGTGTCGTAGCTCTTCGCGATCGTGAACTGCTTGATCGGCAGGCGGAACTGCTCGCCGCGGTCGGAGATGTCCTGGCCGCAGGTGACACCGGCGAGGTAGCTCCAGGCGTCGTCCTCGGTCGCGCCCTTGCAGGTGCGGCCGAAGGCGATGACGACCTCGGCCTCGAAGTCGATCTCGTGGCGGCCGGCGGGAGCGATCACGTCGTCGAACGGACCCGCCACGCAGTTGTTCGTCTTGCCGAAGAAGTGCGGTTCGGTGGGGAACTCGCGGCCGGACTCGATCGCGTGCGTGCGGTAGTTCAGGCCGACGCCGAGACCCTTGGGAGGGCGCGGCACGGGTGCGCCGAGCAGCGCGGGGTCGAGCGCGGGGGCGTCGTTCGCCGACACGCTCGCGGCGATCTCGCCGAGCAGGGCGTGGTTGGCGAGGTCGACGTACACCGCCGGGTCGCTGCCGAGCCGGCCGTCGCTCGAACGTTCGATGTCGACGGCGCGATCGGTGCCGTCGTCGCCGCGGACGACGAGCACGGCACGACCCTGGAGGTTGGCGAAGCGCATGACCGGATGCTTAGCCCGCGAAGGGTCCGTCGAACCAGACGTGGACCTGGCCCGTGCCGGCGGACGACTCGTAGTTCGAGAACAGCTCGCCCGTCGCCGTGCACCGGGCGCCACCGAGGGCGCCGACCATCATCAGGTAGTGCGCGAAGAACGCCTCGGGGGCGTGCTGGCGGTACTCGGGCCAGAAGTCGATGATCGCTGCGTGGTCGCCCTGCTGCATCCAGGCGAGCACCCGCTCGTCGGCCGCTCGCGCCTCGGGCGTGCGGATGTGCTCGAGCCCTGCGGCCTCGTGCTGGGCGAACTCCTTCAGCGGCCAGAACCGGTGCGACAGCCCGCCCGACGCGAGCAGCACCACCTTGCGGTCGAGCTCGCGGATCGCCTGGCCGAGCAGTTCGCCGGCGAGCAGGAAGTCGTCCGGCTCGCCCGTCTGCACCACCCCCATGCTGAGCCACGCCTCGTCGCCCTTCTGCAGGAAGGGCAGCAGGTTCGTGGTCGCGTAGTGCACCGGCAGGTAGGGGTCGTCGCACGCGAGCGCCCGGGTGTCGGTGCGGGCGTTGCTGATCGACTCGTAGCGCTTGGCGAGCTCCGGGTCGCCCGGCATGTCGTAGTGGTGACCGCTCATGCCGCGGGGCAGCTCGGAGCTGGTGAAGATCCCCGTGCGGCGCTCGTGCGCGGTGAGGATGTGCTCGACGGTGGTGAACCAGTGCGTGTCGAACACGATCACGCTGTCGATGTCGAGCGCGTCGAACTTCTCGCGCCGCATCCGGTGCAGGCCGTCGACGAGCGTGGTGCCCACCGCGCCGTAGATGACCGTGCGGGCCTCGTCGCTCATCACGATCGGCGGGACGTGCGACACGATGGCCGCACCGACGATCTCACCCATGTGGTCCTCCGGTCAGACGTGGTCGCGCTGGGCGACGAGGGATGCGGGTCGACGTACCGGATCCAGATCGTTTGGATCCAAACGAAACCCTAGCCGACCGCCGGCCGCCGTCGCTCCGTACCGTCACGGGTGCCGTCCGCCGTCCCCGAACCGGATTCGGTGCCGGACTCGGTGCCGGACTCGGTGCCGGACTCGGTGCCGGATTCCGCGTCGAGGGTGCGCAGCACGGTGCGCAGCAGCCGGGCGAGGTGGCGCCGATCGGTCGCCGACAGGTCGGCGGTGACGATCGCCTCGTGCTGGTTGAACAGCGGCATGATCTCGTCGACCGCGCGGAGGCCGTCGTCGGTGGGGGCCACCAGGACGCGACGTCCGTCGGTGGGGTGCGGCGAACGCTGCGCGAACCCGCGGCGCTCCAGCGTCGACAGCACCCCGGTCAGCGTGCCGCCGGTGATGCCGGCCTCGTGGGCCAGCCGGTGCGATTCCTGCTCGCCCCACACGCGCAGCACGAACAGCACCACGAACGCGCTCCAGCTGAGCTGGTGGGCGCTCAGCACCTCGCGCTCCATGTGGTTGCGCACCGCCGTGGCCGCCCGGAACACGTTGCTCACCACCAGCAGCGCGGAGAAGTCGAACGGGGCGCCCTCGAAGGCGTCGGCGACGTCGCGCTCGGCCTGGCGGAGCTCCGCGTCGTCGTCGCTGGAGAAGACACCGGGCACGGTGCGCGACACTATCGTTCGGTACCGAACGATCTTCGCTCCCACCGGCCGTCGCCCCTCGGACGGCGCGGGCCGGGACCGTCAGGAGGCTGTCATGAACCTGCACACCGTCGCCGGCGTCGAGGTGTCGGGCGATCACTGGATCGGCGGCCGCCGCGTCGCGAGCGAGGCGACGTT
>WLDE01000168.1 GCA_009704985.1 Actinomycetota bacterium | reverse complement strand
TGGCGAAGCCCACCACGTCCGAGAAACACACCTCACGCGTCCCCACCGGCACCGACACCCAATCCAGACCCCAGTCATGACGAACCACACCGTCGACCGAGATCCGAGTCGGCACCGCCGGCGACGACGTCACCCGCAACAACCCGGTGACCGGCACCGTGGTGACACCGGTGAACCCGACCGGGCCGGGCCCGGCCACGTTGACCGCCTGGACGAGCACCACGTGGGAGCCCGCCTGCAGTCCGCCGATGTTGCACGTCGTGGCCGGTGCCGTGGCGACGCAGGAGCCGCCGAACAGCGTGGTGGCCACGTAGCTGGTCACCGGCGCACCGCCGTCGGACAGCGGCGGCGCCCAGCTCACCGCGATGGACGCGCTGCCCGGCACCTGCGCGGCCGAGATCGACCGCGGTGTCCCCGGTGGAACCGGAACGGTCGCGACGACCGTCGCTCCCGGTCCCGGCCCGACGGCGTTCTCCGCGACGACCGTGAACGTGATCGACGTGCCGGGGGCCAGCGACACCAACGTGCACGACGACGCCGTCGCAGGCGCGCTGCACGACGCGCCGCCCGGTTCGGTGACGGTGTAGCCCGTGATCGGCGACGTCCCCGACGACACGGGTGCCGTCCACGACACGGTCATCGCCGCGGCACCGGGCGTCGTCGTGAGCCCGGTCGGCGCACCGGGCGGAGCCGGCGTCGGCTGCGGGGTCGCGACCGCGGACGGATCCGACGGCACGCTCGATCCCGCTGCGTTCCGAGCGGTCACGGCGAATCGATACCCGGTGCCGTTCGAGAGCCCGGAGATCTGACAGCTCAGCACCGCACCGACGGTGCACCCGGTGATCGCCGTAGGGGCACCGACGGCGTCGAGCACGACGACCTGGTGACCGACGATCGGCGAACCGCCGTCGAACGACGTCGCCGACCAACTCACCGTCGCCAGTGCGTCACCGGCGACCGCGGTGACGGTCGACGGCGGCTGCGGAACGCTGCGCGGCGTCGCGACCGCACCCGCCGACAGCGGGCCCGTGCCGATCGCATTGCGAGCGGAGACGGAGAACGTGTGCACGACGCCGTTCTGGAGACCCGTGATCCGACACGTCGTGACGGTGACGGTGCACGTGGCACCGCCCGGCGACGCGGTGACCGTGTAGCTCTCGATCGGGGAGCCGTTGTCGTTCGGTTCGTCCCAGCTCACGTCGACCACACCGGTCTGCGGACCGGCGATCTGCGGGTCGACGACGACCGCGACGACGTCGGCGGGCGCATCCGGCACCTCGACGGGGACCACGGCGGCGCTCAGCGGCGACGAGGGCCCCGTTCCGGCGCCGTTCACCGCGAACACCCGGAATCGGTACGGAGTTCCGTTCGTGAGATCGTTCACGGTTGCCGACGTGGCATCGGGTCCGGCGATCGTGCCGAGCCCGGGAAGTGCGACGCCGGTGGCGTCGAACACGGCGATGCCGTACCCGGTGATCGGCGTGCCGCCGTCGGCAGGAGCGGTCCACGAGACCGTCACCGAGCGGTCACCGGCCGTCCCGGACACACCACCGGGCGCGCCCGGTGTGGTCCAGGTCGTGAACGTGCTCGTGAACGGCGCCGCGAGCGGACGGCCGACGAGATCGGTGACCGACGTGGACACCTGCACCGTGTACTGCGTCGTGATCGCGAGCGACGCGGTGGGCACGAGCGTCACCGTCTCCCGGTTCGGGCTCAGTGTCACCGTGGCCGGCACCGGCACACCGCCGGCCAGCACTCGCACGGACGAGGCGTTCACCGTGCCGGGGTGGACCCGTTCGGAGAATGCGACGATGACCGCGTTCGCCGGGTTGACGCCCGTCGAGCCGTTCGCGGGTGTCACACCCGTCACCGTCGGCGCGACGACGTCCGCGGCCGGGTCGAGGAACTCGAGCACGACCGTGTCGGTGGCGACACCGGTGGTGGGCGGGTCCACCGTCGCGGTCACGACGCGCGTCCCTGCGGGTGCCGTGACCGGCACCGTGGTCGTGGCGATGCCGGCGATGTCGGTGATCGCCGTCGCCGTCCCACCCGGCCAGCTGAACGTCACGATCTGCGCAGGCACCGGGACCCCGGCCTGGGTCGTGACCGCAGCCTGCACCCCGAGCGTCGACGACGGTGTCGAGAGCAGCCCGAAGTCGATCGGTGCCGTGACGTCGATCTGCACCGCCGGCGCCGGCGGGAGCGTGTCCTGGTTCAGCACCTGGAGCGGATTGCCGCCCGCGTAGGGGTTCTGCGATGAAGCGAGGGGCGACAACAGCCGCTCGCGCCCGGCGGGAGGACGGGGATACACACGCACGATGCCCCACGAACCCGAGGAGAGCCCGCTGACGCCGTGCAGCACGCCGTAGCGGTAGTCGCCGATGTTGTGCATCTCGCCGCCCGCCGCGTCGAGGTGGAACGTGAAGGCGCTGCCGCTGGCCATCGAGCCCTGCACGCCCGCGCGGACCGACCCCGCGTCGAACGGTTGGTCGAGCCAGCTGTGGCCGGAGACCTGCGTCTCCACCATCCGCGCCCGGTCGGACGACTGCACCACGTGGATGCGCAGCGGGTCGCCCTGATAGGCGCGGATGATCGGCGTGTCGGGATCGCCGATGGGCTGCCCGTCGATCACGTACGTGCTGCTGAACACGTTGGCCAGATCCATGCCGAAGTCGGGTCGCGTGAACGGGATCCCCGTCGGGTTCGCCAACGGGTTCACGAGGGGTCCGGGCAGGCCGAGCCGGTGGTGCAGCGGGGCGTTGGTGTAGCTGATCGCGCGTTCACCCGCGTCGGGCCAGTCGCCGGCGATCGGGTCGGGCAGCGGCTGGCCGGGCGCGCCGCCCGGCCCCGCAGGTGCGCGGAGGTTCAGTCCGTTGTGGTGGAACACGACGACGTCGCGGTAGTCCTCGGCGACACCGGGCACCCTCACGTCGACGGCCACCCCGCTGTTCACCTCGGCACCCGTGATCTGGTCGTGGAACGTGGCGTTCGGAGGACCGACGACCAACGCTGCGAGGAGTCCGTGGTGGCGGTGACCGCGCACGTCACCGAACGCCATCAGCGGGACGACGCCGAGCTCACCGTCGGTGAGACCGATCGGGTTCTGCGGGTCGTCGTAGACGATCTCGTCGGCGTACCAGAGGTACGTCACGGTCTCGCCGGGTCCGGCCGTCTGGTCGAAGCTGTACCCGACGGTGGTGCCGTCGCTCGTCCGGACGTCGTACCGGAGCAGCGACGGGTGCATCGACACGCGGTTGCCGGCGAACCACGGCACTCCGGGCACACCCGGCTCGCCGGGAGCTGGCGGGATCGGCTCGCGTGCGATCGGCGCGTCACCGTCGAGTGTGCCCAGGTTGCCGTGGGTCGCGAAGTGATCCCAGTCGACCTCGTTGCGGAGGTTGACGACGATGCAGTCGCCCTCGTTGGCCCGCAGGACGAGGGGCTCCAGCTCCTTCGTCCCGGCGCGGATCGCGGCGACGTCGGACGACAGCACGTATGCGAGGCCGTACGGGTCGTGGTCGCCGTAGCGGTTGTAGGTGATGTCGACGTCGATGGCGGAGACGTCGAACGTCTGGAGCGTGGCACCGCTCGGGCACGACACGTTCACCTGTGCCCGCGGGAGCACGCCGTCCGCGGTCGTCCCGCCCGGCGGCACGGTGAGGTTCTGCACGCCCGCCGCCGGCAGCGGCACACCCGCCGGCAACGACACGTTGTTGTCCGGGAGCGGGAGCAGCGTGGGCGCGGCACCGACGCCGCTGGCGGTCGTCTGGTCGAAGACGCGCATGATGCCCCACGCGCCGAACCACATGTCCTCGACGCCCACCCCGCCGTAGAGGAAGTCGCTCACCCGTGGCTGGTTGGGCGGGGTGCTGAAGCAGGCCCCGCTCTGGCCGAGGCCGCAGCCGACCGCCACGTCGTCGATGTTGAAGGCCTCGGACACACCGATCGCCCGGGTGTTGATGAACGGCGACGCCGGATCGCTCGGGTCGCGGTGCCATCGGGTGCCGTGGACCGTGAAGTTGTGCTGCTCCTCGTGCGAGCCCTGGATCAAGCGGTAACGGACGTTGTCGCCCCGGTAGGCGTGCAGGACCGGGGTCTCGGGATCACCCCACACCCGGGAACTGAAGGTGTAGGCGGGGTCGACCTGCTGACCGAGCACCTGCGGCGCGCCGGCCGGGAACTGTCGCAGGGTCATCGGTTCGTTCCTGTAGTTGATCCCCATGCCGCCCTGGTCACCGTCGGGAGCCGGCAACGGCTCCAACGGAGGTGCGATCGCGTTGGCCCGGTTCTGGAGGTCGGCGAAGGTGAGCGGCACGCCCGGTTGGGGCGGGATGAACAACGGGATGAAGTCGTGCACCGCGATGCCGAACTCACGGAAGTCGTCACCGGCCCCCGGACCGATCATGTCCATGGTGGCGCCGTGCGCGGTGCCCACACACGCCGCGCCGCACACCGGACCCCGGGCCGGGTTGTTGATCGGCTGGAGCCATTGGCCCGTCTCGGGGTCACGGCTGTCGAAGCCGGCGGGCTCGACGATGAGCGCGTTGAACATGCCGCGGTTCTGCATCGCCGCGGCGAAGTGGTGGTCGTGCAGGAACACCGTGCGCAGCTCGTAGTCGGCGAACCAGCGCTCCTTGATGGTCTGCCCCTCGTGCAGCCAGTTGCCACGGGCGTCCGCCGATTCGGCAGCCGGGTCGTAGTTGGCGGGGAGCGGCACGGTGCAGCCGGCGACGAGGTCGCAGGGCCGGGTACCGGCGACCACCTCGTCGTTGAAGGTCGCCTGGTCCTCGGTGAACGCGGCCTGCTGGTAGTTCCAGCCGTTCGACGATCCGTCCGAGGCCAGCACGTCGAAGTTGACGAGGTGGATGTGCGCTCCGACCATGTTGGTCTGGATCAGACGTTGGTAGACGTCGTTGCCGATGTGGTTCGGGGTGCGGTTGGTGAGCTCGAAGTTGATGCAGTCACCCTGGTTCACACGGAAGAAGAACGGCTCGGGGGCCTTCGTCCCGGCCAGCACCGCGTTGACGTCCTCGTCGGGGACCATGATCCGGCCCTGCAGGTCGACCCAGCCGGCGTCGTTGTAGGTGATCGGCAGCTGGATGACCGAGGCGCGGTAGGTGACGACCCGAGCGCCGGCGGGGCACGGGTCCACCGCGGGCGCGCCCGGCAGCGGCTGGTTCTCGGGGTCGACGGGTCCACCGGCCTCGTACGTCGGATCGTGGAACTTCCGGGTCGTGTGCTGCTCCTGTGCGAGCCGGAACATGATTCGCGCCGTGACCGCGTCGGTCGGGTCGAACCCCGGCGACGCCGTGACGGCGATGCCTGCCGGGCCCGGTGCGACCACCGTCGCGGTGATGGTGGGATCGCCGGTGGGAGGTGTGGTGAAGGTGACCGTCCACGGATCGGCGGCGGTCCCGGCACCGGTCACCACCGTGGACAGGTCGGCCACGGCGGTGAGTGCGTCGAGGGCCTCGGCGAGCCGCACCGCGGGCGCCGGGTCGACGAGGTCGATCGGCGTCGTGGTCTCGCCGGCGAGCCCGACACGGAACGACGCCACGCCGGGCGCCGCGACGATCGTCTGGGACATCGCCGCGGTCACGGCGACCGCAGGCACGGCGCCGGGGGCCGGCGACGTGACGGTGGCGGCGATCGTCGGATCCGTCCCGGGTGCGGCCACGAAGGTGACCCGCCAGGGATCGGCCGTCGTGCCGGAGCCGGTCACGGCGACGGTGTCGACGCCTGGCACCGCGTCGAGGGCGGAGGCGATCTGTGCGTCGGGGCCGGGCAGGCCGCCTCCGACGAGGTCGATCGGCGTCGTGGTCGAACCGGCCACCGAGAGCGTGAACGCCTCGACGCCGGCGTCCGCGACGAGCGTCTGGCTGAGGCCGGTCGTGAGGCCGGGGCCGACGACCGGCCCCGGGGTGTACGTGGCGGTGATCGTCAGGTCCGGGGTGGAACGCCACAGCACGAGCTGGACGTCCCAGGGATCCGCTGCCGTTCCTTCGCCGACGACGGTGACGGCATCGATGGTGGCGAGCAGCTCGAGTGCCGCCTCGACGTCGGCCGCCGTGGCGGGGAGATCGATGGCGCCGGTGGTCTCGCCGGCGAAGGTGAGGGTGAACGAACCGTCGGTCGCCGTGGTGACGATCTGCTGGGTCTGTTCCAGCAGCGCCGGATCGAGCGCCCGGCCCGCCACCACGCGCATCGCCGGCGCATCCACGGGCTCGCCCGCGGCGTCACGGACCACGTTGCCGGCCGCGTCGAACTCGCGTTGCCACACGCCGTTCACGGGCTGCGGAGCCCGCCAGCCGTACTCGCCGGGGATGAACCGCGGGAACCCGGGGAAGTCGATGCTGGGCGGGTTCTTCGCGAGCGGCACGTCGGGATGCATCGCGAGACCCGGTGCGACGAGATCCTCGAGCGCGACCCAGGGGTTCACGCGCGTGCCGTCGGGCAGTGCTCCGGCACCCGTCTCGTACGCGTCGTGCACCCGGAGCAACGACCAGTACCCGGCGGCGAAGTGGGGGTACAGGTGGCAGTGGAAGATCGAGTCGCCGACCGTGCCCGCACGGCCGCCCGCCCCGTAGTCGAGATCGGCCGTGAAGGCCGTCCAGGGGCTGTAGGTCTGGGAGTCGATGGTCTGCGCACGAGGCTGGCGCTCGGCCGTCGGGCGAGGCGGGATCGACCCGGCCGGCCCACCGTCCTGCGGTTCGGCCGCCCACGTGTGGGCGTGCAGGTGGAACACGTGGGTCTCGAACACACCTGCGTGCCCGAACCTGATCTTCGTCGGGTCGCCCTGGTACGCGCGATCGACGTTGGCCGTGTAGCACGACAGCGGCCGCGTCTCCGTCGGCGAGTTGGTCATCATGAGACCGCAGTCCTCGACGTTCACCGCCGGGATGCCTGCGGGCACCGACAGCGGATCGAGTCCGCCGAAGTCGGGCTGCACCGGCTCCCAGGGGCCGGGGCCCGCCGCCAACTTCACCGTGGCAGGGTCGCCGAACACCCACGACGACAGGCTCGTCTCCTCGCCGACGCAGTCGGCACACCAGTCGGGCTTGAAGGCCTGGCGCTTGTACTCGGCCTCCGAGCCGTAGTTGAACGAGAAGCGCTCGGCAGCCACGAGCGCACCGCCACCACCGGGCGCAGGGAGCGCCTGCGGGCCCATCGGGATGACGTCCTGGCTGATCTGCACGCTCTCCCGGTACCGCTTGCCGTTCGGCACGACGATCGACGTGTTCAGGTACAGGTCACCGCTCTGACCCGCGGCTGCCGCGTACTGCTGTGCCGGCACGGGCGACGACAGCTCGACACCCGACGAGGACTCGAACCAACGCGACCCCGCGGGCTGCACGGCCAGGCCGCCGTAGAGGCCGTGTTCGGCGGCGCCACCGTCGGCATCGGCGCCCGCCGGCATGCCCATGTCGCGGAACAGGTAGAGCCCCTCGGCGGACGGAGCACGCCAGAAGTAGGTGATGGTCTCGCCGACTCCGACCGTCGTGTCGGCGTTGTAGCCGACGCTGCTGCCGTCGCCGCTGTTCGGGGCGTACGACACCCCGATGGCGTGCATCGACACGCGCGGATCGACCTGCGGGAGCGACGGAGCCATCGCTGCCGGTGTGAGCTCGTTCGTGAGGTTCACCTGGATGCACTCGCCCGCGTTGGCCCGGAGGACGAGCGGACGTGGACGCACACGGCGGCCTGCCGCCGGGTCGCCGGCGTACCCGTTCGCCGCGTTCCCGACCAGCGGTCGGTACCAGTTCACGACCGCGGCCTGATCGCGCTGCAGCACGTACAGCATGCCGTTGGGGTCGCCGTCGGTGAGGTGCGGGGTGCCGTCCGGCCCGATCTGGGGCACACCGGTGTCGTTGCGCCAGCGGCTGTAGGGGATGAACGCGTGCGTCGCCGCGACGTCGTACACGCGGCGGGCGTTGGCGGCCGTGCACTGGGCGAGCGCGGGTGCCGCCGCCGCCGATGGGACCGGAGCGGCCGGCGAGACGACGACGAGTCCCGTCAGCGCGCCGGCGACCGCCAGCCACCGGGCGACCGGACGCGGGGCGGAGCGAACCGCCGATCGCAGGCGACGCGTCCGCACCTGCGCGAACGCCCGCGAGAGCAGGGGCGCGACGAGGATGGTGAGCACGACCAGCGGACCGACCGCGGCGCCGTCGCGGAGCGCGTGCTCGAGCGCGCCCATGCCGTGATGGGCGTCGTGGGCGGCACCCGCGCCGTGGGCATGGTCGTGCGAGTGGCCGAGCACGGCGCCGCGGAGCGCGGACAGCACGGTCATCGCGACGGACACGCCGATCGCGGTCGCCAAGGCGGCAGCGACGGACTCGGTGCGTCCGGTCAGCCCGAGGGATCGTCGGATGCCGGGCCACACCCACGCCAGCACCATCAGCACGAGTGCCGTCGCCGTCACCAACGTGGGCACGGCGCGAGCCATCTCCACCGCCGACCCGAGATCGACTCCGCCTCCGTGGATGGCAACCTGGACCACCGCAACCGGGAGCGCGACCGAGATCGCACGACAAATCACCCAACGCATCGAGATCGAGAACAACTCCGCCCCTTTGTTTCCGCCGGGGGGAAAGGTATGGTCAGCGACCGATGGGTGCAAGCACTGTGATCGACCGTGCGTGGCTGAAGCGACCGAAATCTCACGCTGAGCGTCCACGCTCGCACCGAGCGCAGATCGCGATCACCGTCGCCGCGGTGGCTCTCGCGGCGATGGGCGTGTGGGGTCTCCTCGCCGACCGATCGACGGGTCCCACCGTCGGCACCGAGGTCTCCCACGACGGCGGCCGCTTCGTCGTGGTCGAGGCCTGGACCATCGACGACCCGATGATGGGGATGATGAGTGGCGAAGGCGGCAACTCGTCGCAGTTCGCCCAGTCGGGCATGTCGATGGGGCAGATGTCGCAGATGATGTCCGACGCCGTTCCCGAGGGCATGAAGCGCGTGGCGGTGCAGCTCACCCTCCGCGCCGGCGCTTCGACGATGACGTTCCCGGCGGAGGCCGTCCGTCTCGACGTGGGCGGAACCACCTACGTCCCGTACACATCGCTCCTGGCAGACGAGCTGTTGCAGCCCGGCGACCAGCTCGACGGCATCGTGACCTTCGAGGTCCCGATGGACGCGTCGAGCGCCGAGTTCCGCCTCGGGCCGAGCACTCCCGTGGTCACGGTCGACGTGAGCAGGGGCCCCGGCGGGCGATCGCCGATGGTCCACGACCACGACGACTGACGTCGACTGACGTCGACTGACGTCGACTGACGTCGACTGACGACGACTGACGACGACTGAGGACGACGCCGGCCCGGCCCGACGCACGACCGCCGCGGCGCCCACCGGCCACCGCCACCCCGTCCGGCACACGCCCGCCGACGCGTCGGCCGAACCCCCTCGGCGACGGCCGCGGACCGGCGGTGTCGGCCGCTCCGACGGCGGTTCGACGCGCTCCCCGGACCCCGATCCGGCCCACGACGACGCGCGTCGAGCACCCGTGAGATCTTGCCGATTTCTTGACAAACCTTTTCCGGACCATCGCGTTTGCGGGGGCCGGGGTCCCGCCGGGACGACGACCGCGGGATCTCCCGCCCCGAGGCGTGCCGGCGTTCCATCAGGCGCCCTCGAGCGCTCCTCAGCGCCCCTCATGCGCCCCTCGGCGCCGCTGCGACGGCCACAGGGTGACGGTCGACCGAGTCGACGGGTGGTGCGCAACCGTGAACCTGAACATCGACATGAGCGTGAGGGGTGCTCGAACCACCGCCCCCGATGCGACCGGCCCGGAGCGCGACGAACGCCCCGCAGCGCTCGCGCACCGCGGGGCGTTCGATCAGGAGACGTCAGCTTCGGGCAGCGGCGCGGCGTCGCCTCGCCGTCACGAGCACGACCGCCCCGACGGCCACCGCTGCGACACCCCACGTGAGGATCGCGTCGGCGGCACCGGCACCCGTGGTCGGCAGCCCGCCGCCGCCGGAGGCCCCCACCTGGATCGGCACCGTCACCGTGACGGACGCGCCACCGGCGCTCGAGCCCTGCAGGACGATGCTCGCCGCCCCGGTCGTGCCAGCGGGAATGGTCACGGTCGCGGACACCTGACCGGATGCGCTCGCGGTCACGGTTCCGAGCGTCGTCGAATTCGCACCGAGCAGGATCGTCACCTGGCTGTTCGGGGCGAACCCCGACCCGGTGACCGTGACCGTCTGCCCCGGACTGGGCGTCTGGTCGGAGATCTGCGCAGTGCCGACGCTCAGGCCACCGCCACCTCCGCCGTAGGGCGAGCCGGCGTGGGCGGCGGGCGCGAACCCGACGAGGCCGATCGTGCTGAGGGCGAGGATGCCGAGTGTCCTTCGCATGGTGTTCTTCCTGCTTTCTGCCCGGGGGGGCGGACGGGACACGACCACGGTCCGGTGTGCCCGGACCGTGGTCGCTCGGTCAACTGCTGATGTCGCTCACGGCGACGAGGTGTAGGTGAGGGTGAGGTCGGTCTGGGTGCCGCTGCTCACGGTCACGGTCTGACAGGCCGGGCTCGTGAACCCGACCGCCTGCGTCCCGCACACCTCGTACGAACCCGCCTCGAGGTACAGGTACGCCCCGAACTGGTTCCGGCTGACCCCGTCGATCACGACATCCACCGGCAGACCCGCCGGCGCCACCGCCACCCGGATCAACCCCAACGGCACGTAGACACCCTCCACCACCGTGGTCTCCCCGAGCGTCACCGTCACCG
>WLDE01000167.1 GCA_009704985.1 Actinomycetota bacterium | reverse complement strand
TCCTCGACATGGCCGCGAACCTCGCCTACCTCGAGGCCGTCCGCGGCGGGATGCTGTCCGTCGTGGCCGTGGTGAGCTCGCTCTACCCGGCCAGCACCGTGGCGCTCGCGTTCGCGCTCGACCGTGAGCGCGTCGACCGCTGGCAGGGCGTCGGCATGGGCCTCGCGGCGGCCGCCCTCGTCCTCGTCACCCTCGGCCGCGCCTGACGACCGACGTCCTGGGTGCCAGCGGCGTCGCGTGAGCTGGGTCGGTGAGGTGAGCGTGGCGCCCAGGAGGTGGTGGGTCGGGTTCTGGGTGCCAGTGAGATCGTGTGAGCTGGCGCGGTGAGGTGGGTGTGGCACCCAGGAGGTGGCGGGTCCGGTTCTGGGTGCCAGTGAGGTCGCGTGAGCTGGGGCGGTGAGGTGGGTGTGGCACCCAGGACGTGGGGTCAGCTGTCGCTCGGGCCCGTCGTCCGGTCGACGACCACCTGGCTCTCGCGAGCCGCGGCGGCGAAGATCCCCTTGCTCATCAGGCTCGACTCCGTCTTCCGGCGCTGGAGGTAGACCGCGGCGCGACCGGCGTGGATCGTGGGGTCGTCCGGGGCGGCCCAGCCGGCGAGGTCGGCGAAGTGGCAGGCGAGCCGCACGTCACCGTCGCCCATGGCCTGCTCGGCCCGGCGGAGCAGCACGTCGGCGCCACCGGCCAGCTCGGCGATCGCCGATGCGAGGTGGGCGTCGGGCGACGGCTTGAGCCGGGAGGCCGCGCCGTCCCACCAGCCGCCGAACTGGCGCCAGATGCCGCGCACCACGAACTCGGGCTCGTCGTAGAGCGGGCGCAGGTACGGCTTCGCGAGCGTGTCGGCAGGGACCTTCACCGTGTGGATGATCGTGTCGAGCGTCTCGCCCGCGTTCATCATCGCCACCACGTCGGCGACGAGCTGCTCGAGTGCGGTGGCGACGTCGTCGAGCACGCGTGCGATGCGCTCCTTGCCGGCGATCGGCAGCCCGTGGGCGGGCAGCAACAGCTCGGGCTCGCGGGCGATCATCGCCCGCAGCGCGGCGGCCCACTCGATGGGGTAGCGCTGCACCTTCTGCGGGTTGCCGGCGTTGGGGAAGTTCCAGATCAGGAAGTCGCCGGTCATCACCCACTTCTGCTCGGGGAAGAACGACCACAGGTGGTCGTCGGTCTCGCCGCGGGCGTGGTGGAACTCCACCTCGTAGGGGCCGATGTGCATGCGGTCGAACAGGCCGACCTCGCGGTCGGGTCGAAGCGTGCCGGCGGGCAGGAAGCGACGTGCGTTCGGGTTCGGGGTCATGGCGACTCCGCCCTCGCCGTTGCCCACGCCCATCGACAGGTTGAGGTCGCCGGAGATGCCGCCGAACTGGCGGGCGTTGATGAGCAGGTTCCAGTTGCTCGTGAACGTGTAGCGGTCGAACCGCTTGGCGACGTTCTCGTGGCCGATCACGACGGGGTGGTCGGCGGCGAAGAACGTGCTGCCGCCGACGTGGTCGGCGTGGCCGTGCGTGTACACGAGGTGCCGGATCGGGGTGGGACGCCACTGGCGGATGGCGTCGACCACCGCCTGTCCGGTGCGGACGTGCGAGGCGTCGAACGCGATCAGCCCGTCACCGGCGTCGACGACGACGGAGTGGCTGAAGCTCTCCACCATCGCCAGGCCGTCGGCGATCTCGCTGAGCTCGTTGGTGGTGCGGTTCACCGGTTGGTCGGCGTGCCCCGAGTCGATGATGCGAGCGGACAGTTCGAGCAGGTCGGCCATGCGCGAACCGTAGTTCCGTGGTGCCGACCCCCGAGACCCGAGTGCCAGCCGCCCACCCGAGTGCCAGCCGTCCACCCGAGTGCCAGCCGTCCACCCGAGTGCCAGCCGCCCACCCGAGTGTCAGCGGAGCCCCTGGGTGTGCCGGTGGCCCTCGGACCTCACCGGTCAGGCGGCGTCGGCGGGGTTCGCGGCGAGATGGGCGGCGGCGTCGATCGGTGCGGCCTGCGAGTAGCCGATCGGCAGCCGAACCGTGCCGGCGCTGGTGCCGAAGAACACCTGGAACGCGTGGTAGCCGGCGTACAGCTCGGGCACGTCGCGCAGGTTCTCGGCGTAGGCCGTCACCACGGCCACGTAGCCCTCGTTCGGGTTGTACTGGGAGATCGCCGCGGCCATGTCGGCCGGGCCGCCGCTCTGGGCGAGGTACGTGGCGGCGCCGATGATCGCATCGCGGGTCACGAGCGGGTCGCCCGTGCAGCACTCCGCCCACGTGGTCGGGAGGAACTGCATCGGCCCCACTGCCCCGGCCGACGACACCCCCTGGATGCGGCCCACCCGGGTCTCCTGCACGTGGATCGCGGCCAGCCAGTACCACGGGATGCCGGTGATCGACTCCGCTTCGCGGTAGTGGCCGAGCAGCACCTCGGGTGACTCGGGCTCCACGATCGTCCACGCCGGCAGCTCGGTGGGCGGTTCGCTCGGCGTCGCGCGGGCGGCGTTGCGCGCCTGCAGGAACTGACGTGCCCGGATGATCCGCTCGAGCGTCGGACGGGCCGCCGGGTCGAGCGCGGCGAGCACCTCCTCGTCGAGCTCGGGCACGTCGGCGAGCGCGCGGAGGTGCAGCTGCAGCTGCTCGCCGGCGACCGCCACCGCTGCCGCCGGCGACGCCGGATCCGTGATGGTGAGATGCGCGGACGAGAGTGCGGCTGCGAATCCGTCGGCGTCCGTGGGGAGGGCCGCCAGCCGCGCCATCGCTGCCGGAGTCGTGGTGGTGGGTGCTGCGGTGGAGGCAGCAGCGGGCACCGTCACGTCCGAGGTCGTTGCGACCGCAGCAGTGGTCGACGTCGCATCGGCTGCGGCGGAGGTCGACCTGTCGTCACTGCAGCCGGTGAATGCGCACGCAACGACGGTCAGCGCCACGGAGGGGACGGCGATGGATCGGCGCATCACCCGAGTCTCGCGTCCGCCACCCTGCCGGAGACGTGCACCCGGTGCACCGTGAGCGAGCGACGGCCGGACCCCACGGCCGGACCCCACGTCCGGCCCCCGAGGTCACTTGGGGAGGCCGAGGACCCGTTCTCCGAGGATGTTGCGCATCACGTTCGAGGTGCCGCCCATGATCGTGTAGCCGGGCGTGTACAGCAGGCCGTGCACCACGTCGCTCCACAGCGTGGCCTCGGCCCCGAACACGTGCGACACGAACTCCGCCACGCGGGCCTCGTGCTCGGTGCAGAAGCACTTGGTGGCGGCGGAGAAGCCGGCGGGCGCCTGGCGCAGCACCTCGCGGACCACGAGGATCCGGCCGATGCGGTACTGGATCTCCAGCTGCGCGATCTCCTGGCGGATGCGCGGATCGGACAGGTCGGCGCGCGCCTTGGCCATCTCGTACAGCGCCCGGTTGCTCACCAGCCGGTCGATGCCGCCGCGCTCGTGCTCGAGCTGGCGCATCGTCTGCTTGAACGCGTTGCCCTCCACCCCGACGAGGTTCTCCACCGGCACCCGAACGTCGGTGAAGAACACCTCGCAGAAGTGGCGGTTGGTGGTCATGTCCGTGATCGGGCGCACCTCGATGCCCGGCGTGTCCATCGGGACGATGATCTCGCTGATGCCGGCGTGCGGCGGCCCCTCGCTGCTGGTGCGGCAGATGAGGTAGCAGTAGTCGCTCTGCGCGCCGAAGCTCGTCCAGATCTTCTGGCCGTTGATGACCCACTCGTCGCCGTGGCGCTCGGCCGACGTCTTGAGGCTGGCGAGATCGGAGCCGGCGTTGGGCTCGCTCATCCCGATGCACCAGGTGGTCTCGCCGGAGAGGATCCTCGGCAGGAACTCGGCCTGCTGGTCGGGGCGGCCGTAGGTGATGAGCGTGGGCCCCATCTGGCGGTCGCCGAACCACATCGCCGCGATCGGGGCGCCGGCCGCGATCATCTCCTCACCGACGATGAGCCGCTCGATCGCCGGGCGTCCGCCGCCGCCGAACTCGACCGGCCAGGTCATGCCGATCCAGCCGTGGGCGGCCATCTCCTTGGCGAACTCCTTGGAGTAGCCGTTGATCCAGCTGTCGTTGTGGCGGCCGTAGCGGGCCACGGCCTCCTCGGCCACCTTCCGAGCGCGTTCGCGCAGCTCGACCTGCTCGGGAGTCCAGGAGAAGTCCATCGAGCAGATGCTAGGTCGCCGGCCCCGTTGGCAGGGGAGTCCTCCCGGCAGGCCGGCGACGTGACATCGGCCCGAAAGCCGATCGTGTCGATAAATGTGATCGGAATGGTCGGGAATGGGTAGGGTGTCGTCCGTGACCGACGCAGCAGCCCCCTCGTTCGACGCCTCGCAGCTCGATCTCGACGCCCTGAACGCCCTCAACCAAGCGTTCGAGGCGCACGGCGACGCCACGAGGATGATCCGGTGGCTCGTCGACACCATCCCGGTCGACCGCCTGATCGTCGCCTCGGCGATGACCAGCGACACCGTGCTCGTCGACGTCGCCGCCAAGGTGGCCCCCGGCATCGAGGTGCTGTTCCTCGACACCGGCTACCACTTCGGTGAGACGCTCGAGACGGTCGACGCGGTCGAGCGGAAGTACCCGATCAAGCTCGTGGTCACCCCGGCCCCGCCGATCGGTGACGCCCGCTACGAGACCGACCCCGACGGTTGCTGCCACGAGCGCAAGGTGCTGCCGCTCGAGCAGGGTCTCGCCGGACGCCTCGGCTGGATCAGCGGTGTGCGCCGCAGCGACAGCGAGGTGCGGGCGAACACCCCGTTCGTGCAGATCGACAAGCGCGGCCTGGTGAAGCTCAATCCGCTCGCCGCCTGGACCGACGCCGACCTCGCCACCTACGCCGCGATCCACGAGGTGCCGCTGAACCCGCTGCTCGACCAGGGCTACCCGTCGATCGGGTGCTGGCCCTGCACCCGCAAGCCGAGCGACGGCGAGCACGCCCGCGCCGGCCGCTGGAGCGCACACGGCAAGACCGAGTGCGGTCTGCACCTCTGATCCCCACACCCGCCGCGACCCCCCATCCGAAGCGCACGAGGAGACGACGATGACCGTGATCGACCAGACCAGCGCCGAGTTCGCAGATCCCGACCGCCTCGGTCTCGACCGTCGCCTCCGTGAGCTCGAGGCGCACGCGATCTTCGTGATCCGCGAGGTCGCCGCCGAGTGCGAGCGTCCGGTGCTGCTGTTCTCCGGCGGCAAGGACAGCGTGGTGATGCTGCACCTCGCGAAGAAGGCGTTCGAGCCGGGCGTCATCCCGTTCCCGGTGATGCACGTCGACACGGGCCACAACTTCCCCGAGGTGATCGAGTTCCGCGACCGCCTGGTGGAGCAGATGGGCGTGCGGCTGGTGGTGGCCAGCGTGCAGGACGCGATCGACGAGGGCCGCGTGTCCGACCCGGGCCCCACCGGGTCGCGCAACCGGTTGCAGACGCAACCACTGCTGCACGAGATCGCCAAGAACAAGTTCGACGCCGCATTCGGTGGCGCCCGCCGCGACGAGGACAAGGCGCGTGCGAAGGAGCGGATCCTCAGCTTCCGCGACATGTTCGGCCAGTGGGACCCGAAGAACCAGCGGCCCGAGTTGTGGCGCTACTACAACCCGCGCATCCGCACCGGCGAGCACCTGCGCGCCTTCCCGCTCAGCGACTGGACCGAGCTCGACATCTGGCGCTACATCGCCGTCGACGACATCGAGCTGCCGGCCATGTACTACGCCCACGAGCGCGAGGTGGTGCAGCGCGACGGGATGCTGCTCGCCACCAGCGCGGTCACCCCGCCGCTGCCCGGCGAGACGCCGTTCGTGGAGACCGTGCGCTACCGCACCGTCGGCGACATGACCTGCACCGGCGCCGTGCGCAGCGACGCCCGCACGCCGCTCGAGGTGCTCACCGAGATCGAGCAGAGCCGCATCACCGAGCGCGGCGCCACGCGTGCCGACGACAAGTTCAGCGAGGCCGCGATGGAGGATCGCAAGCGCGAGGGCTACTTCTGATGGAGCTGCTCCGCTTCGCCACCGCCGGATCCGTCGACGACGGCAAGAGCACGCTCATCGGGCGGCTGCTGCACGACACCAAGGCGCTGTTCGACGACGTGATCGACGCCGTGGCCGCCACCACCGCTCGTCGCGGCGGCGAGGGCCTCGACCTCGCGCTGGTGACCGACGGTCTGCGCGCCGAGCGCGAGCAGGGCATCACCATCGACGTCGCGTACCGCTACTTCTCCACGCCGCTGCGCTCGTTCGTGATCGCCGACACGCCGGGCCACGTGCAGTACACGCGCAACATGGTCACGGGCGCGTCCACGAGCGACGTGGCCGTCATCCTCGTCGACGCCCGCCACGGGCTGCGCGAGCAGTCGCGCCGCCACGCTGCGCTCTCCGCGCTGCTCGGCATCCAGCACCTGGTGCTCGCCGTCAACAAGATGGACCTCGTCGACTGGAGCGAGGCGCGCTTCGAGGAGATCCGCGCCGAGTTCGCCGCCTTCGCCGAGCAGCTGCACGTGCCGGTCGTGACCGCGATCCCGCTGTGCGCGCTCGACGGCGGCAACGTCGTCGACCCGTCGCCCCACACGCCCTGGTACCAGGGGCCCACGCTGCTCGAGCACCTCGAGACGCTCGAGATCCCCACGCACGACCACGACGCCCTGCGCCTGCCGGTGCAGGTGGTCATCAAGCCCGCCGTGGGCAGCGGCGCCGGGCCGACGGGCGAGCGCCGCTGGTACGCCGGCTCGCTCGCCGGTGGCCTGCCGGAGGTGGGCGACGAGATCGTCGTGCTGCCGTCGGGCACGCGCAGCCGCATCGCCGCCGTCGAGGGCAACGCGCCGGCCGTCCGTATCCAGCTCGAGCACGAGCTCGACGTGTCGCGCGGCGACGTGATCGCCGACGCCGCCGACGCGCCGCACACCGTGCCGCAGGTGACGGCCCGCGTGGCGTGGATGGGGGAGAAGCCGTTGCGCACCGGCAACCACGTGCTGATCAAGCACGGGACGCGTACCGTGAAGGCCGTGGCCACGATCCTCCACGACCGCCTCGACGTCACCACGCTCGAACGCGAGCACGGGGTGGACGAGCTCGCGCTCAACGAGATCGGCACCGTCACGTTCATCACGGCCCAGTCGCTGCCCGTCGACGACTACGCCACCAACCGCACCACCGGCAGCTTCATCGTGATCGACGAGGTGAGCAACGGCACCGTCGGCGCCGGCATGGTGACGCTCGAGGCGGTGCCGGCGTGAGCGAGCGGGCCGACGTGCGGGTGTGGCTGGTGGGCGCCGGCCCCGGCGACCCCGAGCTGCTCACGCTCAAGGCCGCGCGCCTGATCGGCGAGGCCGACGTCGTCCTGTACGACCGGCTGGTGTCGCCCGAGATCCTGGCGATGGCCCGGCCCGACGCGGACCTGATCGACGTCGGCAAGCGGCCCGGCGGCAGTCACACCCAGGGTGTGCTCAACGAGCTCCTCGTGCTGCACGCCCGCAGCGGTCGTCGTGTGGTGCGCCTGAAGGGCGGCGACCCGTTCCTGTTCGGTCGTGGTGGTGAAGAGGTGGAGGTGCTCGCGCAGCACGGCATCGCGTGCGAGGTGGTGCCGGGCGTCAGCTCGTCCCTCGCCGGTCCCGCCGCCGCCGGCATCCCCGTCACCCACCGGCAGGTGGCCCGCGCCGTCACGATCGTCACCGGCCACGAGGCCACCGACAGCGACCCCGTCGACTGGTCGGCCGTCGGCCGGCTCGGCGGCACGCTCGTGGTGCTGATGGGCGTCGAGCGCCGTGGTGCGATCGTGGAGAAGCTGGTCGAGAGCGGCCTCACCGCCGACACGCCGGCCGCCGTCGTGATGCACGCCACCACGCCGCGCCAGCGGGTGTGGACCGGGCGGCTGGGCGAGCTGCCCGACGCCGACGTCGCCTCGCCGGCCGTCATGGTGATCGGTGCGGTGGCGACCTTCGCCGCCGATGCGGCGGCGCTCGTGGCGGCACATACGCTGCCCCTCGATGGCTGACCCGTCCGACCTCGCCAAGGCACGCCGCATCGACGACGGCTACCCGATCGTCGTGCGCCTCGAGGGGCGCCCGGTGCTGGTGGTGGGCGGCGGTGTGATCGCGCTGCGCAAGACCGAGGGCCTGCTCGCGTCGGGGGCCACGGTGCGGGTGGTGTCGCCGGAGTTCGTGGAGGGCTTCGACTCGCTCGCCGTCGAGCAGGTGCATCGTCGCTACGAGCCGGCCGATCTCGACGGCGCCTGGCTGGTGGTGGCCGCCACCAACGACCCGGTGGTGCAGCAGCAGATCTTCGACGAGTGCGAGGCGCGTGGGGTGTTCTGCAACGCCGTCGACGACCCCGACCGCTGCAGCTTCATACTCCCGGCGATCGAGCGTCGCGGCCCGGTGATCGTCGCCGTGTCGACCCAGGGCCGAAGTCCCACGCTGGCGAAATACCTGAAGCAACATCTCGCCGCAGCGATGCCCGACGACATCGAAGCGCTGGCCGACCGTCTGGCCGCCGAACGCCGAGCGCTGCAACAACAAGGCATCAGCACCGAAGACGTGGAGTGGCCCAACCCCCTCGCGTAACGCGTTTGTGCAGTTCCACCACCCCTGCGGTGGGGAACTGCACACACGCTCTCTTGGACGCTTCGACGTCAGTCGGCGGGAGGTGGGTTGGCGATGAACACCTCGTTCGGGGCGACCTCGCCCTCGCCGACACCGACCAGCGGGCAGGCGAACGACGCATCGAGGTCGGCTGGGACGACGAGCATCGTCTGCACGTCGCCGTTGGGCACGACCGATGCGCGAGCACCTTGCAGCAGCGGTTCCTCGCACGGCTCGAGCCCGTTGGCGATCGACCCGACCGCCACCCACGTGCCATCGGAGAGCGGGATGCCCTGCGTCGGTGCTGCGGCCGGCAGCTCACCGTCGGGTTCCACGCCGAGGAGGAGTGCACAGCCGGACACCCCGTCCGCCCTCTCGACGCACACCCCGCTGATCCCGCCCTCGCGGTGCGCGGTGACCGTGTGATCGAGGAGCTCGAAGGTGCCGACCACGGTGGCTGCAGCGACGACCTCGTTCAGGTCGGGTCTCGCCTCGAGCCATTCCGCTTCTGTCACACGGCGCATCCCGATCGCGATCGCCCGCTGTGTCTCGTCCGTAGCGACGGGGCCATTGACGCCGTAGAAGTCGAGCAGCAGGTCGCCGTCACGACGGACCAGGCCGACGTCGTCAGGGCTGGTGCGGTACCGGAAGAGGCCGGGCTCTGGCAGCGGACTCGCGAGTTCGAGCGGATCGATGCCGGTCGGGCGACTCGCGGCCACGGTCAGCATGCGTCCGTCGTCATGAGCCAGAACGACCGTGTTGGAACCGGCCCACTCATCTTGCGTCAGCAGGTACTCCCGGACCTCTACCCACTCCGACGCGTCCTTGACGTCGAATGACGGCCCGGAGGCCGTCACCTGCGGGAGGAGGTCCAGTGCAAGCGCCCTCGCCGAGGCCTCATCGGACGAACGTGTGGCGAGCAGCACTGCCCAGTCACCGAGTGACCAGACGAGCGATTGGGCGTCGTCGATCCACTGTGCGGTTGCCGGCGAGAGCCCCGCGATCGTCTCTTGTGCGTCCTTGCCCTGTTCGGGAGCCTCGGTCGTAGCAGGAGCCGACCCTGACGCCAGCGCCGATCCCTCCGGAGCGCCATCGACCGGCTCGGTGCTCGCCGGTAGCTCGCTCCCGGTCGGCGTGGGGCTCAGCGTCACCAATGCCCGGTCGCTGCGATCGCGTCGTTCGAACACGACAGCGTTGACGGAAGACTCAGTCCTGAACCCTGGCGATCTCCTCATCTCGACGATCTGCCAGCCGTCGGGGAGGTCGGTAGGGAGGTAGTAGGCGTCGAGGTAGCTGCCCGGCACGACGCCGGCCTCGGTGGAGTCCGGGGTGTCGGCGGGCTGCGGGCCGCCGTCTCCGCTCGGCCACCACACCAGGGCACCAGCGGCGGCGACGGCCATCACGGCGGCTGCGGCGGCGATGGGGCGCATCGAGCGCTGGCGGGGCTCAGCGCCCACGACGGTGATGGTCTGGAGGTCGTCCACGGTCGGCGCCTCGGGGGCGTCGGCAGTGGCGGTGCGCATCATCGTGCGCAGTCGGTCGTCGAGCAGATCGTTCACTTCAGCACCTCACGGAGTCGGTCCTTCGCACGCGCCAGTTGGCGGCGCACGGTTCCTTCGGAGACGTCGAGCCGGTGGGCGACGTCGGGGATGGTCATGTCCTCCCAGTAGACGAGGTAGGCGATCGCCCGCTGCTGCGGGCTCAGCCGGTCGAGCGCCCGGCGCACGTCGAGTGCGTTGGTCGGGTCGACCGAGCTCGTCACCACCAGGCGTCCGACACGTTCCTCGCGATCGCTGCGTCGCCGGTCGCTGCGCACCCGATCGGTCGCCCCGTTCACGACGGCGCGGGCGAGGTAGGCGGGCAGGTCGTCGATCGTGTGCAGATCGGATCGTCGGACCACGCGGCCGACGGTGTCGGCGACGAGGTCGTACGCATCGGCTCGACCGACGATCGCCGTGGCGAGTCGCATCAGCCGTGGGGCTTCGGCCCGGTACACCGCTGCCCACGGGGGCTCGTCGGTGTGCCTGGCCTCGGTGGCGGGTTCACCCGTGGAGGACATCACGCCCCGAAGACGTCACCGCACGGCCCTCCGTGTGACAGGGGCGCGGCAGGATCAGTCGATGCTGCCCGCCACGCCGACGGGGCGCTCGCCGGCGATGGTGACGCGGTGCATCACGCGGCGGTCGGTGTAGTCCGCGGTGGCGTAGTGGGCGGTCGAGCGGTTGTCCCAGAACGCCACGTCGCCGGGCTGCCAGCGC
>WLDE01000166.1 GCA_009704985.1 Actinomycetota bacterium | reverse complement strand
CGATGACGTACACCGTGGTGCCGGACACCGCGTACTGGACGTTGATCAGTCCGCGCACGTCGAGCGCGTTCGCGATCGAGCGGGTGTACGCCTCGATCACCTCGACCACCCAGCTCGGCAGGGTCTGCGGCGGGATCGCGCAGGCCGAGTCGCCCGAGTGCACCCCGGCCTCCTCGACGTGCTCCATCACCCCGCCGATCAGCACCTCGCCGGTGTGGTCGCGGATGGCGTCGACGTCGACCTCGGTCGCGTCCTCCAGGAAGCGGTCGACCAGCACGGGCCGTTCGGCCGACAGGCCACCCTCCTTGCCGAGGCTGCCGAAGCCGGCGAGCTCGGCCATGGCACGGGCGAGGTGGTTGCGGTCGTGGACGATCTGCATCGCCCGGCCGCCGAGCACGTACGACGGGCGCACGAGCACCGGGAAGCCGACGCGGTCGACGATCTGCAGCGCCTGCTCGAGGTCGACGGCGGTGCCGCCGGGGGGCTGCGGGATGTGCAGCTCGTGGCACAGGGCGTTCCACTTCTCGCGGTCCTCCGCGAGGTCGATCGACTCGGGCGACGTGCCGGCGATCAGCTCGACGGGCAGCTGGCCCGAGAGCTTGAGCGGCGTCTGACCGCCGAGCGACACGATCACCTTCGGCGCCACGCCGCCGCTCGCCGCGGTCTCGGCGGCGATGACGTTGAGGACGTCCTCCTTGGTGAGCGGCTCGAAGTAGAGGCGGTCGCTGGTGTCGTAGTCGGTGCTCACCGTCTCCGGGTTGCAGTTCACCATCACGGTCTCGAACCCGGCGTCGCGCAGCGCGAACGACGCGTGCACGCAGCAGTAGTCGAACTCGATGCCCTGCCCGATCCGGTTGGGGCCGCTGCCGAGGATCACGACGCGCGGCCGGTCGCTCGGCCGGACCTCGTTCTCGTCCTCGTAGGTGCTGTAGTGGTACGGGGTGAGCGCCTCGAACTCCGCGGCGCAGGTGTCGACGGTCTTGAACGTCGGCACCACACCGGTCGCTTCACGCGCCGAGCGCACCTCGGCCTCGCTCGTGCGCCACAGGTGGGCGAGCTGGGCGTCGCTGAACCCGAGCCGCTTCGCGCGGCGCCAGGCGGCGCGGTCCATGCCGGCGAACCCGATCTCGGCGAGCGCGTGGCGCTCCTCGGTGATCATCGCCATCTGGTCGAGGAACCACGGGTCGATGCGGGTGGCCTCGTGGACACGGTCGACCGACACCCCGCGACGGAGGAGCTCGCCGACCTGTTGGATCCGGTCGGGCGTCGCCACGGCGACCCGGGTGAGCAGCTCGTCGTCGGACACGTCGACGAGGAGGTCCTCGGCCGGGTCGCAGCCGAGCCCGAAGCGACCCTGCTCGAGCGAGCGCAACCCCTTCTGCAGGCTCTCGGGGAACGTTCGGCCGATGCTCATCGCCTCGCCGACCGACTGCATCTGGGTGCCGAGCACCCCGCTCGTGCCGGGCAGCTTCTCGAACGCCCAGCGCGGGATCTTGGTGACGATGTAGTCGATGCTCGGCTCGAAGCTGGCCGGTGTCATCTTGGTGATGTCGTTCGGGATCTCGTCGAGGGTGTAGCCGACGGCGAGCTTCGCGGCGATCTTCGCGATGGGGAAGCCCGTCGCCTTCGAGGCGAGCGCCGAGCTGCGCGACACACGCGGGTTCATCTCGATGACGACCTGCTCGCCGGTGACGGGGTTGACGGCGAACTGCACGTTGCTGCCACCGGTCTCCACGCCGACCCGCCGGATGCAGGCGAACGCGGCGTCGCGCATCTGCTGGTACTCGACGTCGGTGAGGGTCTGCGCGGGCGCGACCGTGATCGAGTCGCCGGTGTGCACACCCATCGGGTCGACGTTCTCGATCGAGCAGATGATCACGCAGTTGTCCGCGCGGTCGCGCATGACCTCGAGCTCGTACTCCTTCCAGCCGGCGATGCTCTTCTCGATCAGGATCTCGCTGATCGGGCTGGCGGCGAGGCCGTTCGCGGCCACCGACTCGAACTCCTCCGGCGTGGCGGCGATGCCGGTGCCGCGGCCGCCGAGGATGTAGGCGGGCCGGATGATGCACGGCAGGCCGATCTCGGCCATCACCGAGCGCGCCTCGTCCATCGTGTGGGCGATGCCGCTCTCGGGCACGTCGAGCCCGATCTCGATCATCGCCTGCTTGAACTGGTCGCGGTCCTCGGCGGTGGCGATCGCCTGGGCGTTGGCGCCGATCATCTCGGGCGTGCCGGGCACGCCGATCAGGCCGCGCTCGAACAGCGCCATCGCGGTGTTGAGGCCGGTCTGGCCGCCCATCGTGGGCAGCACGGCGTCGGGCCGCTCGCGCTCGATGATCTTGGCGACGACCTCCCACGTGATCGGCTCGACGTACGTGACGTCGGCGAAGTCGGGGTCGGTCATGATCGTCGCCGGGTTGGAGTTGACGAGGATGACCCGGTAGCCCTCCTCGCGCAGCACCCGGCACGCCTGGGTGCCGGAGTAGTCGAACTCGCAGGCCTGGCCGATCACGATCGGGCCGGAGCCGATGATGAGGATCGAGTGGATGTCGGTGCGCTTGGGCATCACGCCACCCCCAGCTCGGGAGCGAGCAGGTTCGGGGCACCGTACCCCGATCGGTTGGAGCCGAGCGCGGCACCGACGGGTCGGCCGGCGACGAAGGCAGCCGGGTCGTCCATCATCGCCGCGAACATCGCGAAGAGGTACTTGGCGTCGTGCGGGCCGGGACCCGCCTCCGGGTGGTACTGCACGCTGAACGCGGGTGCCCCGACCACGCGCATGCCCTCCACCGTGTGGTCGTTGAGGTTGAGGTGGGTCACCTCGGCGCGACCGGCGATGGAGGCCGGGTCGACGCAGAAGTTGTGGTTCTGGCTGGTGATCTCGATCCGACCACTCGCCTCGTGGCGCACGGGGTGGTTGCCGCCGTGGTGGCCGAAGGGCAGCTTGAAGGTGGTGCCGCCGATCGCCAGGCTGAGCAGCTGGTGGCCGAGGCAGATGCCGAACACGGGCACCTCCCCCACCAGTTCGCGGATCGCCTGCACACCGCTCGTGACGACCTCGGGGTCGCCCGGCCCGTTGGAGAGGAACACGCCGGTCGGGCGCAGCGCGAGCACGTCGGCCGCCGACGTGGTGGCGGGCACGACGTGCACGCGGCCGAGGCCGGCGAGATCCCGCAGGATGGCGTGCTTGATGCCGAAGTCGTAGGCGACGATCGTGCGCGGGCCGTCGCCCACGGTGTACGGCTCCGGGGTCGTCACCTGCGCGACCAGGTCGACGCCGTTGGTGCCGGGTTCGGCGGCCGCGGCGGCCCGCAGCGCGGCCTCGTCGACGGCGTGGTCGCCGGCCAGGGGTCCGAACGCCCCGGGCATCGCGCCCGTGTCGCGCAGGAGCCGGGTGAGCCGGCGGGTGTCGATGCCACCGATGCCGGCGATGCCGTAGCGGGTGAGCATCGCGTCGAGCGACGCCTCGGCGCGCTGGTTGCTGTGGCGGCGGGCGAGCTCGCGCACGATCACGCCGCGGCAGAACGGGCGGCGGCTCTCGAAGTCGGTGGTGTTCACCCCGTAGTTGCCGATGTGGGTGGCGGTGAAGGTGATGATCTGGCCCGCGTAGCTCGGGTCGGTGATCACCTCCTGGTAGCCGGCGAGGACCGTGTTGAACACGACCTCACCGCTCGACACCCCACCCGGGACGGTGGCGCCGAGGTGCTCGCCCTCGAAGACGCTGCCGTCGGCGAGGACGAGGGCGGCGGGGATCGGTGCCGGGCGGCTCATGCGGGCCACCCTATCCGAACAGAATGGATGGTCATGCACTCGACTGCATGGAAATGCAGGAATGCGCCTCCGGGACGGGGCGGCACCGCGCGTCGGGGCGCCGCGAACGGGACGTGGCTCACAGATGTCTCCTGCCGTCTGGGCCTCACGGGACCCGCTTCACGGCGGATCGGACGCTACCACGCGCGCGTCCGCGTCACGGGGCCGTCGGGGCGCCCGGTCGGGCGCGTCGGGCCCGTCAGGGCGCCGGGTTCGGTTGGTCGAGCATGGTCGTGCGCTGGTAGAGCCGCCACCACTGGTTGCTGTCGACCAGCGTGAACTCCGACGACACCACGTTCCACACCATCTCGCTCTCGAACTCGAGCGTCGCCGGCAGGACCACGTACTCGACCCGGTCCGCGGCGGGGAGCCGCTGCCCGGCGAGCGAGTCGTCGGTGCCGTAGAGCGTCAGCGAGAACGGGTTCGGGAACATGTAGATCTCGTGGCGTCGGGCCAGGTGCGCGGTGATCGAGTACTGGGCCGACACGACCGCATCGGCGGGGATGTCGCGGATGATGTCGCGAGCATCGACCGCGACCGGATGGTCCGGCGCCCACGTGTAGGGCAGCTCCTTGCTGTAGGGCATCGCGCCCCACGACCAGGAGGTCCACAGCGAGGTCGCGAGCACCGCCGCCACGAGCGCCCCGCGCCACCGCTCGGCCACCTTCGAGATCGCCCACACCGTGCCCATCACCAGGCCCGGCACGGCCACCAGCGAGTAGTGGTACTCGATCTGGTACTGATACCAGAAGGTGCTGAGCATGTTCGTGCCCATCACCACGAAGCTGATCAGCGCGACGCTCGGCGCCCGTGCGAACACCCAGGCCAACGGTGCCGTCAACTGCCAGAAGTAGAACGGCCGGTTGTCGCTCCAGTAGTGCCGCACCACGGCGATCGGGTCGGTGAACACGGTACGCAGGAACCCCGTCGGCCCGCCGAAGGGGATGCGCCAGAAGTTGCGCGTGGGCACGCCGATGAGGCTGCGCTTCACCAGCAGCATCGCCGCGAGCATGAAGCTCACCGCGCCCACCACCGACAGGATGCCGATGCGCCGGTCGCGCTTCAGCGTCACCCACACGCCGAGGGGCACGAGCACCAGCGACACGTCCTCCTTCACCATCAGGGCGAGGACGAAGAACACGGCGTAGGTGCGCCACTTGCGCTCGACGGCGCCGTAGATCGCCATGCCGACCAGCGGGGCGAGGTAGCTGTCGGGGTGGAAGTTCTCCCGGTTGGTCCACGCGACCGCGGGGTGGATCAGGTAGCAGCCGGCGAGTGCCACGGCGAACAGCTCGTTGCCGATCCGGCGACGCGCCAGCAGGTACACGGGTACCGCGCCGAGCGCGATCATCAACGACTGGGTGAAGAAGAGCGCGCCGGCGCTCGGGAACACCCAGTAGATCGGGATGAGGAACACCAGGATGAACGAGGTGTGGTCGCCGATCAGGTTGCGACCCATGAGGGTCACGAACGGGGCGTCGAAGCGGCTCATCAGCCACACGCCCTGGTCGTAGAGGCCGTAGTCGTAGGCCGACGTGCCCAGGCCGTGGTGCACGTCGAGGGTGACGCTCGTGAAGTACGACGTGTAGCCGGCCACGAGCGCGACGAGCACCCACTGCCAGATCGTCATCGCCCCGACCGCGGCGGCGAACGACCGCGGCCAGGTGCGCGGGTCGCGGGACCACCGCACGCGCGCGCCGTCGGGTTCGAGGCCGTCGGGTTCGAGACCGTCGACGGGGACGTGGTGGTCCACCTCGCCGTCGGTGTCGAGCTGGACCACCGGTGCGGACGTGCGGCCGCGGGCGCCACCGTCGGACACCGTGTCGGCCGGGTGGCCGGCGTCGGCCGCGGCTCGGTCGGGCACGCCGACCAGCGGGTCGATCCGACCGACCTGTTCCCCGGACCCGGGGCGGTCAGCCGTCGGCCGATCCATGGGGCTCGGCGGGCGGGGCGGGCCGGCGCAGCACCGGCACGAGGGCGGACAGCACGCCGTTCACGAACCGACCGGAGTCGTCGGTCGAGAAGCGCTTGGCCAGTTCGACGGCCTCGTCGAGCACGACCGCGACGGGGACGTCGGGCCGACCGAGCAGCTCGAACGCGGCGATCCGCATGACGGTCACGTCGATGAGCGGCATCCGCGCCAGCGTCCAGCCCTTGGCGTGCGCGGCGATCTCGGCGTCGATCCGGTCGCGGTGCTCGGCCACCCCGAGGACGAGCTCACGGGTGAGCTCGTCGGGCCGCACCACCTGGGCGTCGATCGTCTCGGCCGGGCTGATGCCCTTCGAGGCCGCCTCGTACAGGAGCAGCAGGGCTCGCTCGCGGGCCTCGGAGCGTTCGTCACCCTCCAGACCGTCGAACTCGGTCGGCCGTGGGCGTCGTCGCCCTGCGGGACTCATCGGAGCCGACCGGTCAGACCCGGGAGATGTACTCGCCGGAGCGCGTGTCGACGCGCAGCCGGTCGCCGATGTTGATGTGCAGCGGCACCTGGACGACCTTGCCGGTCTCCAGCGTGGCCGACTTCTTCGCACCGCTCACCCGGTCGCCCTGGATGCCGGGCTCGGTGTCGGCGACGGTGAGCTCCACCGCGGCCGGGATCTCGACCGTGACGATCTCGCCGTTGTAGAAGGCGATGATCGCGACGGACTGCTCGACCAGGTAGTCGGCGGCGTCGCCGAGCGCGACCGGCGAGACGTTCATCTGCTCGTAGCTCTCGGTGTCCATGAAGACGTACTCGTCGCCGTCGCGGTACAGGAACTGCATGTCCTTCTTGTCGAGCAGCGCCTGCTCGACGCGCACGCCGGCGTTGAACGTGCGGTCGAACACGTTGCCGGTCTTCACGTTGCGGAGCTTGGTCCGCACGAAGGCGCCACCCTTGCCGGGCTTGACGTGCTGGAACTCGACCACCTGGAACAGGCCGTTGTCGAGCTCGAGCGTGATCCCGTTCTTCAGGTCGTTGGTCGTGATGGCGGGCATGGGGAATCCTTGGGCGTCGTGGTCAGCGCGCGGCCTCCGGTGCTGGTCACCTCGACCAGGTCTTCCACCCGGACGCCGCCGAAGTCACCACGATAGACCCCCGGTTCCACCGTCACGACGTCTCCCTCCTGCAAAACCCACCCTCCGGCGCTGTTGACGAACGGGTCCTCGTGGATGAGCAGCCCCACCCCGTGACCGGTGCCGTGGCTGAACCAGGGACCGAACCCGGCCTCGGTGAGCAGTCCGCGGCACACGGCGTCGAGCTCCTGCGTGGTGATCCCGGGGCGCACGGCGGCCACGCCGGCCACCTGCGCGGCCAGCACCGCGTCGTACACCTCCTGCTGCAGCGGGGTGGGGTCGCCGATCACGTAGGTGCGGGTCATGTCGCTGTGGTAGCCGCCGACGAGCGCGCCGACGTCGATGATCACGGTGTGGCCGGCCTCGATCGCCGTGTCGGTCGGCCGGTGGTGCGGCAGCGGGGCGTTCACCGGTCCGGTCGCCACGATCGTCTCGTAGCTCGGTCCGGTCGCACCGAACTCGCGCATCAGCCGTTCGAGGTCGTTGCGGACCTGCACCTCCGTGCGTCCGGGTACGAGCGTGGGGGCGACCTCGGCGAGGGCGGCGTCGGCGATGGCGCACGCCCGCTGCATCAGCGCGATCTCGGCCGGGTCCTTGGTGCGGCGACCCGCCTCGATCAGGCCCGTCGTGGGCACGAGCCGGCCGGGCAGCGCCTCGGAGAGCTGCACCCAGCGGGCATGGCTGGTGTGGGCGCTCTCGAAGCCCAGGCGCTCCGCCTCCGCGACGACCTCCGTGAGCAGGCCGAGCTGCTCGCCCGCCGTACGGCCGACCAGCACCCGACCGGCACACCCGGCGGCGGCGAGCTGGCGCTCGGCCTGGTCGCCGTAGCGGCCGTCGGTGATCAGCACGACCTCGTCGGGCAGCAGCACCACGGTGCCGGCCGACCCGGTGAACCCGGTGAGCCAGCGGACGTTCGTGAGGTCGCCGACGAGCAGGGCCGCGAGCTCGCCCCACGACGCCCGCACCCGTGGCGCGCGGGCGGAGACGTCGAGCACCGTGTCGGGCGCGGTCGCGTGTGCGGCGGCGTCGGTGGTCATCCCGCCAGCTTCCTCGCGATCGCCTCGATCGCCAACTCGTAGCCGTGCATCCCGAGCCCGGTGATGCTGCCGGTCGCGACCGGCGCGACGACGCTGGTGTGTCGCCACGGCTCGCGGGCGTTCGGGTTCGAGATGTGCACCTCGACGACCGGCCCCTCGAACGCGGCGAGCGCGTCGTGGAGGCTCCACGCGTAGTGGGTGAAGGCACCCGGGTTGATGACGATGCCGGCCGACCGGCCGCGCGCCGAGTGGATCGCGTCGACGAGTCGCCCCTCGTGGTTGGTCTGGAACGCCTCGATCTCGTGGCCGTGCCGGGCCGCCGCCACCTCGGCGGTGCGGACGTAGTCGTCGAGGGTGGCCGTCCCGTAGACGTGCGGCTCGCGCTGGCCGAGCAGGTTCAGGTTCGGGCCGTGCAACAGGGAGATGATCGCCACGCCGTCATCGTGGCACGCACCGCCCGGCGGCCGTGGACACGTTCCCGCGGGCCGTCAGCATGCGGCGGCGAACTCCCCGCGGCCGATCCGGTAGAGCACGTGCCGGCGTCCGGCCCAGTCGGGCAGCAGCGGGTGGTCGAAGTCACCCGCCGGGTCGTGGCGCATGCCCAGCTTCTCCATCACGCGCCGCGAGTTCGCGTTCGCGACGGTGGTGAAGCTCACGATCTCGTCGCGGGGCAGGTCGAGCTCGGCGAACCCCCACGTCATCGCCGCCCGTGCGGCCTCGGGTGCGTAGCCGTGGCCCCATGCCTCGCGCGCCAGCCGCCAGCCCACCTCGACGCACGGCGTGAACGCCGTCTCCCAGGTGGGTGACGACAGCCCGACGAACCCCACGAACGCACCGGAGTCGCGCACCTCCACCGCCCACAGGCCGTACCCGCGGTCGCCCCACGCCGCGGCCATCCGCTCGACCATCTCGTCGCTCTGCGCTGCGGTGAGCGTCGACGGGAAGTGCGCCATCACCTCGGGATCACCGTTGAGCAGGGCGTAGGGCGCCTTGTCGTCGTCACGCCACTCGCGCAGCAGCAGCCGATCGGTCCGCAGCCGGGGGGTCATGGCACCATCCTGCCCGATGGTCGCTCACCGGCTGGGCTGGGATCAGCCGTGCGCGGCCATCGCTGCGAGCGCCTCGAGCACCGCCTCGGCGGCGACGTCGGGCACGACCTCCACCCCGGCCGGACCGTCGAGCACGAACGTGAGGCTCGTGAGCGCCTTCTTGTCCTTCGCCATGAGCGACAGCAACCGGGTGTGGTCGACCCCGTCGGGCAGTCGGGTGTCGAGCTCGTAGGCACCGTGGACGACGGCGTAGTGCTGCTCGACTCGGGCGTCGTCGATGCGGCCCAGCACCCGCGCCAGGTGCGCGGCGTACACGAGTCCGACGGCCACCGCCTCGCCGTGCGCGATCTCGTGCCCGGTCTCGATCTCCAGTGCGTGACCGAGCGTGTGGCCGTAGTTCAGCAGCGCCCGGCGGCCGCCCTCGCGCTCGTCGCTCGCCACGACGTCGGCCTTGATCTCCACGCAGCGGGCGATGCGCTCCACCTCGTCCATCGCGAGCAGGTCGTCGCCCGTGAGGAAGTGGTACTTGGCCATCTCGCCGTTGCCACAGCGCCGCTCGCGTGGCGGCAGCGTGGCGAGCGCGTCCAGGTCGCAGACGACCCCGCTCGGCTGCCAGAAGGCGCCGACGAGGTTCTTGCCGCCGTCGCCGCTGCCGCCGGGCAGGTTCACCCCGGTCTTGCCGCCGATCGCCGCGTCGACCATGCCGAGCAGCGTGGTGGCGACGTGCACCACCGGCACGCCACGGTGCCACACCGATGCGGCGAAGCCGGCCACGTCGGTGACCATGCCCCCACCGACGCCGATCACCACGTCGTTGCGGGTGAGGCCGACGCGGGCGAACGACCGGCACAGCGACTCGATCGTGCCGAGGTGCTTGTGGTCCTCGCCCGTGCCGATCTGGAACACGTCGAAGGGGATGCCGGGGTCGATCTCCAGTGGGATGCCGGGTTGGGTGACCACCGCCGCGCGGCGGGCCGTCGTCGGCAGCAGCGAGGCGAGTTCCGAGCGCGCCCCGTGTCCGACGAGGACGTCGTAGGAACGCTCCCCCAGCGGTACCCGCACGGTGCGCAGACCGCTCATCGCAGGATCGCCTCGACGACGTCGTTGACGGTGCGGCCGTCGACGCTCACGATCAGGTCGGCGACCTCCCGGTACAGCGGCTCACGGGTCTCGTGCATGCGTCGCAACGTACCCGCTGGATCCTGGTCGAGTGCCGGACGGTGGCCGCCCGAGCGGACCCGTTCGACCAGCACCGACGGATCGGCCGCCAGCCACACCACCCGCACCCCGGGCCGGGCGAGCGCCCTCCGGTTCTCCTCGCGCAGCACCACCCCGCCGGCCGCGGCGATCACCAGCGGCTCGGGGTCGTCGAGCGCGTCGAGGAGCGCGGCCGTCTCCATCGTGCGGAACGCCGGTTCGCCGTCGGTCTCGAAGATCTCGCGCACGGTGCGACCGGTGCGGGCCTCGATCACGGCATCGCTGTCGACCACGCGACGGCCGAGACGCTCGCCGAGCACCCGCGCGACGGTGGACTTCCCCGCCCCCATCAGCCCGACGAGGACGAGGTGCTGGTCGGGTGCGATCACGACGAGGTGCGCAGCGAGGCCTCGAACGCCTGCGCGTTGCGCACGAACTCGCGCACGCTGTCGCCGCCGAACTTCCGTTGCGCCTCGGCCGCGAGCACGAGCGCCACCATCGTCTCCGCCACCACGCCCATGGCCGGGACCGCGGTGACGTCGGTGCGCTCCTTGAAGCTCACCGTCTCCTCCTTGGTGACCACGTCGACGGTCTTGAGCGTCGGCCGGTTGAGCGTCGCGAGCGGCTTCATCGCGGCGCGCACGACCAGCAGCTCACCGGTG
>WLDE01000165.1 GCA_009704985.1 Actinomycetota bacterium | reverse complement strand
GACCGACTCGCCGTTGGTGAGCGCCTCGAGTCGCGCGATCAGCTGGGAGATGTCGTGGGCCGGCTCCTCGGTCGTGGCCTCGATCCCGGCGAACAGTGCGCGGAGGGTGTCGGTCGAGGCGAGCAGCGCGGAGGCGCGCTCGCTGGTGAAGGTCAGCTCGCCGTCACGGATGCGACCGAGCAGGTTCTCGGCGACATGGCCGACCCGCTCCACCAGGGCGAAGCCGAAGAAGCCGGACGTGCCCTTGATCGTGTGCATCGAGCGGAAGATCGCCGCCACGCTGTCGGGGTCCTGGTTGCTCTCCAGGGCGACCAAGCGGCTGTCGATGTTGTCGAGGTTCTCGTAGCTCTCGACCAGGAACTCCCACAGGAACTCGTCGTCAGCCACGGGTGGCCTCCCACGTCTCCTGGGGGATCCTGAGCCGAGCGGGGTCTCGGGTCGGGGGGATCACGCACACCGATAGTGCGGGAGTGAACGCGTTGAGCAACCATGTCGGGCGATCACTTGAACACGATCGGATCCCCCGCGGATCATCCTGACCCCCGCTTGACCTTCGAGAGGGGTTCGAGAGGGGTTCGGGAGGGGTTCGGGAGGGGTTCGGGAGGGGGAGGTGCGACCCGGTGTGCCCCTCGTGTGGGGGTGCCGGCGGGGCGCCGATCAGTCGGTCCGGCGGCGTGCCCGGGCGGCCGGATCCTGCCCGAACACCTCCCGCAGCACGTCGTACAGCTCGGGGGACGCCTCCTCCAGCCGCTCGGGCACGCTGAAGAAGGTCTCGGTGGCCACGGCGAAGAATTCCCCGGTGTCGGTGGCCGCGTAGCCGCGGAGCACCGACTCGTCACCTCGGCGCACCCGGCGGTACTCGGCGGTGCACACCCGGACCCACCGCTCGCGCAGCTCGCGATCCGCGATCGGTGGGGTGCCGTCGATCATCCCGTCGAACATGTCGAGCTGGTGGGCGAACTCGTGCAGCACCACGTTCTGGCCACGCTCGGGATGGCGGGCCTCGTAGGCCACGGTGCTCCAGGCGAGCACCACCGGCCCGCGGTGGTGGGCCTGGCCGGCGAGCGCCTGGGGGCTGTCGGTCTCGAGGTGGCGACCGACCGAGTGGGTGCCCCGCACCACCACCGTGCGGGGATGCAGGATCACCGAGGTCAACCTCGAGTAGAGGTCGAGGGTTGGGTCGTCCATGCCCATGACCAGGTACGACGCCTGCGCGGCGACCAGCACGCGCATCTCATCGGTCACCGCGAACCCCTGCGACGGCTCGAAGCGCACCCGCGCCAGGAACCGCTTCGTCAGGTCCTCCACCGTGGCGCGCTCGGTGGCGTCGAGTGCCGACCACGTGGCCCAGCGCACCGCGAGGCGGGCCCGCCAGGCGTCCGGGAACGGTTGGGCGACGGCCTCGCGCTCGCGCCGGCCACGACGGAACGCCATCAGGCCGTCTTGCGGTCCTGGCTGCGCAGTTCGGCGATGCGTTCGGCCAGGAACGACGAGGCCGTGCGCCCCTCGGCCAGCACCACGTCGTCGGCGGGATGCAGGAACAGCGGCAGGCTGAGCCGCGAGCGTCGTGCCGACTCGCCCGTCGGGTTCATCACCCGGTGGGTGGTGCTCGGGAAGTAGCCGCCGGTCGCGAGCTGCAGCATGTCGCCCGCGTTGATCGCGATGCTGCCGAAGTCGCACGGCACGTCGTGCCAGGCACCGGCCAGATCGCGCACCTGCAGGCCCGGCTCGTTCGCGGCCGGCAGCACGGTGAGCAGGTTGATGTCCTCGTGCGCCGCCGCCCGCACCGCGCCGTCGGGCTCGTCGCCGCGCAGCGGTGGGTAGCGGAGCACCCGCAGCAGGGTGCGGGTGCTGTGGTCCATCATCCGCGGGAGCGGCATCGACAGCCGGTCACGCACCTCGTCGGGCGTGTGGTCGTGCACCCAGCCGAGCAGGGTGACGGCGATCTCGGTGGCGATGCGCGAGTAGCGCAGCGCCGCGTCGCTCACCTCGGCCGGGTACTGGCCCCACGGGTACACGTGGAAGAACTCCTTCAGGTCCTTCACCGTGTTGCCCTTCGCCGTCTCGCTGACGTCGGGCCCGAACCAGCCGTCCTGGTCGCCGTCGCTGTAGCGGTACGCGTACTTGGCGGCGCTGTCGAAGAACGCGAGCCACTCGTCGTAGATCTGCTGCACCAGCTCGTGGGGGAGCGGATGGTTGACGATCACGGCGAAGCCGGTGGTGCGCAGCGAGCGGGTGAAGGACTCGGGTGCGTCCGGCGCCTGGAAATCGACCACCTCGACGTTCATGGGACCACGCTACCGATCACGCGATGAGAGATGAGTGCGGCACCGCCGCGCATCGCTCATCGCGTGATCAGACGACCAGGCTCACGGTGCGGCCGGGCACCACGACGACCTTCTTCGGGGTCGCGCCGGCCAGGCTCGCCTGCACCTTCTCGTCGGCCAGCGCCGCGGCCTCCACCGCGGCGGCGTCCGCAGCGGCGGGCACCGTGATGCGCGAGCGCACCTTGCCGTTGATCTGCACGGGCAGCTCGATCGTGTCCTGCACCAGCTTCGCCGGGTCGGCCACCGGGAACGACTGGTAGGTCACCGTTTCGTCGTGGCCGAGCTTGCGCCACAGCTCCTCGGCCAGGTGCGGTGCGAACGGTGCCACCATCAGCACCAGGTGGTCGGCGATCTCGCGCGGGCAACCGCCCAGCTTCGTGAGCGCGTTGTTCAGCTCGATCAGCTTGGCGATCGCGGTGTTGAAGCGCAGACCCTCCAGGTCCGAGCGCACCCCGTCGATCGTGCGGTGCAGGATCCGGTCGGTGGTGTCGTCGAGGGCCGGCAGGTCGGAGCGCAGCGCTCCGGTGTCCTCGTCGACCAGGTTGCGCCACACGCGCTGCAGGAAGCGCAGCATGCCGACGACGTCCTTCGACTCCCACGGACGCGACGCATCGAGCGGACCCATGCTCATCAGGTACAGCCGCAGCGTGTCGGCGCCGTACTCGCCGCACACCTCGTCGGGGGCGACGGCGTTCTTCAGGCTCTTGCCCATCTTCCCGTACTCGCGGGTGACGGGCTCGCCGCCGGAGAAGTGCTTGCCGTCGCGCTCCTCCACGCCGAACGCGTCGACGTACATGCCGCGCTCGTCCTGGAACGCGGCCGCCAGGATGTAGCCCTGGTTGAACAGGCGGTGGTACGGCTCGGGCGAGCTGACGTGACCCAGGTCGAACAGCACCTTGTGCCAGAAGCGTGCGTACAGCAGGTGCAGCACGGCGTGCTCCACACCGCCGACGTACAGGTCGACGCCGCCGGTGCGACCGTCGGGCTGCGGGCCCATCCAGTACCGCTCGACCTCGGGGTCGATGAACGCGTCCTCGTTCGTCGGGTCGCAGTAGCGCAGCTCGTACCAGCAGCTGCCCGCCCACTGCGGCATCACGTTGGTGTCGCGCCGGTAGCGCTTGGGCCCGTCACCGAGATCCAGCTCGACCCGCACCCAGTCGGTCAGCCGGTCGAGCGGGCTCTCCGGGTTGCTCATCGCGTCGTCCGGGTCGAACGTGCGCGGGCTGAAGCTGTCCGTCGGCGGCAGCTCGAGCGGCAGCAGCTCGTCGGGCAGCGTGTGTGCGTGACCGGTCTCGTCGTACACCACCGGGAACGGCTCGCCCCAGTAGCGCTGGCGGCTGAACAGCCAGTCGCGCAGCTTGTAGTTGATGGTGGCCTGGCCGTGGCCGTTGGCCTCCAGCCACTCGTTGGTGCGCCGCTTGCCCGTGGCGACGTCGCTGATCCCGTTCACATCGAGCGACTCGTTCGAGCTGTTGACGTACGGCGCGTCGCCGACGAACGCCTGCGGCCACGCCGCGGTGTCGAGCGTGGGGTCGATGCCGTGCTCGGCGAACCACGACGCCGGCGGCTGCTGGATGGCGGGGATCGGCAGGCCGAACTGCCGGGCGAACTCGAAGTCGCGTTCGTCGCCGCACGGCACCGCCATGATCGCCCCGGTGCCGTAGCCCATCAGCACGTAGTCGGCGATCCACACGGGGATCTGCTCGCCGTTGATCGGGTTGGTGGCGTACGAGCCGGTGAACACCCCGGTCTTCGTCTTGTCCTCCACCTGGCGGGCGACGTCGCTCTTGGTGCTCGCCTGGCGGCGGTACTCGGCGACGGTGGCCGCCTGCTCGGGGGTGGTGAGCGCGTCGACCAGCGGGTGCTCGGGTGCCAGCACCATGAACGACGCACCGAACAGGGTGTCGGGGCGGGTGGTGAAGACGGTGATGACGTCGGCGGCCCCGCCGACCGTGGTGACACCGAAGTCCACGCGGGCGCCCTCGCTGCGGCCGATCCAGTTGCGCTGCATCGCCTTGATCGAGTCGGTCCAGTCGAGCAGATCCAGGTCGTCGACCAGACGGTCGGCGTAGGCGGTGATCCGCATCATCCACTGGCGCATGTTCCGCTTGAACACGGGGAAGTTGCCGCGGTCGCTGCGACCGTCCGCGGTGACCTCCTCGTTGGCCACCACGGTGCCCAGCCCCGGGCACCAGTTCACCGGCGCCTCGCTGATGTAGGCCAGGCGGTGGTCGTCGAGCACGTCGGCCTGCTCGCTCGCGCTCAGCTCGGCCCACGGGCGACCGTCGGGGGTGGCGCGGGTGCCGGCGGCGAACTCCTGCACCAGCTCGCTGATCGGCCGTGCCGTCGTCCGGTCGGTGTCGTACCAGCTGTTGAAGATCTGGGTGAAGATCCACTGGGTCCAGCGGTAGTAGCCGGGGTCGGTGGTGCTGATGCTGCGGCGGGGGTCATGCGACAGGCCCAGGCGGCGCAGCTGGGTGCGGATGTTGGCGATGTTCTGGTCGGTCGTGATCGCCGGGTGCTGACCGGTCTGCACCGCGTACTGCTCCGCGGGCAGGCCGAAGGCGTCGAAGCCCATCGTGTACAGCACGTTCTTGCCGGTCATCCGGTGGTAGCGCGCGTAGATGTCGGTCGCGGTGAACCCCAGCGGGTGCCCCATGTGCAGGCCCGCGCCGCTCGGGTACGGGAACATGTCGAGCACGAACAGCTTCGGCTGGTCGGCGACACGCGGGTCGCCGAGCGGACCGGCCGGGTTGGGGGTGTGGAACGTGCCGTTGGCGTCCCACCAGTCGTGCCAGCGCAGCTCGATCTCCTGCGCGAGCGCGCCCGAGTACCGGAAGGCGTGTTGCGACTCGGACGTGGGGCTCTCGCTGGCAGTGCTCATACGTGCGGGGATTCTACGGACCGGCGCCGGTACGGCCCCGGTTCCGTTTCCGCTGATCCCGGGACGGGTGCGGTCGGATCCCCCCGACCAGCACTACGGTTTCCTCCATGACTGCTGACGCAGCCCGACCGATCTCCCCGCCGGCCTCGATCATCGAGCGCCTCGTCCAGGCCGCCGACCGGCCCACCGGGGTCCGCTTCGTCGGCCACTCGGTCGCCCCGGCCGAGGGCGACGGCTTCGTCCCGTGGGCCCAGGTCCACGACGACGCCCGCGTGGTCGGCGCCGCCCTCCAGGCCCGCGGCCTCGTGCCCGGCGACCACGTCGCCATCCTGGGCCCCACCTCGCGGTCGCTCATCACGATCATCCAGGGCTGCTGGCTCGCCGGGTGCGCGTCGATGGTGCTGCCGCTGCCGATGCGCATGGGCTCGCTCGACGCGTTCGTGGAGAGCACCCGCTCGCGCATCCGGCACGGCGACGCGAAGCTCGTGCTGATCGACGACCTGCTGGCCGACTTCTACTCGGCTGCGCCGGGCGATCCGCCGATCGAGCCGATGCGCAACGTGCTCCCCGGTGTGGCCGGCCAGGTGAGCGGCGAACGGCTCGAGCTGCCGTCGTACGATCCCGAGCGGCTGATCATCCTGCAGTACACCTCCGGCTCCACCAGCGAGCCGAAGGGCGTGATGATCCCCGACCGGGTGCTCACCGCCAACATCGACGCCTGCTGCGAGGCCGCCGAGCTGTCCCTCGACGAGGTGATGGTGAGTTGGCTGCCGCTCTACCACGACATGGGCCTCGTCGGGTTCCTGTCGATCCCGATGACCCGCGGCGTGCAGCTCGTGCAGGCCGCCCCGCAGGACTTCCTCGCGCATCCCGGCAACTGGATGCAGTGGATCAGCGACTGGGGTGGCACGGCCACGGCCGGCCCGAACTTCAGCTGGGTGCTCGCCACCCGGGCGCTGCGCCGTGCGAAGGACCTCGACCTGTCGACGCTCACCCTCGCGCTCAGCGGTGCCGAGCCGGTCGACCCGGCCGCGGTGGACGCGTTCGTGAAGGCCGCCGAGCCGTTCGGCTTCCGCGCCGGCAGCGTGTTCCCGGCGTTCGGCATGGCCGAGGTCGCGATCGGCGGCTCGTTCCCGAAGCGCGGCGCCGGCCTGCAGGTCGACTCGGTCGACCGCGTGGTGCTCGAGCGCGACCGCATCGCCAAGCCGCTCGCGCTCGCCGACGCGGAGGAGGAGCTGTTCGTGCGCCAGCTCCCGCTGCTCGGCACCGCCGTGCCGGGGCTGGAGATGAAGGTCGTGGATCCCGAGACCCACGAGGAGCTGCCCGAGCGCCACGTCGGCGAGCTGCTGCTGCGCGGCACCTCGGTCACGCCCGGCTACTACAAGCGCCCCGATGCCACCGCCGCGCTGTTCCGTGACGGCTGGCTGTGCACCGGCGACCTCGCCTACCTGCTCGACGGCCAGCTCGTGCTGTGCGGCCGGATCAAGGACGTCATCATCGTCGGCGGCCGCAACGTGTTCCCCGAGGACATCGAGCGCGCCTGCGGCACCCTCGACGGGGTGCGGGCCGGCAACGTCATCGCGTTCGGCGTGGAGGGCTACAAGGGCAAGGAGACCGTGGTGGTGGTGGCCGAGGTGCGCCCGAGCGACGCCGAGGGCGCGCTCGACGCAGTGCGCCATGCGATCCACCACCGCACGCTCGAGGTGTGCGGTCTGCCGCCGCGCGACGTGATGCTGGTGAAGCCGGGCACGCTGCCGAAGACGTCGAGCGGCAAGCTCCAGCGCGCCAAGTGCCGCGAGCTCTACCTCGAGGAGACCCTCGAGCTGGTCTGACGGCCGGGGCCGGCCGGGTCGGGCTCGCTCCGGGCGGGCTCAGGCCGGCCGGGCGACCTCGGCCAGGGTGGTGAGGAAGCGGGTGTTCTGCTCCTCGCTGCCGATCGTCACGCGGATGCCCTCGTTCGAGAACGGTCGCGTCACCACCCCCCGCTTCTCCAGCTCGAGGTAGATCGCGTCGGTTCGCTCGCCGAGCGGCAGGTACACGAAGTTCGCCTGCGCGTCCGGCAGCTGCCAGCCGTCGGCCATGAGCGCCGACACCACCCGGCTGCGCTCGGCCAGGATCCGGTCGACGCGCACCTGGATCTCGTCGATCGCATCGATCGCCGCCAGCGCGGCGGCCTGGGCGAGGCCGTTGACGGCGAACGGGAACAGCGTCTTGTCGATCGATGCGATCACGTCGGGGTGCCCGATCGCGTAGCCCACCCGGATGCCGGCCAGCCCGTGCGCCTTCGAGAAGGTGCGGGTCACCACCACGTTCGGGAAGTCGGGCACCAGCTCGCGCACCGGGTCGCCGAGCGCCGGGTCGACGAACTCGCGGTACGCCTCGTCGATCACCACCACCGTGCGGGGCGACACCCCCTGCAGCAGCTCGCGCAGCTCCGAGGTGCGCAGCGCCGTGCCCGTCGGGTTGTTCGGGGTGGCGAGCAGCACCATCCGCGTGGTCGGCGTGATCGCCGCGGCGAGCGCGTCGAGGTCGAACGCGTGGTCGGCCGTGAGCGGCGTGGTGACCTCGCGGCCGGCCATCAGGCGCGTGTAGACGGGGTACACCTCGAACGACCGCCACGGGTACACCACCTCGTCGCCCGGGTCGACGAAGGTGAGGAACAGCTGCTGCAGCAGACCGACCGAACCGGCGCCGACGGTGACGCTGCGCGGGTCCACGTCGAGCCACGTCCCGATCCGCTCGCGCACGGCCGTCGCTCGGTGGTCGGCGTAGCGGTTGGCGCCCGCGGCCGTCGCCGCCACGGCGGCGAGGATCGAGTCGAGCGGCGGGTCGGGGTTCTCGTTCGAGGCGAGCTTGATCGCGTTGGTGATCCCGTGCTCGGCCTCGGCCTGGGCCGCGCCCTTGCCGGGGCGGTAGGCGGGCAGCTGGTCGACGGCGGGACGGGCGTGGGGCAGCTCGGCAGGCACGGCGCCCGACGGTAGCGGCGGAGCGTGGGGATCGCGGGACGGGAACGTCGGGGACGGGCGTGTTCGCCCCGGTCAGTCGGACGGGTCGGCGGTGAGGCGGGCGATGAGGGCGAGGATCGGATCGCCGTACAGGCGCAGCTTGGCCGGGCCGACGCCCTTCACCGCCGACAGCGCCTGGAGCGTGGTGGGCCGCAGCCGCACGATCGCCTCCAGCGCCGAGTCGGGCAGCACCGTGTAGGCCGGTTTGCCTGCGGCGAGGTGCAGGCGGAGCTCCTTCAGCGCGGCGAACATCGCCGCGTCGTCACCGGCGAGCGTCTGGCCGGGACGTGCGCTCGCGGTCGCCGTCGCCGGTGCGGCCGGCGGGCGACCGCCGCGCTCGGGCGCGGTGCGCGGTGGCGGCGGTGGCTCGAACAGGTTGGCGAGGAACGGCGAGGGGGTGTCGTCGGGGACGACGTGCAGGGCGCGGCTCGCCCGGGTGATCGCGACGTGGAACACGCGACGCTCCTCGGCGACGTCGTCGGCGAGGCGGTGCGGGAACTGGTCGGCGTCGGCCTGGTGCACCACGACGAGCGGCCACTCCTGCCCCTTCACCCGGTGCACGGTGGCCAGCGTGACCCCGCCCGCTCGCCACGGCCGGCCGAGCCCGTCGCGCAACCAGGCCTCGAAGCGGCGCGGGTCGGGCTGCAGTTCGGCCAGCTGCGAGATCGCCGTGAGGTCGTCGTCCTGGGCGGCCCGGTTCATGCCGCGGCGGGTGGCGTCGAGCCCGGCGATGCTGGTGGCCAGGCCCATCGTGTCGCGCAGTGCGCCCAGCACCGCGCCGGTGGTGCCGTGGTTGGCGGCGAGGCGCTGCAGGCGCTCGATGTCGGTGGCGAACTCCTCCACCCGAATCGCGTCGCGCTCGCCGTTGACCCGGCCGGCGAGCCGCCGCAGCGCGGCCACGCTGGTCTGCTCGGCCACCCAGCCGGCGACGGTGGGGTGGAGCGAACGCGACGGCCGGCGCAGCGCCTCGGCGACGTCGTCGGGGTCGAAGGTGTCGCCGGCGGTGGCGAGCCGCAGCCATGCGAGCGCGGCGCGCACCGCCGTGCGGTCGAGGAACTCGCGTCCCACCCCGCCGGTCGTGGGCACGTCGTGGGCGGCGAGCGCGATCTGGACCGGCGCCAGCAGCGAGTTCACGCGGGTGAGCACGGCGACGTCGGACGGCGCGACGCCGCCCGCCACCGCATCGACGACGATCGAGACGGTGGTGTGGAGCGCCGCCCCTGCGGGCTCGACGTGCAGGCCCTCGGGCACCGCACCGGCGGCGGCCCGGATGGTCTTCGGCACCCGCACCCGGTTGTGGCGCAGCAGCATGTCGGCGGCCGCGACCACGTCGGCGGGGCAGCGGTAGTTCACCTCGAGCGGGTGCTCGCCGGCGCCGGGGAACAGCTCGGCGAAGTCGATGAGCCACGACGGATCCGCGCCGTTGTAGCCGTAGATGGTCTGGTCGTCGTCGCCCACGCCGAACACCGCGGCGTCGGGGCCGGCGAGCAGCCGCACGAGCAGCAGGTGCGCCGGGGTGAGGTCCTGGAACTCGTCGACGAGCATCACGCGGCACGCTCGCTGCGCCACCGCCCGCGCCGCCGGGTCGGTGAGCAGCAGCTCGATCGCCCGGAACACCTGCTCGTCGAAGTCGAGCCGGCCCGACCGTTCGAGCTCGCGCCGGTACCGGGGGAACACGTCGGCGAAGCCGTCGACCTCGCCGTCGTAGAGCTGCTCGACCCGCTCGGGCGAGCGCAGGCCGAGGCGCGCCACGGTGAGTGCCTCGATCCAGGTGGCGACCGGGTCGGCGTTGCGCTTTCGGGGGAACTTGACCAGTCGGCCGATGATCCGGCGGACCTCGCCCTCGTCGACGGTGTCGTACCGGCGCGGCTGCGGGGCGAACGGCGGCGTACCGTTCACCAGTGCGAGCGCGATCGCGTTGAGCGTGCGCACCTGCACGCCACGGACGTCGGGCAGGCGTTCGCGCATCTCCTCCTGCGCCCGCTTGTTGAACGCGACGAGGCTGATCGCCCCGACGGGCAGCCGCCAGCTGCGCACGAGATGCCGGGTGCGCTCGGTGAGCACGCGGGTCTTGCCGGACCCGGCCGGGGCGATGATGCGAGCGCCGCCGCCCTCGTGCAGCACCGCGGCGGCCTGGTCGGGGGCGAGCTCGGCGGCGGTGTGGCCGAGGGTGTCGTCGGGCGGGAACGACACGAGCGACCCGTGCTCGACGGCGATGCGGTGCAGCACCGCGGCGCCGTCGACGGGAGGCCGCCATCGCACCGGCCCGCCGTCGAGCCAGGCGCGGGTGCCGTCCGGCAGCACGACGTCACCGATCTCACCGATCTCATCGATCTCGACGATCTCACCGGTGCTGTCGGCGACCGGTGTGGCGCCGGCGTCGACCGCCGCGTCGAGCAGCCACCAGCGCGGGGTGCCCGAGGTGGCATCGACCGCGTTGGCCGTGACCAGGTGGTGCAGCGTCGAGCGGTCGAAGGTGAACCGCGGCCCCACCTCGTGCGGGGCGAGGTCGGTGCGCTCGGGCCGGGCGAGCGCCGCGAGCAGGTCGGGGTCGGCCTCGACGACGAGCGACGTGCCCGTGGCGGCCGCAGCGCGCAGCCGCTCGATCGCCGGGAGCGGGTGCTCGAGGTCGTCCGGACCCAGCGTGAGCACCGAGCAGCCGCGCCACGCCTCGGGT
>WLDE01000164.1 GCA_009704985.1 Actinomycetota bacterium | reverse complement strand
GCCGGCCGCCCGGGCGCTCGTGATCGGCGCCGGCGGCCTCGGCCAGTTCGGCATCCAGTTCCTGCGCCTCATGACCGACGCCGAGGTGTGGGTCGCCGACCCTGCGCCGGGCAAGCAGCGCCGCGCCGTGGAGCTGGGCGCGACGGCGGCCGTCGCCACCGACGAGCTCGACGGGAAGTTCGACGCGATCATCGACTTCGTCGGGGCGCAGCCGACGCTCGAGGCCGCGGTGCAGCGCGTGCAGCGCCGCGGCATCGTCGTGGCCGTCGGGCTCTACGGCGGACGCGTGCCGTTCGGCGTCGGTGCCGTGCCCCACGAGGCGCAGTTCATGTCGAGCATCTGGGGCACGGTGGGCGAGCTCGGCGAGCTGATCGCCTTCGCCCATCGCCACCCGATCCAGGACACCGTCGAACCGATGCCGCTCGAGCGCGCCGAGGAGGCCCACCAGCGCCTCCGCGCCGGCGAGGCCGCCGGCCGCATCGTGCTGGTGCCCTGACCCGACCCATCCGCCCACGACCACCACGACCGCCTCCAGGAGACGCAGATGTCCAGCCCACGCCTCGACGAGATCGCCGGCCTGATCGCCCACCACGGCGTCCACACCGTCGAGCTCGCCACGATCGACACCTACGGCCACCTCCGTGGCAAGCGCGTGCCGGCACAGCGGTTCGTGCGCACCGTCGCCGAGCACGGGGCGCACATCGCCGATGCGATCTACGTGATGGATCCGCAGTGCGAGATCGTCGACAGCCCGCTCATCAACATGGGCACCGGCTTCCTCGACATGCACCTCGAGGCCGACCTCGAGACCTTCCGCCTGCTCCGCCACCGTCCCGGGTACGCGACGGTGATGTCGCACGCGATCGATCACCATCACCGGCCGCACCCGCTCGACCCGCGCAACGTGCTGCAGGCCCAGATCGACCGGGTGCGCGCCCTCGGCTACGACCCGATCGCCGCCACGGAGCTCGAGTGCTACATCTGCCACGACGACTGGACGCCGGCCCAGTCGAACGTGCAGTACTCGTCGCTGATCGACAACTTCCCGCTCGAGCGCTGCGTGGCGGACATGCGCAACGCGCTGCTCGACCTCGACATCCCCGTCGAGTCGTCGAACCCCGAGTACGGCCCCGGCCAGCTCGAGATCAACTTCGGGTGCTCCGACCCGATGCGCACGGCCGACAACACGGTGCTGTTCAAGGCGACCGTGAAGGAGATCGCCCGCAACCACGGGTACCGGGCGACGTTCATGCCGAAGCCGTATGCCGGCCAGTCGGGCAACGGCATGCACGTGCACACGAGCCTCAACCGCGACGGACACAACGTGTTCGACCGCGGCGAGGGCCACCTGCTCAACGACGTGTTCCGGCACTGGGTGGGTGGGCTGATCCACCACGCCCGTGCCATCAGCCTGCTCGGCATCCCGCTCGGCAACGGCTACAAGCGGGTGCGCTCCTACTCGTTCTGCCCGACCCACGTGCACTGGGGCGGGGACAACCGCAGCGTGCTGTGCCGCTGCACCGTGGGCCAGGGCTCGGCGAACCGCGTGGAGTTCCGCGCCGCCGGTGCCGACGCCAACCCGTACCTGATCATCGGTGCGATCCTCGCCGCCGGCGCCGACGGCCTGGAGCGGCACCTCGATCCCGGCCCGGAGGCCACCGGCGACCAGTACGACGACCCCGGTGAGCACCCGCTGCTGCCCGCGACGTTCGCCGAGGGTGTCGCCGCGTTCGAGACGAGCGCGCTCGCCGCCGCGCTCGGCGAGGACTTCACCGCCAACTTCATGGCGCTCACCCGCTACGAGCTCGACCTCTACGAGGCGAACGCGTCGGGTGACCCCGACGACGTGACCGCGTGGGAGTTCGCCCGGTACGTCGAGTTCAGCTGATCCGGCGCCCAGGAGGTCCGAACGTGGTCGACATCGCCAGCCCCGAGATCTACGAGCGTCGTGGCATCCCCCACGAGGAGTTCGCGCGGCTGCGCCGCGAGGCACCCGTGTCCTGGCACGAGTGGGACTGCTCGCACGGGGGGTTCTGGTCGGTCACCACCCGCGAGGACGTCACCACCGTCACGCGCGACCGGCACCGCTTCACCTCCGCCGAGTTCACCAACCTGTTCGAGCTGAGCCCCGAGGCGAAGCAGGCCCGGCGGTCGCTGATCGACACCGACGGACCCGAGCACACGCGGTTGCGTCGACTCGTGACCCCGCCGTTCACCATGCGGCGCGTGGCCGACTACGACACGATCACCCGGCGGATCACGAACGGGCTGCTGGACGCGATGCTGGAGGCCGCCTCGGGCGGCACCCCGATCGACGTGGTGCGGTTGCTGTCGGAGCCGCTGCCGATCCAGGTGATCGTCACCATCCTCGGCGTGCCGTCGGACGACGCCGACTACATGGTCGAGCTGTCGAACCAGCTCGTCGAGGGGACGTCGCACCGCGAGATCGACCCGCACGCGTACGGCAACACCACCCCGCTCGACCTCCTGCCGTTCAACAGCCCCGCATCCCATGCGCTGTTCGAGTACGGCCGGCGACTCCACGACGAGCGCTCGGCCGCGCCGGCGGACGACCTCGTGAGCCGGCTCGTGCACGCCGAGATCGACGGCGACCGGCTCACCGACCAGGAGTTCTGCAACTTCTTCCAGCTGCTCGTGTTCGCCGGCAACGAGACCACTCGCACGGCGATCTCCCAGGGCCTCCACCAGTTGATGCGCCACCCCGACCAGCAGGAACGCCTGCACGCCGACCCGTCGCTCATCCCGAACGCGGTGGAGGAGATCATCCGCTGCGCCACCCCGGTGCTCCACATGCGCCGCACCGCCACGACGGACACGGAGCTGCACGGCGTGCCGATCCGGGAGGGCGACTGGGTGGTGATGTGGTACGCCTCGTCCAACTTCGACGAGACGGTGTGGGCCGATCCCCTCGGCTTCGACGTCGGCCGCGACCCGAAACCCGACCACACGAGCTTCGGCACCTTCGGACCCCACCACTGCCTCGGCGCGCCGCTCGCACGCCTGGAGATCCGACTCCTGCTGGAGGAGATCGTGCGGCGCGGCATCCGCTTCGAGGCCGCCGGCGAGCCCGTGCGCGTGGCCAGCAACTTCGTCCACGGCGTGCTCGAGCTGCCCGGCACGGTTCGAGCCGGCTGACGGCACCCCGGCCGGGGTCGATCGGGCGGCGCACCGGGTCGCCGGACCCATCCTCGGCGCGGAAGCTGGCCCGAGGAGCGGTCCCGCCGCCTACCATCGTGCCCATGAGCCAGATGTTCGAACGCGTCCGCACCGGAGCCGGTTTCATCGCCGCCCTCGACCAGAGCGGCGGCAGCACGCCCAAGGCGCTCCGCCTGTACGGCATCGACGAGAGCGCGTACTCCGGCGAGGAGGAGATGTTCGACCTGATGCACGCGATGCGGTCGCGCATCTGCACCAGCCCGGCGTTCACGGGCGAGCGCGTGCTCGGCGCGATCCTGTTCGAGATGACGATGGACCGCCAGATCGAGGGTCTGGGCTCGGCGACGTACCTGTGGGACGTCAAGGGTGTGGTGCCGTTCCTGAAGGTCGACAAGGGCCTCGCCGACGAGGTCGACGGCGCCCAGATCATGAAGCCGATGCCCCAGCTCGACGCGCTGTGCGAGCGGGCCGTGGCGGCCGGCGTGTTCGGGACGAAGATGCGCTCGGTCATCCAGCACGCGAACCCCGCCGGCATCGAGGCCGTCGTCGCCCAGCAGTTCGAGGTCGGCACGCAGATCCTGGGGCACGGGCTGGTGCCGATCATCGAGCCCGAGGTCGACATCAACAGCCCCACCAAGGCCGAGGCCGAGGACCTGCTGCAGCAGTCGCTGCTCACCCACCTCGACGCGCTCGGCGCGGATCAGCACGTGATGCTGAAGCTCACCCTCCCCACCACCGACGACTTCTACCTGCCGCTCGTGCAGCACCCGAAGGTCGTGCGCGTCGTTGCGCTCTCGGGCGGCTACAGCCGTGACGACGCGAACGCCAAGCTGGCCCGCAACCACGGCATCATCGCCAGCTTCTCGCGTGCGCTCACCGAGGGCCTGACGGCGCAGATGACCGACGCCGAGTTCGACGCTGCGCTCGATCGGGCGATCGCCGGGATCCACGCCGCCTCCATCACCTGACGCAGGCCCGCCGACGCCGACTCGGACCGAGGGAGGGGCCATCGACGCGGGTGGCCGGTTCGGCCCCGTCGTGCGCGTCGCTCGTGCACCCGAGCTCCGTCGGCGCCACCCTTGCGTTCGCCGGACTCTCGGTCGGCGTGAACGGGCCGGTGAACGGGTCGGTGGGGCGGGGACAGTGGGGCGGGACAGTGGGGCGGGTCAGTGGGTGGTGCCCTGGCGGTCGGCCGGCGCGGACGACGCCGCACGACCCGGGCCGATCGGGAGTCGCGACACGACGGCGACGACCACGAATCCGATCGCCAGCCCCACGGCGGCGGAGGCGGCGGTCTCGACCAGCCAGGCGAGCACACCGCCGACGACGGCGACGCCGTGCACCGGGTCGGCGAGCGAGTGCACCGTCTCCGCCGGCCAGTGCCACCCCAGCTCGTGCGCACCGGCGAGCAGGATGTGGCCACCGACCCACAGCATCGCCGCGGTGCCGACGGTGGACAGCAGCGCGAGGAGCTTCGGCATGCCGGTCACGAGGCTGCGGCCGATCCGCTGCGACCGGGGACGGCCGGACTCCACCATCCGCAGGCCGATGTCGTCCATCTTCACGATCAGCGCCACCACGCCGTAGACGGCGGCGGTGATGAGCAGCGCGACGACCACCAGGATCACCGCCCGCGACACGATCGGCTCGTCGAGGACGTCCTTCAGCGCGATCACCATGATCTCGGCCGACAGGATGAAGTCGGTGCGGATCGCCCCGGCCACGGTGGCCTCCTCGGCGTCCTCGTCGAGGGCGACGGCCGGCAGGTTCTCCTCGGCGTGGTGCTCGCGGTGGGTGACGCGGTGGTGGATCTTGTGGGCGCCCTCGTAGCAGAGGAAGGCGCCGCCGCACATCAGGATCACCTCGACGAGGTCCGCCGAGATCGCGCTCAGGATCATCGCCGCCGGGAGGATGAACACGAGCTTGTTGCGCAGCGAGCCGGTGGCGATCCGCTTGATGATCGGCAGTTCGCGCTCGGCCGCGAGCCCGTGCACGTAGGTGGGGGTGACCGCCGTGTCGTCCACCACCACGCCGGCGGCCTTCACGCTGGCGCGACCGGCGGCGGCGCCGACGTCGTCGATCGACGCCGCGGCGAGCTTCGCCAACGCCGCCACGTCGTCGAGCAGCCCGACCAGCCCTCCAGCCATGCGTGTCCCTCCCGTCGCGACCGGCCGCCGCCTGGAGCGCGGACCGGGTTCCCGACAGTACCCAGCCGCCGACGACCGGCGCGGCGTGCCGCGTCCGCCGCCTCCGGCTGTGCTGGACTCGTGGGCCTGGCCCGCAGGACGGACTCGCGGGCCGGGTCCGATGTCACACGGGCGGTGCAGCATCACCGCTGGGACGGCGACCGAGAATCCGGTCACCGCCCACCCGCCCGGGCAGCGCCCACCCCCACCACAGGAACCGTCCGAGGAACCGAATGTCCAGCGCCAACGCCACCGCCAGTGCCACCGCGTACGACGCGTCGTCGATCCAGGCCCTCAGCGGCCTCGCCCACGTCCGTCACCGTCCCCTCATGTACCTGGGGTCGGCCGGCATGGGCGTGGCCGGTCTGCACCACCTGATCTGGGAGATCGTCGACAACTCCGTCGACGAGGCGATGGGCGGCCACGGCGACCGGATCGTGGTGATCCTGCACCGCGACGGTTCGGTGGAGGTCCGCGACGAGGGCCGCGGCATCCCGGTCGACCCGTTCAAGGACGGCCCGCACGCGGGCCGGTCCGCACTCGAGGTCGTGCTCACCGAGACCAATGCCGGTGGCAAGTTCGACGGCGGTTCGTACAAGGTGTCCGGTGGCCTGCACGGTGTGGGTGCCTCGGTGGTCACCGGCCTCTCCACCCGTCTCGACGCCGAGGTCTGGCGCAACGGTCGCCGCCACGCCCTGAGCCTGAAGCTGGTGAAGGAGCGCAACGGCGCCCTGATCCCCGGCGTCGTCGACCAGCCGCTGCGCGACGTGGGGCCGGCGAGGTCGAAGTCCACCACGGGCACGATCATCCGGTTCTGGCCCGACCTGTCGCTGTTCTCCGACGAGCACGGGGTGCCGTTCACCAAGCCGCAGTGGTCGACCCGCATGATCGGCGAGCGGTTCCGCCACAAGAGCTTCGTGCACCCCGGCCTCGCGTTCGAGCTGCGCGACGAGCGCGACCCCGCGAACCCGGTGGTCACCGAGTGGTGCTCGCAGGGTGGGGTGGCCGATCTGGTGGCCGAGCTCACGTCGGAGAGCGATGCGGTCTCGCCGGTGCTCAGCTTCCACGGCGAGGTCGACGACACCGCCGTGCACGCCGCGATGGCGTGGACCGTCGACGGCCGCGACACCTCCATCGGCTACGCGAACGGTGTGTCCACGCCGGAGGGCGGCATGCACATCACCGGCTTCCGTACCGCGATCACCGAGGCGGTGCAGCGGTTCGTCACCGACCGCGGGCTGCTGAAGGACAAGGAGCAGGTTCCCACCACGCGCGACATCTTCGGCGCGGCGATGACGGTGGTGTCGATCATGATCCCCGGTCCGCAGTTCGCCGGGAACTCGAAGTCGAAGCTGATGAACTCCGAGGCGAGCGCCCGCGCCCGTGCGGTGGTGCTGCCGATCATGACCCGCTGGCTCGAGGAGAACCCGGCCGACGCGAAGCGCGTGGCGGATCTCGCGGTGTCGGCGATGCGCACCCGCACCAAATCCAACGCCGAGCAGCAGGCGGCGCGTGCGCTGCTGTCGAAGGGCTCGAAGTCGCGCAACGGCCTGCCGCCGAAGCTGCGCGACTGCACCGGCAAGACCGACCGACCGAAGGAGCTGCTGATCGTCGAGGGCGACTCGGCGGGCGGCACCGCGCTGGACGCGCGCGACCCGTCGTTCCAGGCGATCCTGCCGCTGCGCGGCAAGCCGCTGAACACCTACAAGGAGAGCGTCGACCGGGTGGTGAAGTCGCTGGCCGATCTCATCCTGTCGATGGGATGTGGCATCGGCGAGGACTTCGACCTCGACGAGTTCCGCTACGACCGCATCGTCGTGGTGGCCGACGCCGACAACGACGGCCTCCACATCCGGTCGCTGATCGAGGCGTTCCTGTACACGTGGTGCCCGGGCTTCATCGAGAGCGGGCGGTTGTTCTACGCGATGCCGCCGCTGTGGTCCACCACGCTGCGCGGCGAGCGGATCTACCTGGCCGACGACGCGGCACTGGCCGCGTTCCGCGCCGAGCACCCCGACCACAGGGCGCACGTCAGCCGCATGAAGGGGCTGGGCGAGATGGACCACCAGGAGCTCCGCCTCGTGATCGGGTCCGGACGCACGATCGGCCGGGTCGTGGTCGACGACCCCGCCGGTCTGGCGAAGCTGACCGAGAAGCTGTTCGGACCGAAGTCGGACGCCCGCAAGGCCTGGTTCCTGGAACGCACGGGCGAGACGCTGTCCGTCGGGTCGAGCGTCGGAGGGAGCAACTGATGGCCACGACGAAGGGCAAGGGCACGGGCAAGGGCACCCCGAAGGCGTCGAACCGGGTGGTGCCGACCGCCGACTTCGAGGAGGTCGTGGTCGAGCTGCCGGCGGTGGAGCAGCTCGACCGCGACTACTTCGCCTACGGCCAGCAGGTGATCGAGGACCGCGCGGTGCCGTCGGCCGCCGACGGGCTGAAGCCGGTGCACCGCCGGATCCTGTGGGACATGCACATCCAGCGCCTGTTCCCCGACCGGCCGTTCGTGAAGACGGCCCGCGTGGTGGGCGACACGATGGCGCTGTTCCACCCGCACGGCGACCAGTCGATCGCCGACGCGCTCACACGCCTCGCGCAGCCCTTCGCGAACCTGGTGCCGCTGCTCGACTTCCACGGGAACTACGGCAGCCCCGACTTCGCCCCCGCCGCCGCCCGCTACACCGAGACCCGGTTGGGGTTCGCCGGGATGCTGATGCTCGACGACATCGATCTCGGCACCGTGCCGATGGTCGAGAACTACGAGGGCTCCACCGAGGAGCCGCTGGTGCTGCCGGCGGCGTTCCCGCAGCTGCTGGTCAACGGAGCGAACGGCATCGCCGTCGGCCTGTCGTCGTACCTGCCGCCGCACGACCCGCGCGAGGTGATCGCCGCCACGCTGCACCTCATCGCCAACCCGAAGGCCACGGTCGACGAGCTGATGGAGCACCTGCCCGGGCCGTCGTTCCCGCAGGAGTGCACGATCACCAACGGCGACGAGATGACCGACATCTACCGCGCCGGTGTCGGCCGTGTGGTGGTACGCGGCGCGTGGACGGTGGAGGAGCTCGGCCGCGGCCGCCAGCAGCTGGTGATCACCTCGCTCCCCTACGCGGACACCACCACGGGCTCCACGGAGAAGTTCATCGCCGCCGTCGGGGACGCGCTCGACGAGGGCAACCTCGCCGGCATCGTCGACTACAACGACGAGTCGAGCGACGGCGCCACCCGGCTCACGCTCGGGCTCGCATCGGGCATCACCGCCGATCAGGTCATCCCCGCACTGCTGCGCTGGACCAACCTGCAGGTCACCAACAAGGTGCAGATGCACTTCCTCGACGAGCACGGCTCGGTGCGCCTCTACAACCTGCGTTCGGTGATCCAGGCCTGGATCGACCACCGCATCCGCGTGATCGTCCGACGGTCCGAGCGACGGCTCGAGAAGATCGACGACCGGCTGCACCGCCTGCGCGGCTTCCTGGCGGTGCTGATCGACATCGACCGCACGATCCAGATCGTGCGCACGTCGAAGACGCGTGCGATCGCGCGCACGTCGTTGATGGCCGAGTTCGAGATCGACGAGGGTCAGGCCAACGCCGTGCTCGACCTCAGCCTCGGTCAGCTCACCGAGGACGCCGTCATCGAGTTCCAGAAGGAGGCGGTCGAGCTCGAGAAGGAGGCGGCCAAGCTGCGCAAGCTGCTCGGATCGCCCACGGCCCTGCGCCGGCAGGTGGGCACCGAACTCGAAGAGGTGCTCCCGCAGTTCGACGGCGTCGCGCCACGCGTCACCACCATCACGACCGAGGTCGCCCAGCGCGTGTCCAAGGCGGCGATGGTGCTCGACGAGCCGATCTCGGTGATGGTCGACGCCAACGGCTACATGCAGGCGCTGCGCGCGAGCTCGAAGGCGAAGCCCAAGCTCGAGCCGCTCCGCACGTTCGAGACGTCGACCGCGCAGAACCTGGTGGTGATCACGTCGTCGGGGCAGCTGCACCGAGCGCTCGGCACGGCGGTGCCGACCGACAAGCCGACGGCCGCCGTGAACGTGTTCGCCGGACTCGACCCTGCCGACAGGGTGCTCGGCTGGTGGGTCGACCCCACGTTCCCGACCGACCTGCTGCTCGTGATGAGCGACGGTCAGGTGAAGCGGATCGAGGGCGACGACCTCGTCGGTGGCGACCGCAAGGGCGGCATCTCGCTGGTGAAGGTGTCGCCCGGCGCACGTGTGGTGCAGGTGCTCGAGTTCCACGGCGACCGGCCGGTGCTGATCGTCACCCGCAACGGCCAGGCCGTGCGCTTCGTGCCCGACGACGTCCGCCCGATGGGGCGCTCGGCGGCGGGCGTGCGTGGCATCAAGCTCGCTCCCGGCGACGAGGTCGTCGGAGCGATCCACCCGGCGGCCGACGACGACCGCCTGCTGGTCGTGCAGGCCAAGGGTGGCGCCAAGCGGGTCGCGATCTCGGAGTTCCCCGTGCAGGGCCGCGCGAGCAAGGGCGTGAAGTGCGCCCAGGTGACACCGAAGTCCGGTCAGGTCGTGGCCGTCGTCGGCACCACCGATTCCGGTTCGGTCACCGTCCGCGACGCCGACGGCAACGTGTCGGTGGTGTCGTCGGGTGCCTTCTCCCTGGCTGCGCGAGACGCGGCGGGCGCCAAGGTCCGCAACTTCCCCGGCGTGGTGACCGCCTTCGAACACCCCTGACGCCGATCTCCTGGGTGCCGCGACGTCCGGCTCACCTGCGGCGGTGAGCTCTCACTGGCACCCAGGAATCGGGGCTGGATGTCCTGGGTGCCGGTGAGTTCCGATCTCCAGGCGGTTCGTCCGCGCGTGGCGCCCAGGACGTGCGGCGGCACGCGATCGGGGCGCGCCGCATCGGGGCGGCGGTGACACGCGTGCCAACCTGTGCGGCGGGGACGGCGACTCGACGGATCGGGGTCGCCACGACGGCAGGGGGGCTCGGGATGGACGTGGACGCAGCAGGGGCGGGGCTCGACGAGGACCGGCTCGCACGCATCGAGCACCACCTCCGGACGCGCTACCTGGACGCCGGCAAGATCGCCGGCGCGCAGGTGGCGATCGTGCGGGGCGGCACGGTGGGCTACGTCGGCAACTTCGGCCTGCGCGACCGCGAGCGGGGCCTGCCGGTCACCGACGACACGATCTGGCGGCTGTACTCGATGACCAAGCCGATCACCGGCGTGGCGATGATGACGCTCTACGAGCAGGCGCACTTCCGCCTCGACGACCCGGTCGAGCGGTGGATCCCGGAGTGGAAGAACCTCCAGGTGCGCGAGCCCGACCCGAACGGTGGCTGGCGGCTCGTGCCGGCGCACCGCCCACCGACGATCCGGGACATCCTCACCCACACGTCCGGCATCGGCTACGGCGAGGGCAACGGCGACCTCGTGCTGGGCGAACGCAACTGGCTGGCCGGCCACGACCTCGCCTCGATGGCGACGGCGTTCGGCGACTGGCCGCTGCGGTTCCAGCCCGGCAGCACCTGGCTGTACTCGCACGGCATGGACGTCGCCGCCCGCCTCGTGGAGATC
>WLDE01000163.1 GCA_009704985.1 Actinomycetota bacterium | reverse complement strand
GCACCGGCTCCTGCTCCTGCTCCTGCCACCGAACCGGCGCCGGCTGCTGCCGCTCCGGCACCGGCGCCCGCACCGAAGCCGGCCGCCGCGCCGGCACCCGTCGTCACCAGCGGCGAGCGCGACTCGGTCGTCAAGCTCAGCAAGATCCGCAAGCTCACCGGCGCCCACATGGTGATGAGCAAGTCCGTCACCCCCCACGCGTTCAGCGTGGTGGAGGTCGACTACGCGAACGTCGACGCCGCCCGCTCGGCGGTGAAGCAGCAGTGGAAGCAGACCGAGGGGTTCAGCCTCACGTACCTGCCGTTCATCACCCGCGCGATCGTCGACGCGCTCGTCGAGTTCCCGCACCTCAACGCGAGCGTCACCGACAACGAGCTGATCGTCCACGGCTTCATCGACATCGGCATCGCCGTCGACCTCGACTACCAGGGCCTGCTCGTGCCGGTGGTGCGGTCGGCCGAGACCAAGCGCCTCCGTGCGATCGCCCGCGAGATCAGCGACCTCGGCAACCGCGCCCGCGCCCGCAAGCTGAGCCCGGACGAGATCCAGGGCGGCACGTTCACGATCTCCAACAACGGCTCGGCCGGCAGCGTGCTCACCATGGCGATCATCAACCAGCCGCAGGTGGCGATCATGAGCACCGACGCGATCGTGCGCAAGCCGGTCGTCGCCACCCTGCCCAACGGCGACGAGGCGATCGTCATCCACCCCGTCGGCAACCTCGCGATGAGCTGGGACCACCGCGCCTTCGACGGCGCGTACGCCGCCGGGTTCCTCGTGAAGGTGAAGCAGATCCTCGAGACGCGTGACTGGAACACCGAACTCTGATCCGCTGACCCCCGTCGCAGGGCCGGCCGTCCACGCGGTGCCCCTGCGCGCCCGCTGGCTCGGCACTGTCGCGTACCGCGAAGCACTTGCGCTCCAGCAGGCGCTGTTCGCCCATGGCGGCGAGCAGCACCTGCTGCTGCTCGAGCATCCGCACGTGTTCACCTACGGGCCGCGCACCGACCTGTCCGCGAACCTGCGGTGCGAGCCCGCCGACGTCGGCGCCGAGTTGGTCGCCGTGAAGCGTGGCGGCGACGTCACGTATCACGGGCCCGGCCAGCTGGTCGGCTATCCGATCGTGTCGGTGGCCAACTCGCTCGGCGCGAGCGACCACGTGCGAGCCGTGCAGCAGGTGGTGGTGCACACCCTGCACGAGCTCGGTCTCACCTCGGCCGGGTGCCTGCCCGACTATCCCGGCGTCTGGATCGACCCGGACGGGCCGAACCCGCGCAAGATCTGCGCGATCGGCGTGCGTCTGTCGCGGGGCCGCACGATGCACGGGTTCGCGCTGAACGTCACCACCGACCTCACCTACATGCGCGAGCACATCGTCCCGTGCGGCATCGCCGACAAGCCGGTCACCTCGCTCGCCGAGGAACTCGCCGGCACCGGGCGCGAGGTGTCGATGCGCGAGGTCGTCGACGTGCTCGTCCGGCACGCCGCCGAGGTGTGGGGCGCCGGTGCGGTCGAACGTCAGGACGTCGCCTGGCGGCACCGACCCGACGACCTCTCGGCGTTCTCGCGCGGCGAGGGGCCGGGCGCCGCGGTGCGCACGGCCGCCGACCACGGCGTCGCCGCCGAGCCCGTGCGGCTGATGCAGCGGCTCGGGCAGGCCGGCGTCACCGACGGGCTCGCGATCGCCTCGCGCAAGCCCGACTGGCTGCGACCCAAGGTGGTGCACGGTCCCGAGGTGCTGGCGCTGAAGAAGACGGTGCGCGAGTTCGGGCTCGTCACCGTGTGCGAAGAGGCCGGGTGCCCCAACCTGAGCGACTGCTGGTCCGACGGCACGGCGACGTTCATGGTGCTCGGCGAGCGCTGTACCCGCGCGTGCGGGTTCTGTCTCGTCGACACGCGCAAGCCGCTCGAGCCCGAGACCGACGAGCCGGCGCGAGTGGCGGGTGCCGTGGCCCGGACCGGTCTCGACCACGTGGTGCTGACCATGGTGGCCCGCGACGACCTCGCCGACGGCGGCATGGCCCACGTGGCGGCCTGCATCGCGGCGATCCGCGAGGCCCGGCCGCAGGCGCGGGTGGAGACCCTCGTCAGCGACGCCAAGGGTGATGCTGCTTCGCTCGAGGTGCTCTTCGCCGCTCGGCCGGACGTCATGAACCACAACATCGAGACCGTCGCCCGGCTCCAGCGCGCCGTGCGGCCGTCGGCGGGCTACGCCCGCAGCCTGGGCGTGCTCGCCCGGGCGAAGCACGCCGGCCTCACCACCAAGTCGGGCCTGGTGGTCGGGATGGGGGAGACCCCCGACGAGATCGAGGGGTGCCTCGCCGACCTGGCGTCGATCGGTGTCGACATCGTGACCATCGGGCAGTACCTGCGACCCACGTCGCACCACCTGCCCGTCGCCCGCTGGGTGCACCCCGACGAGTTCGTCGCGTGGAAGGCGACCGGCGAGGCGTTCGGCATCGGCCACGTCGAGGCGAGCCCGCTCACGCGGTCGAGCTACCACGCTCGGCAGGCAGCGGACCAGGTCACACCGGTCGCCGTCCGCTGACCGACGGCGGGCCGCCCGCACCTGGATCGCCTCTCAAGTGAGGGGGTGAACGTCCGATGTATAGGGTCATGCGGGCACCGATTCCCACGAACGAGCGAGCTCGGCTCGAGGCACTCCTCGAGCTCGACGTCCTCGACACGGCCTCCGACGCGCGTCTCGACGAGATCGTCGGCCTCGCCGCCGACCTGTGTGGCGCGCCGATGGCCGCCCTGTCGCTGGTCGACTCCGAGCGCCAGTGGTGCAAGGCGCACCGTGGCATGCCGGTGACCGAGCTGCCACGTCACGAGTTCTTCTGCGCCCACACCATCCTCGAGGACGCCGTGATGGTCGTCCCCGACGCAGCTGCCGATGCCCGCTTCTCCGACCAGCGGCTGGTGACCGAGCACGGGATCCGGTTCTACGCCGGCGCGCCGCTGCTCACCGCCGAGGGTCTCGCCGTCGGCACGATCTGCGTGGCGGACACCGTTGCCCGCCACCTCCAGCCCTGGCAGGAGAAGATCCTCCAGATCCTCGCCCGGCAGGCGATGGCGACCATCCGGCTCGACCACCTCGTCGACAGCCACGCCGACGTCCTCGACGACCTCGACATGGCCAAGCGCAACCTGCACTTCCTGTCGACGCACGATCCCCTGACCGGCGTGCTCAACCGTCGCGCCGTGACCGACCTGCTCGACGGCCTCGCCACCGCCAACGCGTCGGGTGCGACCTCGACCGCCGTGCTCTTCGTCGACCTCGACCACTTCCGTGACGTGAACGACGCCTACGGCCACGAGGCCGGCGACCGCGTGCTCGTCACCGTCGCCGACCGCATCCACCTCGGCGCCCGCGGCGACGACTCCGTCGCCCGTCTCGCGAGCGACGAGTTCGTGGTGGTGCTGCCGAACGCGACGCCCTTCGCGCCGGAGGCGCTCGCCCGCCGGCTGCTCCAGGCGATCGCCGTCCCGGTGGAGCACCAGGGGCTCGCGATCAACATCTCCGCCAGCATCGGCGTGGCCCGGTGGGGCGAGCACGTGCTGAGCGCCGGTGACCTGCTGCGCGACGCGAGCGCGGCGATGAACTACGCCAAGGTCGAGGGCCGCAACCGCGTGGTCACGTTCGAGGACCGCGTGGCCGACGACCTCACCCGCCGGCTCGACACCCACGGCTTCGTCCGTCACGTCGTCCGCTCCGGTGCGCTACGGCTCGACTTCCAGCCGCTGTGGTCGCTGACGACCGGCTCGGTCGTGGCCCACGAGGCCCTCCTGCGCTGGGACTCGCCGGGCGCGCCGACGATCGGGCCATCCGAGTTCGTCGCCGTCGCCGAGGAGATCGGTCTCGTCAGCGAGATCACCCGGTTCACGATCCACGAGGCCTGCCGGCTCGCGGCTCGTCGTCGCGCGGCCGGCGAATCGGACTCCTGCGTCACGGTGAACCTGTCGTCGGTGCAGCTCGAGCGTGACGAAGTGATCCTGGAAGTCGCCACCGCGCTCAACGACCACGGCCTCGGACCGTCGGCGCTGATCCTCGAGCTGACCGAGTCGGCCAAGCTCGCCGAGTCCGGGCCGGGCCAGGCGACGCTGCGCGAACTGCAGCACATGGGTGTGCGGATCGCGCTCGACGACTTCGGCACCGGCTTTGCCTCGTTGGCGCTGCTTCGCAGCTTCCCGTTCGACTACATGAAGATCGACCGCAGCTTCGTGACGGTGCAGAGCGACGCCGACCGCGACGTGTTGCGTTCGCTCGTCCAGCTCGGGCACTCGCTCGGGATGATGGTGATCGCCGAGGGCATCGAGGAGCCCGCCGTGCTGGCGCAGCTCCGCGACGTCGGCTGCGACGTCGCCCAGGGGTACCTGCTCGGCCGCCCGGGCCCCGGCGACCTCGACGCGCACCGCGAGCCGCACCCGCTCATCGCGGGTCTCCCGATCGACGCCTGACGCGCCGCAGCGGACCGCCGCGCAGACGGTCCGCCAGGACCGCCGTCGCACTTCCACGACCGTCGGCCGGTCGCGGCCTCGTCACCACCGGCGCCTGCATCGTGAAGTCGAGCGCCACCCGCATCGGGTCCTGGCGGTCGACGTGCGTGGCGTCCGCCTGGACGACGAGCTGCGCGAGACGCCACTCCTCCACCGGCTGGCGTCACTCGGCGAGGTACGCCTGCTGACCGTCCAGGACCACCTGCAACCGCAGGTTCACCACGCGGTCCTCCTCGACACCCACGCTGATCGCCATGTCGTGCCCCCGGGCCCGACCGGGAGGATGGGTACCCGGTACGCAACGCAGGTGGCACGGCTCCGCACCGGCGCCAGAATGGACCCATGACCGCGAGCACGTCCGCCGGCACCCTCACCTTCCTGGATCGCATCGCCCGCGCTCGGGAGGTCATGGCCGACCGCGGCGTCGACGTGCTGCTGCTGTCGGTGGGCAGCGACCTGCCCTACCTCTGCGGGTACGAGGCGATGCCGCTCGAACGGCTCACCATGCTGGTCGTCCCCCGCGACGGTGACGCCACGCTCGTGATCCCGCGGCTCGAGGCACCGAGGGTGACCGAGCAGCCGGGGGTGTTCGGCCTCCGGCCGTGGAACGAGACCGACGACCCGGTCGCGATCGTGGCCGAGCTGGTGGGTCGCCCGGGCGTCGCCGCCGTCGGCGACACGATGTGGGCCCGGTTCCTCGTCGAACTGCTCGGTCACTGGCCGAGCGGCACCGGTGCGACCGGCACCCGCTACGTGCGCAGCACCGAGGTGATGAACGCGCTCCGCACCCGCAAGGACGCCGCCGAGATCGCTGCGTTGCAGGCCGCCGGGGCGGCCGCCGACCGCGTGGCGGCACAGCTGCACGCCGGCGAGATCCCGCTCGTCGGGCGCACCGAGGCACAGGTGTCGGCCGACATCTCCGCCCGGCTGCTCGCCGAGGGGCACGACGTCGTGAACTTCGCGATCGTCGCCGCCGGCGAGAACGCGGCGTCGCCGCACCACCACCCGGGTGCGCGCGTCATCCGCGAGGGCGAGATCGTGCTCACCGACTTCGGCGGCACGATGGCGGGCTACTGCAGCGACATCACGCGCTGCGTGTTCCTGGGCGACCCGCCCGCCGAGGTCGCCGAGGCCTACGCGGTGCTGCACGAGGCGCAGGCCGCCGGGGTGCGCGCCGGCGTGGTCGGCAACACCTGCCAGGACGTCGACCGGGCCGCGCGTCGGGTGATCGCCGACGCGGGGTACGGCGAGTACTTCATCCACCGCACCGGGCACGGCATCGGCATGGAGGCCCACGAGGACCCGTACATGGTCGAGGGCAACGACCAGCCGATCGAGGCCGGGCACGCCTTCAGTGTCGAGCCCGGCATCTACGTGGCGGGGCGCTGGGGCATGCGCCTCGAGGACATCGTCGTGGCCACCCCCGACGGCCCGCTCTCGATGAACCACGCGAACCACGACCTCGTCTGCTTCCGCTGACGGTCCGGCCGTCGGAGGCGTCCTTCGGGCCGTCCGTTCGTCCGTTCGCCCGTTCGTTCGAGGCGTCAGCCGATCCGCACGAGCAACTTCCCGACGTTGCCGCCGGCGTACATCAGCGGCAACGCCTCGGGGTAGCGATCGATGCCGTCGAGCACGGTCTCGGGCAGCCACACCCTGCCGTCGCGCACCCACGCCGTCAGGTCGTCGAGCGCCGGGCCGATGAGCTCCGGCGTGTGGAAGTAGGCGAACCCGGCCATCGTCGCCTGGCGTTCGGCGAGCCGCAGGTAGCGCGACGGGCCGGTCACCCGGTCCATGTGGTCGTACTGGGAGATCGCACCGCAGATCACCACGCGGGCGCGCATCGCCAGCCGGTCGAGCACGTCGTCGAGGATCGGCACGCCGACGTTGTCGAAGAACACGTCGACCCCGTCGGGGCACAGGTCGCCCAGCCGCGCGCGGACGTCGTCGTGCCGGTAGTCGATCGCGGCGTCGAAGCCCAGCCGCTCCACGAGATGGGTGCACTTGGCCGGACCGCCGGCGATCCCGATGACGCGGGCGCCGTCGAGCTTCGCGATCTGGCCGGCCATCGATCCGACCGCTCCGGCCGCGCCCGACACGACGAACGTCTCGCCGGCGGACACCCTGCCGATGTGCCGCACCCCGATCCAGGCGGTCACGCCCGTCGAACCGGCGAGCGGTCCGAGGTGGAGCCGGAGCGGGCCGATGGTGTCGTCGACCTTCGTCACCTGCTGCGGCGTGACCGTGGCGAGCGTCTGGACGCCGAGCCGGCCGCGCACGGCCTGGCCGACGGGCCAGTCGTCGAGGGTGGTGTCGACGACACGTCCCACACCGGTGGCGTGGATCACCGCACCGATGGCGACCTGCTGGTGGAAGCCCTCGCCGTCGAGCATCGTGCGCGTTCCGGCATCGACCGACACGTGCTCCACGGCGACGCGCAGTTCGCCCGGGGCGAGCGGCGCCGTGGGCACCGTCTCGAGCGAGAAGCAGTCGGGCGTCGCCGTCGACTCGGGGCGCCGGGCGAGCACCACCCGCGTCGTGGTGGTGTGGCCGGTGATCATGCGCCGGATCGTCGCACACCGGCGCGGAGCCGGGCCGATCGGGCGTGCTCCCCGTTCTCCTGCATCGTGCGATTGTGCAAGGCTTCGGTCATGACGGCACTCGACGACGCCACCGCCACCGACGCCCGGCTTCCCTTCCACATGCGCGGCAACTACGCGCCGGTGATGGAGGAGGTCGAGGCGTTCGACCTCCCCGTGATCGGCTCGCTCCCGCCCGAGCTGAACGGCCGCTACATCCGAAACGGGGCCAACCCCAAGCACGGCCCGACGATGCACTGGTTCGCGGGTGACGGCATGCTCCACGGCGTGCGCCTGCGCGACGGTAGGGCGGAGTGGTACCGCAACCGGTGGGTGCGCACGAAGGCGCTCGCCGGCGCGGACCGCATGGACGCCATCACGGGCACGATGGATCTCACGGTCGGGCTCGCGAACACCCACGTCGTCCGCCACGCCGGCCGGATCTTCGCCCTCGAGGAGGGCAGCTTCCCGAACGAGGTGTCGCCCGAGCTCGACACGCTCGGCCCCTACGACTTCGGTGGCCGCCTGCACACGCCGTTCACCGCGCACCCGCACACGTGCGCCGAGACCGGCGAGATGCACTTCTTCGGCTACGAGCTCGTGACGGCCCCGTTCGTCACGTACCACGTCGCCGACGCCGCCGGGAACCTGGTGCACAGCCAGGCGATCGACGTGCCGGGCCCCACGATGGTGCACGACTTCGCGCTCAGCCGGAACTACGCGATCTTCCTCGACATGCCGGTCGTGTTCGACCTCGACCTGGCGATCAAGGGCACGATGCCGTTCGAGTGGCGCGAGAGCTACGGCGCCCGCATCGGGTTGCTCCACCGCGACCGCGCCCGCCAGGGCGAGCAGCCCCGCTGGTTCGACGTCGACCTCTGCTACGTGTTCCACATCATGAACGCCTGGGAGAGCGACGACGGCACCACCGTGTACCTCGATGCCGGTCGTCACGCGTCGATGTGGAAGGGCGGTGCCGACAAGTTCGAGCCGAGCTACCTGCACCGCTGGGCGTTCGACCTCACCACCGGCACCGTCACCGAGACGCAGCTCGATGACGTCTCGCACGCGTTCCCTCGCATCGACGACCGGCGCACGGGGCTCGTGAACCGGTACGGCTGGTGCGTCGGCCCGCGGCCGGGCTCCGACCCGAACAGCATGAACGCGCCGACGAACGTGTTGAAGTACGACCTCGTCACCGGCGAGCGCGCCTTCCACGACCTCGGCCCGTCGTCGATGACCGGTGAGCCGGTGTTCGTCCCGGCCGATGACGCTGCGGGTGAGGACGAGGGCTACCTCGTCACGTTCGTCTACGACGCAGCGGAGAACTCGTCCAGCTTCGTCGTGCTCGACGCGGCCGACATGAGCGCCGGCCCGATCGCGACGGTGCCGGTGCCGCAGCGCATCCCGCACGGCTTCCACGGCAGCTGGTTCGCCGACGAGTGACCCGTCCGTCCCGGGGGTGCGCACGCCCGAGTGGCGCGCACCCCTCGGGGCAGGGCGTGAACAGCGTCTCGTCCGCCGAGGGCAGGTAGCTGATCAGCTGGAGGTCGATGTCGGCCCCGACGAAGCGTGCGATCGCACCGTCGGCGAGCGCGCAGTACTGCTTGGTGCCGCCGCTCACCGACACGTCGACGCACGTCGCCGTCTGGCCTGCGATCTCGGCCTGCGACACGACCGACGTGGCGATCCGCGCCGTCGCGTCTCGTCGCAGCCGCTTGGCCATGTCGCCGGACGCGAAGTCGGGTGTGAGGCCGGTGTCGCTCACACGTGCGGCTTGCACGCCGTCCTCGCACACCCCGGTGTCCAGCGCGCAGGTGCGGTTGCCGACACCGTCGATGACGAAGCGCAGCTGGCCGATCGTGACCGAGCGCCTGGTGCCGACCTGGGTGATCGTGGCGGCGGAGACCTTGCCGCCGAATCTCAACGTGACCTGGTAGGTGGCCGTGAACGTGGCGTCGCCCACGCCGTCGAGCAGGTCGAGCACCGCGTCGATCGCGTCGTCGCCCGTCGAGGTGCCGACCACCGTGGGCGACTCCTCGAAGTAGGGCCGCTCACCCAGTGCGCAGCCCGCCAGCAGCAGCATCGAGCTCAGCGCCGCGGCCAGGGTCGTCGCGATCGGCGTCCGGGGGCGTGTCGACATCCCGCCCGAGCGTATCGACCGCGTCGTCCGAGCGGCGGCGGCGCGGCCCGACGGTGAACAGCCGGATGAACGTGAGGAACGACACGAGCCCGACCACCACGATCGTGCCCCACCGCACCGCGGGGACACCGGCGTCGGTGCCGGCCTGGAGCCCGTGCATCGTGACCATCCACATCGTCGGGTACGCCAGCAGGTGGACACCACGCCACACCCGGCGCGGCAGCCGGTTGCGCAGCCAGGAGGTGATCTGGATCGCGACGAGCAGGTAGAGCGCGATCACCCCCCAGGTGACGGCGCCGGGGCGGTACTCGTCCATCGCCATCGGCACGAGGATCTCGCGCCAGCCGATCACCATGTAGTCGTCCCACACGAGTGCGGCGAGGTGGATCGCGGTGAACACGATCGTCAGCAGAGCCAGGTGGCGGTGCAGCTCCATCAGCCACCGCGGCAGGCCTCGCCGCTCGACGAGGCGGGTCACGCCCAGCACGCCCCACACCACGGTGCAGGCGAGCAGCACGAACGCCACCCACCCGCTGGAACGAGCGACGTACCAGTCGACCTTGTCCAACTCGAAGTCCCACTCGAACGCGATGATGCCCATGGCGATCACCCGTGCGAGACGGCGACCGCGGGGAAGCGGCCGTGGGTCGTGGTGGTCCCGTCCGCGTACATGACGAGGCAGGACGCCTGGTCGAAGCAGTCGGTCCGTCGGTCGTCCACGAAGGGCACCTTCGACAGCGCATCGGCCCAGGCGGCCGATCCGGCGACGACGCTGACCCCGACGACGCTGACCCCGACGACGCCGACCCCGACGACGCCGACCCCGACGACGTCGCTGGTCGTGCTGGCGCCCGTGCTCGCGCCCGTGCCGGGTGTGAGGAGGTGGTGGTGCGGCCGCTGCCCCATCCGCCAGCGGCGACGCAGCGTGGTGCTCGTCGCCACCCCGCCGTCGAGCAGTTCGACGAACGTGATCGGACGATCCGTGCGCGGGTCCTCGATCGCGACGTTCCAGGCGCGGCCGTTCGGTGCGGCACCGGCCACGCGCAGGTCGCCCCCGACCGACACCAGGGCGCCGCTCGCGCCACGTTCGAGCAGCCCGGTGACCACGAGGTCGGCGGCGAGCCCCTTGCCGATGCCGCCGAGGTCGAGACGCACACCGCGCGGGAGCCGGACCGACCCGGTCGACTCGTCGAAGGTGATGCCCTCGCAGCCGGGAGCCGGCAGCAGCGTGGGGGCCGTGCCGCCGCCGCGGCCACGGACGACGTCGATCGTGTCGTCGTAGCCGAGCCGGACGAGCGAGTCGTGCACGGTCGGGTCGTAGCACCCGTGGGTCGCGATCCAGGCCGAGCACGCCGCCCGCACGGCGACCACGGTGTCGTGGCTCACGTGCAGCGCGGTCCCGCCGGCGCCGTTCAGCCGGCTGATCTCCGAGCCGGGCAGGAAGCGGCTCCAGCGCTGTTCGAGCTCGGCGACGCGATCGCGGGCCCAGTCGAGCAGACCGGGGTGACCGCCCACCAACGTGACGGTGACGTCGGTGCTCATCGCGCGGAACGCGAGGTGCGCGGTGGTGCCGCTCGCCGGACGGGGTGCTGCTCCCGTCACTGCGTGCCTCGCGACGAGTCGTCGGGCGGAGCGGTGAGCACCGGGAGCGTGGTCGGCGGTGGAGGCGGTGCGGTGGTGGCCGGGGCGGAGGTCGGCGGGGGAGGCGGGGGAGGCGTCGCGGGT
>WLDE01000162.1 GCA_009704985.1 Actinomycetota bacterium | reverse complement strand
GCGACCGAGCGTACCGGTCCGGGCCCCGGGGCGGTGCCGCGCACGGCTGTCGGGGCGGATCACCAGGACCTGCTGGCTAGCCTTCCGCCGATGGAACGCCGGCAGCGCGTGGACGAGACGCTCACCATCTTCTTCCCCATGTGGAACGAGGAGGCGTACATCGAGCGCACCATCGCCGCGGCCAAGGAGGTCGCCGACGAGCTCGTCGCCGCCGGCAGCATCGCCGACTACGAGCTGATCGTCGTCGACGACGCCTCCACCGACCTGACCGGCAAGATCGCCGACGAGCTCGCCGCCGCCGACCGCCACGTGAAGGTCGTCCACCACCCGGTGAACCGCAAGCTCGGCGGCTCGATCAAGACCGGCTTCGCCTCGGCCACGGGCGACCTGGTGCTCTACACCGACGCCGACCTGCCCTTCGACATGGCCGAGCTGCACAAGGCGATCCGCCTGCTCCGCTACTACGAGGCCGACATCGTGAGCGCGTACCGGTTCGACCGGGTGGGTGAGGGTCCGTCGCGAGCCATCTACACCTTCTTCTACAACGTGCTCATCCGGCGCCTGTTCGGCGTCCGCATGCGCGACATCAACTTCGCCTTCAAGCTCTGCCGTCGCAGCGTGTTCGAGCACGTCACGCTCCGCAGCGAGGGGTCGTTCATCGACGCCGAGCTCATCATCCGGAGTCGCAAGCTCGGCTTCGAGGTCATCCAGTTCGGGGTCGACTACTTCCCCCGGACGCGCGGGGTGAGCACCCTGTCGTCGCTCGGCGTGATCAAGAAGATCATCGTCGAGATGTTCACGCTGCGTCGCGAGTTGCGCAGCCTCACCCCGGTCCGCTGACACTCCGGGCCGGAACCCGCCGATTCGGCACCCGTCCGGCGACGCCCGTCCGGCTGGGCGGGCCGGATGGGCCGACGGAGGTCACGCACGCGGAGGGTGCCCGCGGACGCGCGACGAGGGTCGGTTGGTATCCTTCGACCACTCCCGCCCATGCCCTCGGCCCTCGCGGTCGGGGCCCGACCCCGGAACCCGGTGCCTCGTGAACACCCGCCGGCCAGCAGACCCGCCGCCGAGGCGTCACCCGCCGACGCGACAGCACGCGCCGAGCCGCGACGCGGGCGCGGTGCGGCGGCCGAACGGCGGTTCCGCGACCGGATCGAGGACCGGATCGAAGACCGGATCGACGGAGGGATCGCGTGCTCGGTCGGGCACCGCGGGCAGGCCACCCGTGCGGCGCCGCCCCGATGCCGACGTCGGCGCCGGCGACGCACGCCGCTGGATGCCGGCCATCGCCGCGGGCTGCGTCCTGCTCGTGGTCGTCGCCGCAGGGGTGTCGGGCCGCAGCGAGGGCGACACGGGTGAGTCCACCGAGTCCACCGCCTCGCTCGTCACCCCGACCTTCGACCCGTCGGCCACCACGGCCGCGCAGATCGTCACCGACACCACCGTGGCACCGATCGTGAAGACCTCGCTCACGGAGACGCTCGCGATGGGCGCCTTCGGGCCCGAGGTCGAGCGACTGCAGGCCCGCCTCACGGAACTCGGCTTCGTGCCCGGCGTGATCGACGGCCAGTTCGGCAGCCTCACCCAGCAGGCCGTGTGGGCGTACAAGAAGCTCGTCGGCGGCATGACCTGGCAGGAGCTCGACCAGAGCGACAGCAAGACCGCCGTCACGAACGAGCTCTGGCAGCAGATGCAGGATCCGATCAGCATCGCCCCGCGTCGACCGCAGGGACTCGGCTCCACCCACGTCGAGGTGTACCTGCCGCAGCAGGTGATGGCGGTGTTCCGCGACGACGTGCCGGTGTTCATCGCCCACATCTCCACCGGCGAGCTGCTCGAGGACGGGCTCACGCCGGCCACGTTCTGCGAGCGGATCACCCTCGACACCGACGAGAACGGCAACCCGCTCGACCCGCCCGTCGAGAAGGACATCTGCGCGGAGTCGAAGACGCCCGGCGGGGTGTTCCAGTTCACCCGCCGGTACGACGGCAAGCGGGTGGGCCCGCTCGGCGGCATGCTGAACCCGGTGTACTTCAACTACGGCATCGCCATCCACGGTGCCGACAACGTGCCGACCCATCCGGCGTCGCACGGGTGCGTCCGCATCCACAACAAGCTCTCCGAGGTGTTCCCCTCGCTGGTCGAGCGTCGCGACCGCGTGTTCGTCTGGGGTCACGACGGCAAGGAACCCGAGTGGTACACCCGCGAGGAGAGCCTGCCGTCGTTCAACCGCCCCGACCCGAACGCCACCACCACGACGTCGTCCACCACGACCACCACCACGGTCGCCGCGGCGGCGCCCACCACCGCACCGGCGCCCACCACCACGCGGCCCCCGACCACCACCACGAAGCCGGCGCCCACCACGACGGTGGCCCCGGCCACGACGGCGGCGCCGGTCACCACGGCCCCGCCGCCCGCCGAACCGCCGGCAGCCTGACCTCCAGCACCGGGGTCGAGCACCGGGGTCGAGCACCGGGGTCCAGCACCCGGGTCCCTGCGCGGGATCGACGGCTCGATGGAGGGTGACCGCGCCGCTCCTGACACCATGGCGTCCATGTCGGAGCGCATCCACTACGACGAGTTCGGCCTGTTCCACGAGAACGCCGCAGAGTACGGCCTCCCCTTCGACGCCCCGCCGGTCGTGCGCCGCGAGTCGGTGTCGTTGGCCGACGGGCGCGCGGTGAGCGCCCTGGTCTGGGGGGAGACCGAGCCCGAGCTGGTGTTCGTCCACGGCGGCTCGCAGAACGCACACACCTGGGACACCACGATCATGGCGCTGGGGCGCAGCGCGATCGCGGTCGACCTGCCCGGTCACGGCCACTCCGACTGGCGTGACGACGGTGCCTACTCGCCGGCGAACCTCGCCGACGACGTGGCCGTCGCGGTCGCCGCGCTCGCGCCGACGGCGCGGACGGTCGTCGGCATGTCGCTCGGTGGGCTCACCTCCCTGCAGCTCGCGGTGCGTCACGCCCACCTCGTCCGCTCGCTCGTGATGATCGACATCACGCCCGGCGTCAACGCGTCGAAGACGAAGGCGATCATCGACTTCGTCAGCGGGCCGCAGAGCTTCCCGAGCTTCGAGTCGCTGCTGGAGCGGACGATCGAGCACAACCCGACGCGCACGATCAGCTCGCTGCGGCGCGGCATCCTGCACAACGCGAGGCAGCTCGACGACGGGAGCTGGCAGTGGCGCTACGACCGCCGCGGCCACGGCCGGTCGAGCACCCCGCCGGCGATGTCCGGCGCCGACGCGCCGGCCGCCTCCACCACCTCGGACGCGCCCGCGGAGGCGCCGGCGCTCTCGCCGATGTGGGACGACTTCGGCAGCGTGGCCTGCCCGCTCGTGCTCGTGCGTGGCGCGCTGTCCCCGGTGGTCGACGACGACGACGTGGCCGAGGCCCGGCGTCGACGGCCCGACCTGGTGGTGCACCTGGTGGAGGGAGCGGGTCACAGCGTGCAGGGCGACCGCCCGCTGGAGCTCGCCGAGTTGGTCGCCGCCTCGCTCGGCTGACGCCGGCGGGACCGCGCCGCGGCCCGGTCGGTGGCCCGGTCAGCGGGCCGGACCCGCGTCGCGTCGGGCCACGGCGACGACGTCGACCCGTCGCTCGAGCACCTCGGCGAGCAACGCGCTGCGCTCCTGCGCGGTGTACACCTCGAGCGCGACGTCGCGATCGGGTGCGTGCACGGCCTCGATCCGGAGCCGGCCGCCGTGGCCGACCGTGCGCACGTCGACGACCCGTCCGTCGTGGCTGCGGTCGAGCCCGATCGCCACGCGCAGGATCGCGGCGAGCGAGCGGACGAGGTGGCGGCTCGTCGGGTCGAGCGCCTGGAACGCCGGATGCGAGTCCTTGGGAGCGCTCTTGCGGTGGTAGCGCGCCACCTGGGCGATCAGCTCGATCTCGTGGTCGGTGAGGCCGGTCAGCTCGCTGTTGCGGATCACGTAGTACGAGTGGAGGTGGTGACGGCTGTGGGCCACCACGAGGCCGACGTTCGCCAGGGTGGCGGCGGCCTCGAGCAGGTCGCGGGCGGTGCTCGACAGCCCGTGCAGCGGTGCGGTGTCGTCGAAGATCCGCAGCGCCAGGCGGGCGACGTGCAGGCTGTGGTCGAGGTCGTCGTCGCACCGGGCGGCGAGGGCGAGCACGCTGCGCCGCGCGACGTCGCGCAGGTGGTGCAGGTCGTCGGGCGACGGCGCGGCCAGCGCACGGCGCGACCGGGCGATGGTGTCGAGCAGCACCCCCTCGCGCAGTGCCGCGTCGCTGAACGTGAACGCTGCGACGTCGAACGCGTGCGCCACGCACTGCAGCACGATCGCGCCGGCGACGATGATGTCGGCGCGCTGGGGTTCGAGCCCCGGGATCGAGGCGCGGGTGGCCGCCGTGCGGCGTGCGGCGAGCACGGCGACGACGTCGTCGAGCTCGTCCCGGGTGAACTCGAAGCGGTTGTACGTGTGCGGCGCGGGTCGACCGTGGCGAGCCCGCACGAGGCTGGCGACGGTCTCGGCGGTGCCTGACGATGCGATCGCGACCTCGAAGCCGAGCTGGTGCACCTCGCGCTCGAACCCGGCGAGCACCGACCGGACGTACGAGCGGCAGTCCGCCACGCTGCTCGGCGCCACGGCGCCGCCGGGGAAGAAGCGATCGGTGAGCCGCACCGCCCCCAGCTTGAAGCTGCGCGCAGCGAGGGTCTCGCCGCGTTCGCCGACGAGCACCTCGGTGGAGCCACCGCCGATGTCGACGAGCAGCAGACGACGTTCGAAGACCGGCACCGCCTGGAGCACCCCGAGGTGGATGAGCCGCGCCTCCTCGACGCCCGAGATCACCTCCACGTCGATGCCCGCCTCGTCGCGCGCACGGGCGAGGAACACGTCCGCGTTCTCGGCCTCGCGGACGGCGCTCGTGGCGACCGCACGCACGGTGGCGCCGTGGCTGTCCGCGATGCGTCGCATCCGCCGCAGTGCACCGATGCCGCGTTCGACGGCGTCGTCGCCGAGGCGCTTCATGTCGCCGCCGCCGTGGCCGAGCCGCACCGTCTCCTTCTCGCGGGTCACGACCTCGAAGCTGGTCGTGTCGAGATCACCGCCGTGCACCCGGGCGACGACGAGGTGGAAGCTGTTCGTGCCGAGGTCGAGCGCCGCCACGACCCCGGGATCGTCGCCGCCGGTACTGCTCGTCACGGTTGGTCGATCAGCTCCTGGCAGCCCGGCAGGCCGCGCTGCACACCGGTGCGGAAGGCGTCGATCTTCTCGAACGCCGTGCCGCGGACGTTGGCGGAGGTGGCCTCGTCGCCGAGCGCGACGGCCGTGAGCACCACCTCGTCGAGGTCGCCGGCCGACAGCGTGATGCGCTGGTTCGGGTTGTTCGCGAGCGGGTTGCCCTCGACGTCGAACTCGCCCGAGGGCACGATGTCGATGATCCACGCCCCGACGAGGCAGTCGTTCAGCAGTTCGCGGGGCTCGCCGGCGAGACCGCTACCGAGCGCCACCTGCACGGCGTCGCTGTAGGCGACGGCGATCGGGTAGCTGAACGACAGGTCGCCGAACAGGTTCCAGAGCTCCGACACGAACGGTCCGTCGAACACGATCGTGTTGGTCGACGAGCAGTAGGTGGCGTCGGTGACGAGCTGCTCCACCGGCAGCCCGTCGCAGTCGGGCGCCGCACCGGCGGGGTCGAAGCCCTCGAGCGGCGGCGGCGTGAAGGCGATGTCCGCGTTCGCGAGCGTGGGGGCCCAGAACGTCTCGAGCGCGAGGGGCAGCTCCTCGAGGATCTGGTCGAGCGGCAGGTCGCCGCCCGTCTCGGCCTCCTGCTGCGTGGTGAACACGAGGTCGATGCGCGGGTTCGGGTCGTCGACGAAGTCGGCGCAGCGCTGCACGCCGTTGATGAAGCCCTCCTGGAAGGCACCGACCCGGTCGAAGGCCGTGCCGTGGCCGTTGGGGTCGGCGACGACGTCGATGCCGGGCGGGTCGCGTACCTCGATCATCGCGACGATGCCGGCCTTCACGTCGTTGTCGTCGAAGGTGAGCAGCTCGCTCTCGCCGAGCGCCACGTGGGCGGCCCAGGCCCCGGCGAAGCAGTCGGCCTGCTGCTCGCCCTCGACGGTGGGGCGCTCGAGCGCGAAGAACCCCGATCGGTTCTGCACGGCGTGGCCGTACTCGTGCGCCGCGACGACGCCCACAGCGGCGGCACCGAGCGTCTCGACGAGCTGCGGGAGCAGCTGCGCGTCGTCGTACACGATGATGTCGCCGCAGAGCGTGTAGAACGCGTTCATCTCCACCTGCTCGTAGGCGATCTCGCTGCCGCAGTCGACGGGGAGATCCGAGCGCTCGGGATAGTGGGCGTAGATGCCGGCCACCGGCTCGAACGGCGTGCCGTACACCGCCTCGAAGTTCTCCTCCCAGAACGCCTGGATGTCGGTGAACGCGGCGTCGAGGAACGCGTCGTACTCGCGCGGGGTCTTCTCGGCGCCGAAGTCGATCACCCCGCCGCCGGGCAGCGGCGGGATCGTCTCCACCGGGTCGTCGGTGGGGTCGAGCGGGTTCAGGGTGTCGTCCGGACCGGGGCCGTCGGGCGTGTCCGACGGATCCGGTGCGAGCTGCTGCTCGTCGCTGCGGCTCGCGGTGACGCCCTGATCCGTGGAACCGCACGACGCGGCCACGAGGGCCGCAGCCAGCAGCGCGGCGACGGTGGTGCCGTGGCGCCGACGTGACCGGCGAGGACGGCGGGACCGGGCGATCTGCACGCGCGCGCTCATCGTGGCGAGCTTACGCGCACGATGCTCGTCGGCCGCCGTCGCTCTGATAGGAACCGGCCCATGTCCGAACGACCCGACGCGCCCGACCGCGACACGCTGCTCGCGATGTTCGAGATCCAGTCCCGCATCAAGCTCTGCGACGAGCGCTTCCGCAGCATGCTGACGAGCGGTCAGATCCAGCTCATCTACTACTCGCCTCGCGGGCAGGAGTGCATCAGCGCCGGCTGGGGTGTCCACCTGCGACCCGACGACTACGTCGTCACGATCTATCGCGGTCTGCACGACCACCTCGCGAAGGGGGTGCCGCTGCGCGAGCTGTGGGCGGAGTTCCTCGGTCGTGCCACCGGCACGTGCAAGGGCAAGGGCGGTCCCATGCACATCACCCACCCGGAGTCGGGCCTGATGGTCACGACCGGCATCGTGGGTTCGGGCATCCCGATCGCGAACGGCTTCGGTCTCGCCGCGCAGCTGAACGGCACCGACCAGGTCACCGTCGTCAACTTCGGCGACGGCGCCTCGAACATCGGTGCGTTCCACGAGGGCCTCAACATGGCCGGCGTGTGGAAGCTGCCGGTCGTGTTCGTGTGCCAGAACAACCTCTACGGCGAGCACACCCCGATGGCGATGAGCACGCCGGTCGAGTACATCAGCGAGCGTGCGGCGTCGTACGGCATGCCCGGCGTCACCGTGAACGGCAACGACCCGGTGGCGACCTGGAAGGTGATGGGTGAGGCGGTCGCCCGTGCCCGCGCCGGCGAGGGTCCCACGCTCGTCGAGGCCCGCACGTACCGCTTCCACGGCCACCTCATGGGTGACGCCATGGAGTACATGGACAAAGACGAGCGCAAGGCGGCCATGGAGGCCGATCCGGTGCCGGCGTTCCGCGCGTGGCTGCTCGACAACGGTCACGCCACCGAGGAGCAGCTCGCCGAGCTCGAGGAGACGATCACCGCCGCGATCGACGACGCCGTCGAGTTCGCGATGAACAGCCCCTACCCGGACGCCGACGAGCTGTACACCGACGTGTACGCCGATCTGACCGTCTCGAAGTGACCGAACTCGAAGTGACCGAACTCGAAGTGACCGAACTCGAAGTGACCGAACTCGAACCGAACGAACTCGAACCGAACGACAGCGAAGCGAGCGAGCCATGAGCCAGACCGACACCGATCATCCCGTCCTCACCCTCGCCATGGCGGTCAACCAGGCGCTCGACGTCGCCATGGGCCTCGACGAGAAGGTGTTCCTCCTCGGTGAGGACATCGCCGAGCCGTCCGGTGGCGTCTACAAGGTCACCAAGGGCCTGTCCACCAAGTACGGCACGCACCGCGTGCGCAAGACCGCCATCAGCGAGACCGCCATCATCGGCGCCGCCGTCGGTGCCGCGATCGCCGGCCACCGCCCGGTCGCCGAGATCATGATGTTCGACTTCATCGCCACCTGCCTCGACCAGGTGACGAACCACGCCGGCAAGATCCGCTACATGAGCGGCGGCCAGACGCCCGTGCCGCTCGTCATCCGCACCTCCGCCGGTGCGGGCCGCGGGTTCGGTGCGCAGCACTCCGAGCTGCTCGAGGCCTGGTGCGTGCACACCCCCGGCATCAAGGTGGTCGTGCCGTCCACGCCCGCCGACGCGAAGGGCCTGCTGCTCACCGCGATCTTCGACGACGACCCGGTGCTGTTCATCGAGCAGATGATGATGTACTGGGACGCGAAGCGCTACGGCGGCCCCGTGCCCCCGGGCGACGTGCGCATCCCGTTCGGTGTGGCCGACATCAAGCGCGAGGGCAGCGACGTGACCCTGGTGTCGTACGGCCGCCAGGTGCACGACTGCCTGGCGACGGCCGAGAAGCTCGCCGCCGACGGCATCAGCTGCGAGGTCGTCGACCTGCGCACGCTCGTGCCGTGCGACGAGGCGACGGTGCTCGCGTCGGTGTCGAAGACCAAGCGCGCCGTCGTGGTGCACGAGGCCGTCACCCGCTGCGGCTTCGGCGCCGAGCTGTCGAGCCGGATCCACGAAGAGCTGTTCGGTGAGCTCGCCGCACCGGTGCAGCGCGTGGGCGGAGCGAACACGCCGATCCCGTACGCGACCAACCTCGAGTCGGACTTCCTGCCGCAGGTGGCCGACATCGAGGCGGCCGTCCGCCGCATCACGGGCTGACGCCCGGCGCCGGGTCGTGCCCGGTGCGGGTGACCCGGCGGGGCTGCGTCCGCGGGCGTCGGGTCAGCTGCCGATCCGGCCGAGCAGGCGCGCCATCTCGGCGATCTCCTCGGTCTGGGTCTCGGCCATCTGCCGAGCCATGCGTCGCACCTCGTCGGTCGAGGCGTGCATCGCCGCGTGCTCGGCCATGTGCACGCCACCCTCGTGGTGCGCGGTCATCAGCTGGACGAACACCCGGTCGCGCTCCGCGCCCGTGGAGGCGGCCAGGGTCTCGAGGTCGGACAGGGTGGCGAGACCGGGCATCCGGTCGAGCGGCACCGGCTCGCCCATCCAGGTCATGGCCAGGTCGGTCTCGTTGACCTCCGACTCGCCGAAGTCGCGCAGCAGCTGGATCATGCGGCCGATCTCGATGTTCTGCCCGACCACGATCTCGCGGGCGACGATGCCGAGGTTGCCGTCGATGCCGTCGTCGGTGGCGAGCCCGTCGAGGTAGATCAGGCTCATCTGCACGGCCTGCTCGTGGTGGACGCGCATGTCCTGCAGGAAGCCGACGTCGGTGGCGTTGGGATCGGGGAGTGCGGTGTTGTTCCCGACGACCCACCCGGCCGCCGCGGCCAGCAGCGCGCTGCACACCAGCAGCACCACGAGGTTCACCGGGTTGCGGTACCAGGGGAGGACCTCGACGTTCTCGCCGGTGTCGCCGGTGTCACCGGTGTCACCGGTGTCCCGCCCCGTGATCTCCCCGTTCGTCGTGTCGTCGGTCGGGTGTTCGGTGGTGCTCACGTGTCGTAGCTAACCACGCGATTCGGCTAAGAACACCCCCATGTCCACCCCCATCAGCATCCCGAAGCTCGGCGTCTCGATGTCCGAGGGCACCCTCGTCGAGTGGCTCGTGTCGGACGGCCAGGCCGTCCAGCCCGGCGACGTGCTCTACCGCATCGAGACCGACAAGGTGGAGAACGAGATCGAGGCGCCGGTGGCGGGGGTCGTCCGGATCACCGGTGTCGAGGGTGAGACCTACGAGGTCGGTACCCAGATCGGCTCGATCGACTAGGCGAGACCGACGAGGTCGGTCCTCAGATCGTCCCGATCGACGGGTCGAGGTCGTCCACCACGACGGCGGGCGGGAACTCCGTCCGGCCGTCGAACGCGTCGTCGGCATCGTCGGCATCGTCGGCCTCCTCGGCCGCCTGCAGGTTCGCGGCGGCGAGCGCCGAGAGGCCGATCACCATCGCCCCGGCCACGAACATCCCCGCCAGCACCCGGCGCTGCAACTGGGTCGCGCCCATCAGCGCCGCGAGCCGCTCGACGATCGCCTCGCCGGGGAGCTCCAGGTACTGCGAGAGCACCTCGACGTCGTTGCGGCGCAGCTCGATGGCCTGGGGTCGCTCCTCGCCGCGCAGGGCACGGACGAGCCGGAGGTAGTTCTCGAGCAGCGAGTCGACGTTCCTCGGATCGAACGAGATCGCCGAGCCACCGGTCGACAGCACCCCTCGGGGGTCGATCGCGATCGGCATGCGGTCGGGGGCGGCGATCGTGACGTCGATGCCGTAGAGCTCGGCCAGCTCGTGGGCCGTCTCGGGGTCGATCGCGACTCGACCGGCCTCGATCGCCCGGAGCTGCTTCGCGGAGAATCGGCCGCCGCTCGAGCGGGCGACGGCTCGCACGCTCGCCCCCGAGCGACGTCGGCGCTCGGCGAGCATGACGGCGATTCGCCGTGCGATCTTCTCCTCCGAGGCAGCGACCACGGTCTGCGCCCGGCGGGCGGCGACGGTCCCCGTGGGTGGGGCCGTCCCGGCCGGTGTGCTGCTCGCTGGGTGGGCGCTCATCGTCGGAGTCATCGGCCGTCGCCCGCCGCCGCTTGAGGTCCGGGGCCCACGACGGGCAGACCTTGACGCCGCCTTGCTGGAGCGGGGGGCGCGCCAGTGGCCGGTTCGAACGGCCGGGTCGGGTCGCCGGGTCGGGTCGCCGGTTCGAACGGCCGGGTCGGATGAGCGGGGTCAGCCGGGCGGGGTGGAGGCCGACCGGCCGGAGGCGCACAGGGC
>WLDE01000161.1 GCA_009704985.1 Actinomycetota bacterium | reverse complement strand
CGATCGTGGTGTTCGACATGTCGTCGCCGGGTGCGCTGCAGGCGATCCTCGGGGGCGAGCAGGTGGGCACGATCATCCACAGCGCAGCGCCGCAGATGCGCCGTCGTCGACACGACGACCCGCCGCTCACCGATCCGCGCTGACACCCTGCCGACCACCGCGAACCACCGCGAACCACCGCGGACCACTGCGGACCACTGCGGACCACTGCGGACCACCGCGGACCACCGCGGACCACCGCGGACCACCGCGCCGACATCGCGTCGACCCGATTCCCGGCGTCGCGCCCAGGTCCGATGGCCACGCAGCGTGCACATCGTCGGTAACCTGTGCCGGTGACCGAAGAGACGCTCCTCGAAGCCATCGAGAAGATGGAGAAGGCCGTCGAGCACGTGCAGACGCAGTTCACCACCGTGCGCACGGGCCGAGCCACCCCCGCGCTGGTCGAACGGCTCCAGGTCGAGTACTACGGCACGATGGTGCCGCTGCAGCAGCTGGCCGGGTTCCAGGTGCCCGAGGCCCGGCAGCTGGTGGTCAAGCCCCACGACCGGGCCACGCTGGCCGCCGTCGAGAAGGCCATCCGCGACAGCGACCTCGGCATCAACCCCTCCAACGACGGCGTCGTCATCCGGCTCAACTTCCCGGCGCTCACCGAGCAGCGCCGCAAGGAGTACGTCAAGATCGTGAAGAACATGGCCGAGGACGGCCGTGTCGCCGTGCGGAACATCCGTCGTGACGCACGCAAGCACCTGGAGGCCGCGGAGAAGGCGGCGGAGATCTCCGCCGACCAGCTCGAGCGTGCTGAGAAGGAGCTCGAGAAGATCACCCACGACCACGTCGAGATGATCGACAAGGCGTTGGCACGCAAGGAACAGGAACTGCTCGAGGTCTGACGGCACGCGTGCCGATGGCAGTCGATCGCGGCGTCCGTGGTGATCGCGGTGTGCGCGACGATCGCGATCTCACGCAGCGTGCACGTCCTGACCTGCCGCGACGTGCCACCATGGTCGAGCAGCGAGAAACGGGGGAACCCTCATGAGCGATGATGTCTGGCGTCGGGGTCGTCGTGACGACGACGACGATTTCGGGCCTCCGCTGTTCGGCGACGACCTGACGCGGGAGATGAGCGATCCGAGCGACGAGTTGTCGTTCGGCACCGCCGACACCGGCCCGCTGCCGCACTGGACGGCCCCGCCGACCGGTGAGATGCCGACCACACTGTCGGCCCGCGAGCCGGTGGCGAGCGGTCTCGACGGCACCGACGACCTCGATGTGTGGTCGTCGTTCTCCTCCGACGCCCCGGTGTGGAGCGACGACCCGGTGCCCACCGGCGAGATGGAGATGCCGGTCCGGGCCTCGTTCGACGACCGCACCGGCGACCCGTTCGAGGACGCCGACGACCCGTCGGCCGCCACGGCGCGTCGTGGTCCCGGCCGGATCACGATCGGCACCGACCCCACCGACGACCGGATGGGCCGACCGATGCCGAAGAAGTCGTCGCGCGGCGCCGGTCGCACCGACCCGGTGCGTGGTCCGCGGCCCGTGCGTCCCACGTCCGCCACCGGCCAGACGGCGCGGCCCGCACCGTCGTCGGGTCGCGACATGCCGACGGCCGTCGCCGTCGGGCTGATCATCGCCGCCGCGTTCATCGGTGCGCTGCTGTTCGAGCCGTGGGCGGTGCTCGCGATCGTGGTCGCCATCGTCGGCCTCGCCGCCGTGGAGTTCTACGACAAGGTCACCGAGAAGGGCTACCGGCCCGCCACCGTGGCCGGCATCGTCGCCGTCGTGTGCCTGCCGCTCGCCGCGTACTGGGTGGGGGAGAGCTCGATCCCGCTCGTGTTGCTGCTCGCGTTCGCCGCGGCGTGCCTCACCTTCGTGACGGCCAACGGCATCGAATCGAGCCCGCTGCCGAACACGGCGATCACGATGCTCGGCATCGTGTGGATCGGCGTGACCGGCGCCTTCGCTGCGCTCATTCTGTCGGCGTCGACCGTGTCCGGGGGCATCGTCGTGGCCGAGGGCGTGGCGTCCACCTCGGTGGGCACCGACACGCTGTTCCTGCTCGCGCTCTGCGTGGTCGCCAACGACGTCGGTGCGCTGTTCATCGGCTCCGCCGCCGGTCGCACGCCGCTGCGCGCCTGGATCAGCCCGAACAAGACCGTCGAGGGCTTCATCGGGGGCACCGTGATGACGCTGCTCGCGATGATCGTCGTCGGTGTCGCCGGGTCCAGCACCACCTGGAACAGCACGGGCGACCTGCTGATCCTCGGTGTGGTGGTCTCGCTCACGGCGCCGCTCGGCGACCTCACCGAGAGCATGTTCAAGCGCAACCTCGACGTGAAGGACTTCGGCAGCATCGTGAAGGGCCACGGCGGGGTGCTCGACCGCTTCGACGGCTTCCTGCTCACCCTGCCCGCGGTCTACTACCTGATGCTCGTGCTCGAGCCCTGGGCCACGATCTGACCGTGACGGGTCCGGCCCGGCGGCCGTGACCGGTGACCGGCGCTGACGGCCGGCGCGGACGGCCGGCGCGGTCGACCGGCCGGGGGTGACCAACTCGACACCGTCCCGACGGGTCGCCGCGGCCGCACGCTGGCAGAATGGCGCCATGTCCGTCCGTGTCGCGATCGCCGGGAGCAGCGGCAGCATCGGCACCCAGACCCTCGACGTGGTCCGTGCCGAGGCGGGTGCCTACGAGGTGGTCGCGCTCGGCGTCGGGTCGTCGGTCGACGTCCTGATCGAGCAGGCGCTCGAGTTCCGGCCGAAGGTCGTCGCCGTCGGCGATCCCGCCCAGCGTGCCCGCGTGGCGGAGGCGCTGCCCTTCGCCGAGGTGGTCGACGACCTGACGGCGCTGGTCGAGCCGGCCGACGTGGTGGTGAACGCCGTCGTCGGATTCGCCGGGTTGCCGGTCACGGTCGCCGCGCTGCGCAGTGGGCGCCGGCTCGCGCTCGCCAACAAGGAGAGCCTGATCGCCGCCGGCCCGGTCGTGCAGCCGCTGCGGGCCACGCCGGGCGCCGAGATCGTGCCGGTCGACAGCGAGCACTGCGCCGTGCACCAGTGCCTGCGGTCGTCGGTGCACCTCGACCGCGAGGTCGCCCGCGTGGTGCTCACCGCGAGTGGTGGCCCGTTCCGGGGTTGCGCCGCCGCCGAGCTCGAGCACGTCACCGTCGACGAGGCGCTCGCCCACCCGACGTGGAAGATGGGCCCGAAGATCACGATCGACTCGTCGACGCTGATGAACAAGGGCCTCGAGGTGATCGAGGCCCACGAGCTGTTCGGCACCCCGTTCGACCGGATCGAGGTCGTCGTGCACCCGCAGAGCGTGGTGCACTCGATGGTCGAGTTCACCGACGGCTGCACGATGGCGCAGCTGTCGATGCCCGACATGCGGTTGCCGATCGGCTACGCACTCGCGTACCCGGCGCGCATCGCCACGCCGTTCGGGAGGATCGACTGGTCGAGCCTCGGCCGGCTCGACTTCCTGCCACCGGACACCGCCACCTTCCGCTGCCTCGACCTCGCCTACCAGGCGGGCCGCCACGGCAGCACCGCTCCCGCCTGGCTCAGCGCCTCGAACGAGGTCGCCGTCGAGGCGTTCCTCGCCGGGCGCCTGCGGTGGCCGCAGATCGCCGACGTGTGCGACGAGTCGCTCCAGCGCCACGAGCCGGGTGCCGATACCACCGTCGACGACATCGTCGCCGCCGATGCACGGGCGCGGCAGGTGGCCGCCGACGTGATCGCCGGACTGTCCCCCTGAACCGCCGCCGCAGAGGAACCCACCGCACCATGAGCCAGACCCTCCCGCCGCCCCCGCCGCCGTCGACCCCGCCGCCGATCGACGGGTCGCCGTCCAACGTGCCACCCGCGTCGGCGACGGGCGAGTCGACCTACCACAAGTTCCGCAACGAGGTGCTCGCCGGTGGCGCGAGCGAGCGGCCGGACGTCGACGACACCGCCGGTGGCGCGCGTGCGGTGGTCGGACTCGGCGTGATCGCGGCGCTGCTGGCGCTGCTCGCCGCCTGGAACGTCTACGCGTTCGTGTTCGTGGTGCTGCTGCTGGTGTGCATCTTCCTGCACGAGGTGGGCCACTTCGTCACCGCCCGCTGGACCGGCATGAAGGCCACCCAGTTCTTCCTGTTCATGGGCCCCAAGCTCTGGAGCTTCCGTCGCGGCGAGACCGAGTACGGCGTCCGCGCCTATCCGCTCGGCGCGTTCGTGCGGATCATCGGCATGAACAACCTCGACGAGGTCGACCCCGAGGACGAGCCACGCGCCTACCGCAACCAGAGCTACCCGAAGCGGATGCTGGTGATCTGCGCGGGCTCGATCATGCACATGATCATCGCGGTCGGCCTGCTGTTCGGCGTGTACGCCACGAAGGGCGTGCTGGAGCCGACGGGTCGCGTCGCGATCGCCGAGGTCGTCCCCGGCGGGCCGGCCGAGGAAGCGGGCCTGCGCACCGAGGACGTCGTGCTCAGCATCGGCGGCCAGACGCCCACCACCGGCGCCGAGTACGTGGCGCTGGTGCAGTCCAACCGGCCGGGCGACCTCGTGCCGTTCGTGATCGAGCGCGACGGCGAGATCCTGGAGTTGCAGGTCGGGATGGGCGCCAACCCGAACCAGGGTCCCGACTTCGGCAAGGCCTACGTCGGTACCCGGTCGGGCTCGGAGAACGACTGGCAGTCGATGCCGCTGACCGAGGCGGCCACCCGCAGCGTCACCGACCTGGGTGACGGCATGTGGCAGAGCGTCCGTGGCGTGGTCGTCGTGCTCAACCCGGTGAACATCTTCGAGCACCTGGCCGGCACGGCGGAGGACCCCACGACGCAGCCGACCACCGTGGTCGGGGTGTCGCGCTTCAGCGGCCTCGTCGGCGAGGACACGGGCCTCGCCGGCATCCTGATCCTGCTCGCCGGCGTGAACGTGTTCGTCGGCCTGCTCAACCTGTTCCCGATGCTGCCCTTCGACGGCGGACACGCGGCGATCGCCACCTACGAGCGACTGCGCAGCCGCAAGGGTCGGGCGCCGTACCAGGCCGACGTCAGCAAGATGGTGCCGGTGGCGATGACGATGATGGCGCTGCTCGCGTTCTTGATGATCGCCGGCCTGTACCTCGACATCGTCCGCCCCATCGGCGGCTGATCCGCGCCCGATCGGGCGGCTGACGGTCACACCCGCTCCGAACTGCGAAGCGGGCGCACCGCTGGCACACTGAGAGCCGTGAACGCACCCGCCTCCTCCACCGGGGACACGTCGGCCGCGCGCTACCCGCGCCGCGCCACCCGCCAGATCCACGTCGGCAAGGTCGCCGTCGGTGGTGACGCCCCGATCACCGTGCAGTCGATGACCGTCACGAAGACGGCCGACGTCGAGGGCACGCTGCAGCAGATCTACGCGCTCGCCGCCGCTGGGTGCGACATCGTGCGCTGCACGTGCAACGAGCCGGAGGCCGCCGAGGGTCTCGCGCAGATCGTCCCGCGGTCGCCGATCCCGGTGATCGCCGACATCCACCACCAGTACAAGATGGCGCTCGCGGCGATGGAGGCCGGCGTGCACGGCCTGCGCCTCAATCCGGGCAACATCCGCAAGCCCGAGCACATCAAGGCCGTCGCTGCCGAGGCGAAGGACCGGGGCATCCCCATCCGCATCGGGGTGAACGGCGGCTCGCTGGACCCGGCGCTGTACGAGAAGTACGGCGGCATCCGCCCCGAGGCGATGGTGGAGAGCGCGCTGCAGGAGATCGCGTACTTCGAGGACGTCGACTTCCACACGTACAAGATCAGCGTCAAGGCGTCGAGCGTGCCGCTGATGGTGGAGGCCTACCGCCAGCTCAGCGAGGTCACCGACGCGCCGTTGCACCTCGGGGTCACCGAGGCCGGCCCGCCGCCCGCGGGTCTGGTGAAGGCGACGGCCGGCATCGCCACGCTGCTCATGGAGGGCATCGGCGACACCATCCGCTACTCGCTCACCGCCGACCCGGTCGAGGAGGCCCGCGCCGGTCGCCAGCTGCTCGAGGCGCTCGGGCTGCGCGAGCGCAAGAACGTCGACCTCATCGCCTGCCCGAGTTGCGGGCGCGCCGAGATCGACGTGATCGACGTCGCCAACCGGGCGATGGAGGCCTTCGGCGATCGCAAGATCCCGCTGCAGGTGGCCGTGATGGGCTGCGTGGTGAACGGTCCCGGCGAGGCCCGCGAGGCCGACCTGGGCATCGCCGCCGGCAACAAGCGCGGGCACCTGTTCGTGAAGGGTCGCAACGTGGCCGTGGTGCCCGAGAGCGAGATGGTCGACGCGCTCGTCGAGTGGGCCGAGTACATCCACGAGCACGGCACCGACGCCGCGATCGCCCGCGTCGACACCACGCTCGCCGAGCGCGAAGCCGCCAAGGACCGCGCCAAGCTGCTCGACGACAAGGGCGACGACGCCAACCACGCGACCGAGAAGATCGTCGAGATCCGCAAGACCGTCAGCGGCAGCTGATCGAATGGGGCGGTGACGCCCGATCCACGCCCGATCGACATCCCGATCGACATCCCGATCGACATCCCGATCGACCTGCCGCTGCTGGAGTTCGATCCGTCGCAGGAGGCGGTCATCAACCCGTGGCGGTACCGGCGTCAGCTCGGGTTCCCCGAGCGAGGCGTCATGTGCTGGTTCGGCGACGTCGTGCGGGCGCGCACCGCCGGTCTCGAGGCGGTGCACCACGTCAGGTTCGAGCACGGCGACCACGGCATCTACGTCGTGAATCACCGAGGTGTCGACGTCGCGCTCACCAACCCGCCCGTCGGGGCGCCCGCCGCGGTCGGATCGCTGGAGGACCTGATCGCGCTCGGCGCGACGAACGTGATCGGCTGCGGTGGTGCCGGCATCGTGCGTCCCGGATTCGACCTCGGGCACGTGATCGTGCCGACCGGCGCCATCCGTGACGAGGGCACGAGCTACCACTACGCACCGGCCCACACCGCCGTGCTGCCGCACCCTCGGGCGCTGTCGGTGATCGACGACGTGCTCACCGAGGGCGGCGTGCCCCACGACCGTGGCCTCACGTGGACCACCGATGCGGTCTACCGCGAGACGCCGGCGAAGGTGGCCCGTCGCCGCGAACAGGGCTGCATCACCGTGGAGATGGAGGCGTCGGCGATGTTCGCCTGCGCGAGCTTCCGCGGCGCGGTGTACGGCCAGTTGCTCTACGCCGGCGACGACGTGAGCGCTGCCGAGTGGGATCACCGCCACTGGAACCACCAGCACAGCGCCCGCGAGCGGCTGCTCGACCTCGCGCTCGACGCCGCGATCCGCCTCTGACGGTCAGCTGCCGGAGATCTCCTCCACGCGGAACAGCGTGGCGATACCCGACAGCTCCAGCGTCTCGCCGGGCTGCAGCGCCACGGTCTGGCCGCGTCCGACGAGGTCGGTCGCCCCGTCCGCGCAGATGACGAGCTCGCGACCGGTGGCCGTGTGGCTGAACGGTCCGGCGACCTCGAAACGCCACAGGCGGAACGGGGTGTCGGGGGTGTCGTAGCTCCAGCGGCCCTCGCCGTGGTCGGTGGGGGGCACCCGCGGGTCGGCGATCGGACGGATGTCGAGCACGGCGAGCAGCTCCTCGACGTCGACGTGCTTGGTGGTCATGCCACCCCGGACCACGTTGTCGCTGGCCGACATGATCTCGATGCCCGCGCCCTCGAGGTAGGCGTGGAGGTTGCCCGGCCCGAGGAAGATCGCCTCGCCCCGCGACAGCTGCACCCGGTGCAGCAGCAGTGTGACGGCGACGCTCGGGTCGTCCGGGTACTGCTCGGCGAGCCGGGTGACGAGCCGCGCCGCGGAGTGCACCTGTCCGACGCACGCGGACACGATCGGGTCGAGCGGTACCTCGCGCCGGTACAGCGACGCCACCAGCGTCGGGAGGCCGTCACGGCGCAGCTGGGCCGCCACCTCGGTGAGCCCGAGCTCGTCGAACAGCGCAGCGGAGGTGTGCACGGGCCGGAAGCCGCACAGCGCGTCGAACGGCGTGAGCGCGCAGATCAGCTCGGGCTTGGGGAACGGGTCGCGGTAGATGCGGGTGGGTGCGTCGACGGGGATGCCGGCCGACTCCTCCCGCTCGAACCCGGCGACCGCCTGCTCGCGGCTCGGGTGGGTCTGCAGCGACAGCGCCTCGCCGGCGGCGAGCACCTTCAGCAGGTAGGGGAGTTCGCCCACCGACTCGCGCAGCGGCGCGCCGCCGGACACGGTGGCCGGACCGCCGGGGTGGGTGCCGAGCCACAGCTCGGCCCACGGCCGGCCGTCGGCGGGGACGTCGAGCAGCGCCGGGATGAGGTCGGGGTCACCCCACCTGTAGTGCTGGACGACACCCGTCACGAACTGCACGGGTCCATTGTGGTGGACGCGCCGTTCCCACGGGTGGGATCCGTCCTCGGACGACCGTCGGGCGGATCCCCGCCAGGCGGATCACCGTGGGTTCAGAACAGACGCAGCTCGTCGGGGCGCATGCCGCGCAGCTCGTCGTAGTCGACCTCGACCACCCGGTACCCGCGTGCCTCGGCGAGCACGCGGGCCTGCGGCTTCACCTGCTGGGCCACGAACACCCCGCGCACCTGTCCGAGCGAGCTGTCGAGGTGCAGCCGCTCGATGTAGCGCGTGAGTTGCTCGACGCCGTCGATCTCGCCGCGACGCTTCACCTCGATCGCGACGACCTGGTCGGCGGTGTCGCGGCACACGAGGTCGATCGGGCCGATCGCCGTCGGGTACTCGCGGCGCACCAGGGTGAGCCCGTCCTCGATCGCGTGCGGCGACGCGGCGAGCAGTTCCTGCAGGTGCGCCTCCACGCCGTCCTTCTGCAGACCGGGATCGTCACCGAACTCGTGGGCGGTGTCGCTCACCACCTCGTGCAGCGTGATCGTGAGCGTCTCGCCCTTCGGGTTCACCACCGTCCAGTGGTCACCGTGGTCGGTGAGCACGTTGGGGGCGTTCATCCAGTTGAGCGGCTTGTAGGCACCGCCGTCGGCGTGGATGGCGACGCACCCGTCGTTCTTCACCATGATGAGGCGGGTGGCTTCGGGGAGATGGGCGGTGAGCCGACCGGCGTAGTCGACCGAGCACCGGGCAATGACCAGACGCATGACGCCGCCCACGTTAGGCCACACGGCCCATCCGCCCCCGGGCTACGGTCGCCGACGTGTTGAGAACTCGTCCCGTCCGATGGCGGATCGCCGGAGCAGTGGGCGTGACGCTCGGACTCCTCGCATCGGGGGTGGCGACCGCTGGACCTCCGACGGGAGGCGCGCTGCCCCCGCAGCTCACCATGGTCGTGGCCGTGGCGGGAATCGGCGAGATCCCGATCGATGCGGTCGGGGCAGCGGTGAACGTCACCGTGACCAACCCGGCGCGAGCGGGGTATGTCACCGTGCACCCGTGCCGCGACCCGGCGCCCGTCGCGAGCAACCTCAACTACCTGGCGGACCAGACGGTGCCCAACCTCGTGATCTCGGGTCTCGACGTCGACGGCGACCTGTGCATCACCACGAACGCGACGACCGACCTGATCGTCGACGTCGCCGGCTACGTCCCCGCCGGATCGCCGATCGTGCCGTTGGCGCAGCCGGTTCGCTTCCTCGACACGCGCGAGGGACGCGGCGCCCCGCGTGCGCGCATCGGTCGCGGACAGGTGGTCTCCGTGCCGGTCGCGGGCACACCGGGCGTGCCGGCGGACGCCGGCACGGTGATCTTCAACACCACGGTCGTGACGCCGTCGTCGTCCGGCTTCGTGTCGGTGTTCCCGTGTGGTCAGCCGCTGCCTGCGACCTCGTCGGTGAACTTCACGGCGAACACGATCGTGCCGAATCTCACGATCGCGGCCGTCGGCGCGGGCGGCTCGGTGTGTCTGTACACGACCTCGGAGACGGACCTCGTGGCCGACGTCGCCGCGTACGTACCGGCCGGCGCCGCCGGTCTCACGATGCTGCCGGCACCGCAGCGCATCCTCGACACGCGCATCGGGCTGGGTGGTCCGGCCGCCCCGGTCGCCGGCGACGTGCGGTCCGTGCAGGTGGGTGGTGCGAGCGGTGTCCCGGCCGGAGCCTCGGCGGCGCTGGTGAATCTCACGGCCACCGAAGGTGCCGCCCCCGGGTTCGCCGCCGCCTTCCCGTGCGGTGTCGGCGTGCCGCTCGTGTCGAACCTCAACTTCGGTCGCAACCAGAACGTCGCGAACGCCGCCGTGGTCAAGCTCGCGCCCGACGGGACCATGTGCCTCACGGCGAACCAGGCGGTGCACGCCGTGGTCGACGTCGCCGGCTACGTGACCGGCACCGCAGCCCTGGTCCCCGTGACACCTCGCCGGCTCCTCGACACGCGTGAGGGTGTCGAACCCGCGTGTGCGCTCGGGGCTCGCCTCCTGCGCCCCGCCGAGTCGCCCACGCCGGCGATCGAGCTCTACGACCTCGCGACCGGAGCATCCCGCGGTCGTCCCTCGGGAATGCCTGCGTTCGGCTTCATCCAGTCGGTCCTCCCCACCACCGACTGTCGCGTCGAGGTCTCGGGCATCCTGGGGAATGCCGGAGTCTGGGTGTCGCTCGACGCGAACGGGGCACTGCTCGAGCAGCGGACCCAGCCGCAACTCTCGAGCTGGACCATGCGATCGCAGTTCGGCGGTCTGGCGCTGGTCACCCGTGCCGTGTTCGACGCCGCGGTCGTGGACACGCGTACCTCCGCCACACGGTTCGTCCTGCAGGAGTTCAACGCCGGTGGTGGCCAGGCCGGCGGGCCGGGCGGGTACCTCCCCCTCGGCGTCACGTCGGACGAGTCGCTCTTCGCGTTCGGCGTGATCCTCGCCGGATCCGAACGCGGTGTCTTCTACGTCGACGGTGACGGCCGACTCCTCGGCGTCCTCCCCATCGGCCTCGGGCGTTGGCCGATCGCGATGGCGCCCGACGGCTCGATGCTGTTGCTGTTCGACTCGCTGCGCAGCCCCCGGTCGTACGTCGTCACCACGCTCGACGGTGAGGAGATCGCATCGGTGGGCGAGGACCGCTTCAACGCCGAACTCTCG
>WLDE01000160.1 GCA_009704985.1 Actinomycetota bacterium | reverse complement strand
GCCCAACTCTCGCCGTCTGCGCTCCAGCGGAGCACGAGCTGTCCGGGCTCACCACCCGTCATGACAAGTCCGCCCGCTGCACTCCCGATCTGCGGGTCGCGCGGCAGATCAGCCTCGACGGGCAACCAGCTCCTTCCGTCAGTCGATCGATACAACTCCGGATCGCCGGCTGCCACCCGGTCCGGGTTGGGCGATGCCAGCACGAAGTAGGCCTCCGACGTGGCAGCGACACCCCACACCGCAAGGGTGTCGAAGACCCCGAGCGCCGGCTCTTCCCAGATCGACCCGTCGACCGAGAACCACACCCTCCCCTGGTTCGCTCCATCGTCGAAACCCATCCCGATCGCCACGAACCCCACCGGACCGGCGATCGCCTTGGTCACCTGCGATCGGGCCATCGATCCCGCATCGGCGCGACGCCACTCGAGCTGCGGACCGGCGTCGATCGCGTTCGACCCCAGCGACGTCGACGGCGACACCGACGGCGACACCGACGTCGACACCGACGTCGACGAGGCCGGTGGCTCGGTCGACGGCACCGGGTTCGGGACACTCTCCTCGGTGACCGGCGCGGACACGACGGGCACGGGGTCGTCCACCTGCGGGTCACGCACGAGAGAGGCGGCGATCACCGCCAGCACGACCACGGCCCCAGCGCCGACGAGCGCGAGCGACCGACGGCCACCCGTGCGAACGCGTCGCTCACTCGGCCGCACGTCGACCTCGACCGGTGACGACGCCATCGGTGACCCCGCCGTCGTCGAGCCGGCTCGAACGAGTTCCAGCAACTGCGCTTCGAACACCGGCCGCATGTCGCGCACCGCGCGGTCGAACAGCGCCTCGATCTCGAGATCGTCAACGCTCATCCCTGATCTCCCTCCATCACCGACCGAAGCCTTCGGCGAGCGCGTGCGAGCAGCGAATGGGTCGCCTCGACCGAGCGGCCGAGCACCTCGGCGAGCTCGGTCACCGGCATTCCGTCGACGACCGCCAATGCGAGCGCCCACCGTTCGGTGTCCGGTAGCTGCGACAGCATCCATCTGGCGTGGTCGTCGTCGACGACTTGCACCTCCACTCCGAGGTGCCCGGCGAAGGTCCCGTCGTGGTCCCGTTCTTCTCTCGACGTCCTCGCGGCCGCCGATCGCACGTGGTCGATGAACCTGCTCCGTGCGACGGTCAGCAGCCACGGCAGTCCGAGCCGTTCCACACCGTCGTCGGCCCGATGCCGGAGGATCGTGACGACGACCTCCTGGACGAGATCTTCGGTCAGCTCCCGGTCACCACCGGTCAGCCGGCTGAGATGGCGGTGCACCTCCGCCGCGTGCTCGCGTACCAACCGCTCGATCGCATCGACCCGCGGCAACTGCTCCACACCGGTTCAACGTAGAAGCACCGCTCCCGTCGTCGCGCCCAGCCGGAATTCGTGCACCCGGTGCTCACACCGCCGATCAGCCAGCAACCGTTCGTCACTGCTCTGCGGGCACCGTCTCCGCGGGAACGGTCGCTTCTGTGCCCTCCGCCAGCCGGGGCACGATCGCGGGCATCGGGTCGTAGATGGCCTCCCATGCAGCGCGATCGACGAGCTGCACCGCACCGAGCGCGTTGAGGAACTCGTCCTGGGTCAAGAACTGGGACTGGGCCCACAACGTCGTTCCGTCCTCGAGCCCGACCACCGCGGTGTAGACCGTCCGACCGGGGATCTCGCTGAACTCCCGTGCCGAGATCCACGTGTCCCCGAGCGGCGTGGACACCAACTCGAACGGTCCGCCCTCCGTCGCCAGCACGAAGTTCACCGGGGCACGATCGACCCGGAGAGATATGGTGTTCCCCACCTGAACGAAGGGCGTCGAACCCGTCTCGATCCCCACGCCGTACGGCGCTGCCGTGACGGCGAGGCCTGCCGGCAGCTCCCCGACGAGCTCGTATCCGCCGAGCACTCCGTCGTCGACGAGCGGACGCACCTGCTCGATCAACGAGTACAGGACGTCCTTGTCGCTGCCCTGCACCGAGATCGAGACGCCGTCCCGCTCCGTGAACAGCTGCGCACCGTCGCCGAAGTCGTACTCCGAGACGCCCTCGACCCTGCCGTCGACCGTCGGCGGCCTGCCCAGCAACGCGATGGCGGGATCGGCAACCTGGATCACGACGTCGTGACCCGTGCCGACCTCGCCGCCGGGCCCGACTGCGCCGATCCACGACGAACCCGGAGTCTCGACGCCTGCCTGGTCGTACCCGTAGGTGGCGAACGTCGACCCGCCACCCTCGACCGGTATCGCGTCCTCCGGCAGATACGGGAACAGCGACACCCGGGTCGGTACGAGCGAACCCGGTGCAGGCAGCCCCGCCTCGGGATCGAGCACGGCGATCGGTGGGGCGATCGATGCGACCGCCTGGTCCCACTCCTCGACGCTCACCGGACGGAGGCGCTCGACCAGCCGGACGAGTTCGTCGCGCGCCACACCGTTGGAACCGGCGAAGAAACTCCTCCCGCCCTCGACCCACACGAGCCCCTGGAACGACGGCTGCTCGGGCAGCGAGAACGCAGCTCCTTCGGTGCCCCGGACGTCCAGCCGCTCGAGGTCCGAGCCGAACGCGACCATGACCTCGGCCGACTCCGGCCCGGGTACGGAGGAGGCCCAGAAGCTCCGTTCCCCGCTCGACCAGAGGATCGCCGGCCCACCGACCTCGCCTGCGTCGTCCGTCACGAACGTCGACTCGCGTTGGCGGACGATCCCCCGGTCCTCGAATCCGACAGGGACGAGTTCGGGCGGGATCGATGCCGTGAGCCCGTCCCGTCGCACCGCGCCGGCCAACTCGACCAGCACCTCGTCCGTCACGCCGTTCGAGCTCACGTTCACCCACACGCCGTCGACCTCGTACGCGATGGCGCGCCCGCCGATGAACTCCTGATCGACGATCTCCGCTTCCCGACCGTCACGCAGGACGACCGGGCTCGAGCCCTCGAGATCCGGCGTCGTGAAGTCTGCGTCGGACACGGACACCTGGATCGCCTTGGTGGGGTCGTCGACCGACACGTAGAGATGCGAGCGGGTCGAGGCGTCCCACTGGCCCGAGTCGTCCAAGCCGAGGAGCGCCCACCCCTCGACTGCAGCGTCCAGCAGCACTCGCCCGTCCTGCGAGGGCGCTGCCGACGGCGGATCGTCGGTGCCCCGAACGGCGACGACGAGCACTGCCACGAGCACCGCAGCAGCCGCCGGCCAGACGATGCGCGGCAAGCGCCGAGCCGTCGAGACAGCTGCGTTCTCCGGTCCCCCGGGCGACGCGGTCACGACCGGCACCCGCTGGCCCCGCACCTCGTCGATCGTGATCGGCGGGCTCTCGCGCAGCAGCGCGTCCCCCAGACCGCGGAGGCGGTCATCGATCGTGAGCATCGCATCCCTCCAACGACTGGCGGAGCCGAGCGATGGCCCGCTCCGCATGTGTCTGCACCGTCGACGGCGCCAGCTCGAGTGCCTCGGCGGTCTCGCGGACGGTCCACCCGAACGCGTGCACGAGCAGCACCACCAGACGCTGCTGCTCGCTGAGCTCACCGAGCGACCGCGCCAGATCCAGGTCGAGCCACGGGCGGATGTCCGCCGCGACTCGGAGGTCGACATCGAGCGGGAACGCCTTCGCGTGCTGACGGCGCGCCGATGTCTGGCCGACCCGGAACAGGTACCCGATCGGGTTCGACATCTCGGACAACCGCGACCAGTTCTCCCACGCCCAGCTCAACGCGTCGACCGCGGCAGCGCGTCCATCGATCGGCCCGTACGCCGCGGTGAGCGCAGTCCTCAACCGCGGCTCGGCCGTGGCGAGGAAGCGCTCGAACTCCACGCTCTCGGTCAGCTCCGCTCGGTCCATCACCTCTCAGAGCATCGCGAACCCGATCCTGTACGACAGCCCGCCCGCGATCACGCCCATCGCGTGCGCGTCCAACGACCGCGTCACCGCATGAATCGACAGTCGATCCAAGGAGATCGTGCAGGTCGCGTTCATCGGTCTGCATCGATGCATCTCGTCGGCCGAGGCAGGGTCGACTGCCGATCACGCTGTCGGATCAACCGGATGACCGGCGGGCGGGACTCTCGGATCTGCGCGCCGGAGGAACCGAGTCCGCCCGCATCGCGCTTGGTCCCTGTCTACTCAGCGATTGTCGCAGCCGAGCATGGGGTATGCGTCGTCGCGTGTGGGGGCCCCGCCGTCTCCCATGGAGATGAGGCCGTTGCCGTTGATGGCTGCGGCCGTCTGCCAAACTGCGCTGGACCAGCCGCCTTCGTCCTCGATCTCCTGGAGCATGTCCCACTCCGTCGAGGCAGCGAGCGCCTCGGCCGCTGTCCGCGCTGCGGCGGGATCGGTGTCGACGTTGTCGAAGTAGACGTCGAGCCATGAGCAGGCGATCGCAGCGCTGACAGCGACGACTTCCTGATAGCGCCCGTTCGCTCCTCGTCGGTTCGCGAGATCGCTGACGCCCAGCGCGGGCGGCAACACGACGTCCGTGATCATCGCAGCGACGATGGCTGGCCGGTTCGAGTCGGTGACGACGTCGCCACCTTCGTACATCGATGTGAAGGTGCTGTCATCGACGAGACGGAATCGGTTCAACATCGCCGGGATCGTTGCCGGATCGTCGACGTCGCTGAGCGTCGCGCTGAAGGCCCAGTCTCCACTCATCCACAACACCGACCATTGGCCGTCGGCGTTCGATTGCACGATTGCCTCGACCCCGTTGATGACCTGCGTCGACGTCACGGAGCTTGCGATCAGGCCGAGAAGGAACTCGGCGCCGCGGCTGGAGCCCTGTAATCCGAACTCGGTGCCGGCGACGTCGTAGATGAACTCGACCATGTGGTTGATCTCATGGCTGGGCATCTCGAGCTCGACCAGCCCCTCTGGCAGCTCGACAGCTCCGGTCGCCGGGTCGTAGGTGTTGACGAGCGAAACCAACTCATCGACCCCGAGACCGACAGCGTTCACGCGCACGTAGCGATCCGGGTCGAGGTCGAAGAACAGGAGGTGCACTGGGCCGGTCTCGCCGGTCTCGGTGTCGATGGGCTCGGTGGCGATGTAGCCGGTGGTGTCGGCCACCTCGATCGGCTCGCCGAGTTGAGTGAGGTCCAGGGTCTGGTTGCCGAGTTCCGGCGAGCGTTCCACGACATCGATCGTGATCCGTGGCGTCCCGAACGATCCGGCAGCCGGGACGAGAACGGTGGAACCGGCGAACCCGCCGAAGAACGGCGCTGGGTAACGCTGGCTGTGCGCGTAGGTGGTCACGCCGCCGTCGACCACCACGAGAGGGACTTGGTCTGCATTGAGCGGCGTGGCGAACAACGGCACGTCCATCGATGCTGCCGAGTCGTCTGGAAGCACGCCCGACTCGGCTCGCGGTGCCGTGATCCCCGGCTGATCAGTGGTGCTGCCTTCGGCCGGGCCGTCGCGGTCCATGGCCACGAGGCCACCGGCGCCGACCGCCACCACAACGGCCGCGGCAGCACCCACCAACCAATGCTTGGCCCTGGTGTCGCCGTGGCCCCCGAGGTGCACGACCGCCGGATCGAAGCGGCCCGGGCGAGGCTCCGGATCGGATTCGGCGATGTGTTGCAGACCGTCCCGCAGGCGCACCGTGAACGGATCCATGGACTCGAGGAGGTCGTCAGTCTTCATGGCAGTTCCTTTCGAAGGGTCCGGAGGGCTCGTGCGTGTCGGGATTTGACCGTCCCGGGCCGGCAGTCCAGGGCGTCGGCGATCTCTGCTTCCGACATGGCGAGCCAATACCGCAGGACGATCACGGCTCGTTGCTCGTGGGGCAGGCGGCGGAGGCTGGCATCAAGTTCGCGTTCCCACTCGGTCAACGACGTCGCATCAGGTCCGTGACGGGCCATGCGGACGGTGGCGCGGCGCTGTCCCGTGTGCCACGTTCGACAGAGGTTCACCGTGGTCGTGCGCAGGAGCGCCGCCGGATTCGTGATCGGTCGCTGTGAGGTCTCGGCGTATCGGTACACCTTCACGAAGGCATCCTGAGCGATGTCCTCGGCCGCATCCGGGGCCCCGGTCAACAGGCGCGCCAACCGCACGGTCGATACGAAGTGCTGCGCGTAGAAGCGCTGAAAGCGAGTATCCACGCGATCGACGGAATCCGCCGGCTCGCTGACATCGGTGAGCGGGTTCACCCCCACATCGACCTCACCGACACGAGTCTGGTTCCATCGCGATGGCCCGAGAGCACTCCGGCTGCCCTGGCCACGATCTTCACCACGCCATCGTCCCCTGTTGTCGAGCGATTGCGGGAGCCGGGGCTCCTGCGCGTCAGAACCGGCTTGCGATCGGAGTCGGACGGTCGCATACTGATCAGTGCCCGTCGCAAGCGCCTCGGGAAGTGGACCCGGTTGCCAACCCTTTGGTTGGGGAGCCGGGTTCCGCGCTTTTCAGGCCTCGACGATGCCGGCGAGGCGATCACCCAGGTGTTCGCTCCAGCGAGGTCCGGCGCCAGCAGCCCACGCGACCCCGTCGGCGATCCAGAGGAGCGGCTCATCCGCTCCGCGCCGGTGCTCGAACACCAATCGGGGTTCTGGCCGACGATGACGGCGGATGGTTCGCTCATCGTCGAGGTCGTCCTGGCGGCTCTCGATCACGAGGCGCTCGACGGATCTCCCCTGGAGCGCGCTGACGATGTGCCCGAGGCACCGAGCACGGGCCTCGAACTCGGTGACTCCGTGGCGACGGCGACACATCACGACGAACGACTCGATCGGCCATGAGGCGAAGTTCTGCAACAGTTGAGCCCGTCGACCATCGAGCTCGGCATTGAAGTGCACGCGACTGCTCTTCGGCCCCGGCAGCTCGGCAAGCTCCGAACGCAACGTCGGCAACTCGTGCGCCCGCACCAGGACGCACGCCATGAGGTAGCGCTGACCGCGAATCGACTCGTCGACGAAGGCGTCGGTGAACGGCAGCCGCTTCACGATGCCGGCTTCTTCCCGGTGTTCGTCGACCCGGTTCTCAGCAGCCTCTCCGAGCGCGTCGGCCCGTCCAACCAAGCGATCTCACGCCGATCCCGTCCCTCCCCCGACATGCGGCGGAACGTATCCGGGCTCGGCGAGCATCACTCCGGGATTTGCCGGCCCCGGAACGCGAACGGTCCCGTGCCTCGGTCGTTCACGACCGTGGCACGGGACAGGTGCAGAACGTCAGCTCGGCGAGCGACTACTCGACGCGCATACCGGAGATGGCTCGGGCGATCACCAGCTGCTGGATCTCGCTGGTGCCTTCGAAGATCGTGTGGGTCGTGATGCAGCACACATCACCCCAGGTCAGAGGCTATGTCGCAGCCAGGAATCCTCAAGGCGGAGCCAGGAATCCCGAGCCCGGTACCCGCACGACCTGGCCGATTCTGGAGGTGCGCGTGCGCGTAGGGTTCGCGCAAGCACAGACGCTGACCATGAGCAGAGTACCTCTCTCCGATCTTGGAACTGATCTTCAAGCGAGCACCATCGGGCCGCTCTGGAGCCTCGACGACCTCGCCGCATACCTCCACTGCAGCGACCCGACAGCCGCCACGCGCGTGCCCGGGTTTCCAGCCGCATTGCGCATCCCCGGAGTCCGCGGGCCGCGGTGGCACGCAGCGAGCGTCGACGAGTTCTACCGGCGCCTCTCGCTACGCAGCCTCGAGCAAGTCCCAGAAACACCGCGTCAGCTCCCGCCGATGCGCCAGCCGTCGATCAAGGAGCTGAAGGAGCGCGTCGGATGAGTCGCGAGAAGAACCCGTTCGACAACCCGGTTCGCATCTCCCGCCAACGCAACCGGCTGGTGATTCGCTATTACCCCTCCGGGCTCATCACGGATCCGAACGACCGCGTGAAGCTCCCCGGGAGCTGGCGCGCTGACGACCCGCATGAAGCTGCGGAGTGCAAGCGCATCGCTGACGAACTCCGCGCTCGGCTGTACGCGCACCGCGCTGCTCACGGTTGCAGCGTCGGCGTCCCATCTGACGTCAGCGTGACGCTGCGCAACGCCGTGAGCGCGTTCATCACGAGCCTCCAAGACGACGTAGCGACCGGCACGTTAAAAGCACACCAGAGCAAGCTGAAGGTGCTCATCGTCGACCACCACGGTGACGTCCCGATCACCGAGCTGCACACGATCGCTGACGAGATCATCGCCCGCGCTGATGCCCCCAAGCCCGATGGCCGTCCGAAGGCCGTGAACACCCGAGATGGCTACCGCGGTTCGCTCGCCGTGTTTGGCACGTGGCTCACGAAAACGCACAGCGTGCCAGACCCGTTCGCCGGCAGAGTGCCACCGGTTGTCACTCGCAAGGAGCGCAAGGCGACCGCGCGAGCCAAAGTTCACCGCGCCAACCCCTTCGCACGCGGCGAGGACATCGCTGTCTCGAAAGACGAGATCCCTACGATGGAGCAAGTCATCGCACTGCGCGATGCAGTGCTCCGCCGCGAGACCTCGCGCCCACCGACATCGCCAACGAGTGGACGCGGCTCCGGTGGCGGTGCGAAGCCTCTGGAGAAAGAAGCCGCCGCTCAGCTCGCGGAATCCGTCACCGCCGCTGCCGCGACGGGGTGCCGCGAAGCGGAGGTGCTCGCGATGCACACCAGCCGCATCGACCTCGCCACGGGGCGGATCGTCGTCGATCGCCAAGTCGACCGGTACTCCCCTTGGGACCGGGGCGCAGAGCCGTACCTCGTCCCGCCGAAGCATGACCGCGAACGCACGACGCTGGTGTGGCCGTCGTACCTACCGCGCCTCGCAGAGCTCTGTGAGCACGCAGACGAGCACAACGACGGATGGCTCTTCGTTCCCACGCGCAAGCAGCGCTACTGGTGCAAAGGGTTCGAGGACGTGATCGGTCGCGCCAAGGAGCTCCTCGAGTGGGAACACCAAGAGTGGGTGAGCCAAGGACGAGTCGGCAACGAGCCGCTGCGCTTCCCGTTCACGTTCCACGCACTCCGTCACTTCTACGCTTCGCACTCGCTCACTCCTGCCCCTGCCGGCGGGCTCGGCTGGTCGCTCGGGCTGGTGCAGCGCTGCTTGGGTCACAGCGACGTTCGCACCACGCAGTCTGTGTATCGCCACGTCACCGACCTCGAGTTCATCCACGCTGTGAGCACACCGCACACCTGGCCCGGGCTGTAGTCAGAGCGGGCGAACGCTCCACCATCACGTCTCCCGCGTCGCCCTCGGTGACTTTGACGGTCTCAGAGATTCAGCGCGTCCAGCGGATGCCCGTCCGGCCGATGGTCGGAGTACAGCTTCGCCATCTCCAACGACCCCCACCCGACGTGCCCCGCGATCGCTTCCAGGTCGATGCCCGCCTCTCGCGCCGAAGTCGTGAGCCCCCGCCGTGCTGAGTGAGTGCTCAAGCGGCGGTCGCCACTGATGGGCTCGATGCCCGCCAGCTTCATCCACTGCTGCAGGCGTCCCCTGAAGATCGCGTTCACCCGCGTAAGCGCGTTTGCACGGAGATTGGCCTCCACCTCAGCCCGGCTCTCGCCTTGAAGCGAAGGCGGAAGCTCGTCGTCCGGATCGCGCCCCGCGATGAGTTCTCCAAGAACGTCAACGAGCATCGGCTCTCCATCGTCACCGACCCGCACATCACACCACAGCCGCGTCACTCCATGGCGGTAGGGAGCCGACGCCTCCAGCCACTCCTGAAGAGCTCGCACGGGACAGATTGTCTCGTCCACAGTCGGCATCATGACGTTCGAGAATCCGCTCGGCTTCCGCTTCTCCGATGTCGTCGTGAATCGAATGCCGTCGCCCTCCGCGTGGACCCACGAGATCTCAGCCCGCACAAGCTCATCGCCCCTGCGCCCCAGGTGCCAGCCAGCCAACAGCTGCGACCGAAGGCAGAGCCTCATCAGATTCGCTTCACGGGGACGCTTCTTCAGCCGCACTTGTGGGAGCACCGGCATCATGGTGCGTAGTTCTTCGACCGAGAGCGGATGTGCGCGAACGACGGGCTTCGTCTCCCCCGCAGACGCTCGTCGCCGGGTCGCGCCTGCGCTGACTTCTGCGACGAGATGATGCGCAGCCGGCGACTCGAAACCGTGCTGAGCATGGCGCCACGCGATCGCCGCTCTGGCAGTGATCAACGCCTCCCTACCCACCCCTCGTGAATCCAGGTGTGTGATGTACAGGACGACGGCCATTGGACTTGCAGGAAGCGCCTGAAGCTCGTGCTCCTGGCACCAAGCCTCAAAGCGCCTCCAGGCGCCGCTGTAGGCATGAACGGTGTTGTCGGAGTAGGTGTTCACCGTCACGAGCGATCGAGCACGCGAGGCGAGCTCTGCAAGCTCGGCGTTCTCGCCAGCGATCGCATCCATCGCCGCCCAGCTGTCATCACGGCTCGACACAGGCTTCCTGAGCTCTGGGGCAGCGAGCGCGACGTCTTGCGCGACGGGAGCCTCTACGCCCGCTCTCTTCTGCTTGGTCTTCGCTACACGGGTCTTCGGTGCCATACACCGGCACGGTGCGACTGAGGTCCTTGCCGGCCCGCGGCACCCCGTCGATGGGTCTTCAACCACCGTGCGAGTCGTGGGCCCTCCTCGGACGGGCGGCACCTATCACCGCCACCTACTGAAGAAGCCCCCATACCCCGCGCTGCACAGCGGCCAGTACCGGAGCCTCTAGACCCATCTCGTCCACCGCAGCGCGTACGCTCCGTTACTCACGAACGAACAACTGCGAAGGACATGGTGACTCAGCGACTCGAACTGGTGTGGCCAGGCAAGGACAAGTTCTTGCTCGTCCCCAAGGACGAGTCTGGAAAGCCAGTCTGGGTAGAGCCCGACCACCCCGCCGCTCGTGAGGTGCGCCTCAGCGACTTCACGGCTGAGCATGGCGAGGTGAGTGAGGACGACCCGTACGGGGACAACCGGCGCCTGTCAACCTTCTTGAGGCAGGTTTGTTCGGGAATCAGTGAGTCGTGGGTGGCTCCTCGTCGGGTTTGTTGATCCAGGCTGCTTCGGGCAGCGCTGGCGGTGACGGTGGTTGTTTGACGAACCGTTCGGGGTGGAGCTGGT
>WLDE01000159.1 GCA_009704985.1 Actinomycetota bacterium | reverse complement strand
GCCTCGACGACCCGGTCGAGCGGTGGATCCCGGAGTGGAAGAACCTCCAGGTGCGCGAGCCCGACCCGAACGGTGGCTGGCGGCTCGTGCCGGCGCACCGCCCACCGACCATCCGGGACATCCTCACCCACACGTCGGGTATCGGCTACGGCGAGGAGAACGGCGACCTGGTGCTGGGTGAACGCAACTGGCTGGCCGGCCACGACCTCGCGTCGATGGCGACGGCGTTCGGCGACTGGCCGCTGCGGTTCCAGCCCGGCAGCACCTGGCTGTACTCGCACGGCATGGACGTCGCCGCCCGCCTCGTGGAGATCATGTCGGGCCTGCCCTACGACGAGTACCTGCGCCGCGAGGTGTTCGGCCCGTTGGGGATGACCGACACCGAGTTCTGGGTGCCCGAGGACAAGGTGAGCCGGTTCTCCGCCTGCTACGGCCGCAACGCCCGCAAGGAGCTCGTGCTGATCGACGATCCGACGCGCAGCACCTACCTGCGCGTCCCGAAGCTGTTCAACGGCGGAGGCGGCCTCGTCGGCACGCTGCCCGACTACCTGCGCTTCGTCGCGATGCTCGCCGGGGGCGGCCAGCTCGACGGCGCACGTGTGCTCGGCCGCAAGACCGTCGAGCTCATCGGCACCAATCACCTGCCGAACGACGGCGAGATGTCGGAGATGGCGTTGCCGACCGGGTACGGCGAGGTCGGGTTCAGCGGCAACGGGTTCGGCCTCACGGTCGCCGTGTCGAAGGGACCGCAGGCCACCGGCGCCGTCGGATCGGCGGGGTCGTTCATGTGGGGCGGCGCGGCGTCGACCACGTTCTGGGTCGATCCGGCCGAGGAGCTCGGCGTGGTGTTCATGACCCAGCTCATGCCCTCGGGCACGTTCGACTTCCCGAGCCAGCTGCGGTCGCTGGTGTACGGCGCCCTCCGCTGACACCGAGTCGCAGTCGCGACGGACCGGAGGCTCCGCTCGGACGGAACCGGGCCCACTGCGTACGCTCTCACGAATGGGACGTCGGCAGTACGTGTTCCCGCAGGCGGGGGACGACCTGGCAGCGATCGCCGCGCGCGAGCTGCCGAGCACGGAGCACGGGGCGCAGCAGCTGCTCTCCTGGAACCTGCACCTCGCGGCGCGGGCCGGTCTCGGCCGCTCCGGTGGGTTGCTGCCGAGCGACATCGTGTTCACCGAGCCGCCGCCGGCGGCGAGCACGCCGTGACGCGATCGAGCGGTGGATGCTGGGGGTGGTGCGGGCGATGACCGCGATCATCACTCGGGCCACCGTGGTCGGTGGGCACGACGGACGCGCCGAGATCGAGGTGGAGCTCACCCACGACAACGGCGGCACGTCCACCATCTCGCTCGACGAGGAGGCGTGCACCGCCTCGCTCGACCGGGCAGGCGTCGGCTCGATCGACGAGCTCGTGGGACAGCCGTGGAGCGTGGTGCTCCCGGCGCTGGAACGACAGGGGGAAGGTCATGCTCGATCTCGTCATCCGTGACGGACTGATCGTCGACGGGTCGGGGCTGCCCGCTCGACGCGGCGACGTCGCCGTGGTGGGTGGGCGCATCGTGTCCGTGGGCGGACGCGCCGGCGAGGCACGCCGCGTGATCGACGCGACGGGCCGGGTGGTGGCACCGGGGTTCATCGACCCGCACACCCACTACGACGCCCAGCTGTGCTTCGACCCGTACGCGTTCCCGGCGATCGAGCACGGCGTCACCACGGTGGTGCCGGGCAACTGCTCGCTGTCGCTCGCACCGCTGCGGATCGACCAGCGCGATGCGTTCAGCCGCATGTTCCGCCTGATCGAGGAGATGCCCGAGGCCGCCTTCGACGCCGGCGTGGACTGGCGCTGGGGCGAGGGGTTCGGGGGCTGGCTGGACGCGCTCACCGGGAACCTCGCGCTCAACGTCGCACCGCTCGTCGGCCACTCGGTGCTGCGCATGTTCGTGATGGGGCCCGACGCCCAGGCACGCGCGGCCACGGCGGAGGAGATCGGCGCGATGGCCGATCTGCTGCGCACCTGCCTCGACGCCGGCGCGGTGGGGCTCTCGACGAGCTTCGTCGACATCGACGAGAGCTACCGGCCCGTGCCGAGCCGCTGGGCCGCGCCGGAGGAGCTCGACGCGCTGTCCGCCGTGCTGGGCGAGCGCGACGCGATCCTGCAGATCGTCCACGAGTTCTTCGACACCGACCTCACGATCGCCCGCATCGAGCAGCTCGCCGAGCTGTCGTTGCGCCACGGCATCACCACCACGCTGTCGCCGCTGTTCCACTCCGACGCGAACCACCGGGGCGTCATGCGCGTGATGGAGGCCATCGAGTCGGCCCGCGCCCGCGGTGCCGCCGTGTGGCCGCAGGTGCAGACCCGGCCGATCGACATCAGCTTCACCCTCGACCAGCGCAGCCTGATGCTGCTCACGATGCCGACGTGGTGGAAGGTGGCGTCGATCCGCGACCGCAACGACAAGCTCGCCGCCGTCGCCGACCAGCGTCAGGCGCTCGTCGACGAGATGAACGGCCTGGCGCTGCGCCCGAACGCCGGTCTCGGGGCCGGCGGGTTCGTGGTGCGCGACGTGGTGCACCAGCGCAACGACGACCTGATCGGTCGTTCCATCGACGACATCGCCCGGGATCGCGGCACCACCCACGGCGACACGATCGTCGACCTGGCGCTCGACGAGGACCTCGGCACCTGGTTCATCCGGGCCAGCATCGGCCACCAGAACTCGCAGGCGGTGGGCGAGCTGCTCGCCCACCCGTACGTGCACCTCGGTGCCTCCGACGGTGGCGCCCACGTCGGGTCGTTCTCCACCTTCGGTGACACGGGCTACCTGTTCTCCGAGTTCGTGCGCACCACGAAGTCGCTCAGCCTCGAGGCCGCGGTCAAGAAGATCACCCTCGACCCGGCGCAGATCTGGAAGCTCCGCGGCCGCGGGCTGCTGTCGGCCGGGTACGCCGCCGACGTCGTCGTGTTCGACGCCGACACGATCGGCCGTGGCCCCGAGATCGCCTCGGACGACTTCCCCGGCGACGGCCTGCGCTGGATCCGCCGCCAGGAGGGCGTGGACACGGTGGTCGTGAACGGCGAGGTCACCTGGAGCGCCGTCGACGGCTACGTCGCCGGCGCCCGGGCCGGCGAGATCGCGACCCGCTCGTGAGCGCCGCACACCTGCCCGCCGGCGCCCGCTCGCACGTCGTGCAGGTGGGCGACCACCGGGTGCACTGCGTGGAGGCCGGCGAAGGTCCGCTGGTGCTGCTGGTGCACGGCTACCCGGAGTCGTGGTACTCGTGGCGGCACCAGATCCCCGCGCTCGCCGCGGCCGGCTACCGCACGGTGGCGATCGACGTGCGCGGCTACGGCCGCTCGTCGAAGCCGCTCGCCGTGGAGGACTACCGGATGGTGCGCCTCGTGGCCGACAACGTCGGCCTGGTGGCAGCGCTCGGCGAGCGCACCGCCACGATCATCGGCCACGACTGGGGCGCCCCGATCGCCTGGAACTCGGCGATGCTGCGGCCCGACGTGTTCACCGCGGTGGCCGGTCTGTCGGTGCCGTTCGCGCCGCCGGGCGAGGTGCGCCCGAGCGTCGCGATGCGGGCGATGGCGGGCGACGAGGAGTTCTACGTCGAGTACTTCCAGGAGCCAGGCCGGGCCGAGGCCGAGATCGAGGCCGACGTGCGCGGCTGGCTGCTCGGCTTCATGTTCAGCGGTTCGGGGGACGCGCCGCCACCCGACCTCACGAAGGGCACGATCGCCACCATCCCACGGGGCGCGCGGATGCGCGACCGCTTCAGCTTCCCCGACACCCTGCCGGCCTGGCTCACCGAGGACGACCTCGAGGTGTACACGAGCGAGTTCGAGCACTCCGGGTTCCGGGGACCGCTCAACCGCTACCGCAACGTCGACCGCGACTGGGAGGACCTCGCCGCCTTCCGCGGCGCCCGCATCGACGTGCCGGCGCTGTTCGTCGGCGGGGACCGCGACGGCCCCACCGTCTGGGGTGCCCCGGCGATCGCCGCGTTCGGCACCACCCTGCCGAAGCTGCACCGCTCGATCGTGCTCGAGGGGTGCGGCCACTGGACCCAGCAGGAGCGCCCCGCCGAGGTGAACGAGGCGCTGCTCGACTTCCTCCGGAGCCTCTGAACCCATGACCACCGCCCAGCAGACCACCGCCCAGCAGACCACCGCCCAGCAGACCACCGCCCAGCAGACCACCCCCCAGCACTCCCCCGCCGCGGTCCTCGACCGGGTCGCCGACCCCCAGGACGTCGCCGTCGTCGGCGGCGGTATGGCCGGCATGCTCGCCGCACTCGTGCTCGCCCGCGACGGCCACCGGGTCACCGTGTACGAGCGCGACGACACCGATCTGCCCGAGACCGCCGACGAGGCCTTCGACGGCTGGGACCGCCGTGGCGCGGCCCACGCCCGCCAGTCGCACGCGCTGTTGGCGCGGTTGCGCAAGATCCTGCGCGAGCGCGCCCCGGACGTGCTCGACGAGCTGCTGGCGCAGGGTGCGACCGAGCTGTCGGTCGAACGGATCCTGCCGGCGGACATCACCGACCGCGAGCCACGGCCCGGCGACGAGGACCTGGTGCTGCTCTGCTGCCGCCGGCTCACGATCGAGTGGGTGCTGCGCAAGGCCGTGACGGCCGAGCCGGGTGTCGTGTGGCGCGGTGGGGTCGGTGTGGCCGGGCTGCTGGCCGACGCTGACACCGACCGAGGGAACGTGCCCGCGGTGCGCGGCCTCCGCCTGGAGGACGGCACCACCGTCGAGGCCGACCTGGTCGTCGTCGGTGGCGGGCGGCACTCGCCGGTGCTCGACTGGATCGCCGAGCTCGGCGGTGCGGTGCAGCCGCTCGAGGAGGAGAGCGAGGCGGGCATCGTGTACCTGTCGCGCTTCTACCGCCTGCGCGAGGGGCAGGAGCTCCCGCTGCTCACCAAGGACGGGGCCGGCGGCGACCTCGGGTACGTCGCGTTCGCCGGCTTCTACGGCGACAACCGCACGTTCTCGATCACGTTCGGCATCCCGACCGGCGACCGCGAGCTGATGGCACTGCGCGACGAGGCGGCGTGGGAGGCGGCGATCCGCACGCTGAAGCCGCTCGATCCGTGGACCGCCGACGACCTCGCCGACCCGATCACGGGCGTGGAGTCGATGGCCCGCCTGAAGAACCGCGTGCGCCGCTTCGTGGTGGACGACCGGCCGGTCGTCACGGGTCTGGTGGTGATCGGCGACGCCGCGCTCGCCACGAACCCCTGGTACGGCAAGGGGTGCTCCACCGCGGGCATCGCCGCCGAGGCGCTCTCGCGGGCGCTGCGCGAGCACGGCCGCGACCGGGTGGCGCTCGCCCACGCGATGGACACGGCGGTGCGCACCGAGCTGGAGCCGCACTACACGCTGGCGGTGCGTCAGGACGCCGACCGGATCAAGCTCCACGCCGCGATGCACGACGGTGGTCACCCCGACCCGGCCGCGGCCGCCACACGCGACTTCGTCCTGAACGGGCTGCTGCCCGCGACCCGCGTGGACGCCGACGTCTTCCGAGCGTTCTTCCGGTCGTTCAACATGCTCGACGCGCCCGACGCGCTGTTCACCGACCCGAAGGTGCTCACCGCGGCCATGACCGCGCACGCCCAGAAGGACCAGCGCCCGCCTGCGCCGAAGCTCGGTCCCGAGCGCGAGGAGTTCCTGGCCGTGATGGCGGCCGCGTCCGGCAGCTGAGCCCCCTTCGCGGTGTCCCGTCCGCCGTCGACGTCAGGATCGGCGTCGCGGCTCGACCAGCAGTGCGTCGAGGTCGCGTCGCGCCGAGCGGCGGAACTCGACCATCAGCGCGCGGCCCTCGTCGCCCCCGACGGCGAGGGCGAGACGAGCTGCGGAACCGGCGAGGTGCGCGTGCAGCAGGCAGAGCACCTCCAGCCGATCTCGGTCGCGACGCGCCACGAACGGCGTGAGCGCACGGGCGATGGCACGACCGTTGTCGCGGCTGTCCTCCACGTCGAGCCGCTGCAACTCCTTGTCGGACTGCGTGGCGGCCCAGATGTCACGGATGCCGGGCTCGGACAGGAACATCTCGTGGTAGGCAGCGAGCGCGACGTCCACCCGTTCGACGGCACTCGGCGCCGAGTCGATGCCGGCGAGCGCGTCGACGAGGCCGTGGTGCACACGCTCCATGATCCGCAGCGCGAGTTCGCGCAGGATCGCCGGCTTGTCCGGGAAGTACTGGTACACCGATCCGATCGACACGCCGGCGCGCGCCGCGACCTCGGTCATCGTGAGCGCCTCACTGCCGTGCTCGACCACGAGCTCGTGGGCGGCGGCGAGGACCGCCTCCACGCGCCGGCGCGATCGCTCCTGCTTGGGCAGGCGGCGGCGGTGCGCCGGCACCTCGTCCGTCACGCCGACACGCTCGTCCACGAACCTGAGAGAGTATCAGATTCCCCTTGACGGCCTGAGATCGACCACGTACCGTTCCGAGGAACGTGAGATGTCCTCACGTTCGAGGATCGCAGGAGGACGCTGTGGCACAGGCATCGGATCGGGTGTGCGTGGTGGGCGGAGGGCCGGCGGGCATGGCCCTGGCGCGGGCGCTGCTCGCACGGGGGGTTCCCTTCGACGTGTGGGAACGACACGGCGACGTGGGCGGCATCTGGGACCAGTCGAACCCGGGTTCACCCGTGTACGACTCCGCGCACTTCATCTCGTCGAAGACCCAGTCGCACTACCACGACTTCCCGATGCCCGAGCACTACCCGGACTACCCGTCGCACCGGCAGATCCTCGCCTACATGCGTTCCTTCGCGGAGACCTTCGGCCTTCGCGAGCACGTCCGGTTCGGCGTTGGCGTCGCCGCCACCGAGCGGACCGCCGGCGGGTGGACGGTCACCACCACCGACGGCGGCGTGCACCACTACGGCTCGCTCGTGTGCGCAACCGGAACGAACTGGCACGCCTCGATGCCCGACTACCCGGGCACCTTCACCGGCGAGATCCGGCACTCGAACACCTATCGCTCGATGTCGGAGTTCAGCGGCAAGCGAGTGCTGGTGATCGGGGCGGGCAACTCCGGTGTCGACATCGCGTGCGACGCCGCCCAGGCGGCCGACCGGGCGGCGATCAGCCTGCGCCGGGGCTACCACTTCATCCCCAAGCACCTCTTCGGCATCCCGAGCGACGAGTTCGCCGCGTCGGGTCCGCACCTGCCGATGTGGCTCGAGCAGCGCATGTTCGGCGTGATGCTCCGAGTCCTCAACGGACGCCTGTCCCGCTACGGCCTACCGAAGCCCGACCACCGGCTGTTCGAGACGCACCCGATCATGAACACCCAACTGCTGCACCACCTGTCGCACGGCGACGTCGTGGCCAAGCCGGACGTCTCGAGGTTCGACGGCACCACGGTGCACTTCACCGACGGCACCTCGGAGGACTTCGACCTCGTGCTCTGCGCGACGGGATACCGCTGGAACATTCCGTACCTCGACCCGTCGCACCTGCAGTGGCGCGGCGGCCGACCCGATCTCTACCTGAACCTGTTCTCCCGCACCGATCCCTCGCTGTACGCACTGGGTTACATGGAGACCAACGGCGGCGCCTACAAGCTGTTCGACCAGATGGCCGACCTGATCGCGAGGACGATCACCGCTCGCCAGAGCGGCCGCTCGGCGGGCATCGACCGGTTGGTCGCCGCCGATCGACCCGACCTGACCGGCGGGATCCACTTCGTCGGCTCCGACCGGCACGCCACCTACGTCGAGATCAGCGCCTATCGCAAGCACATGGCGAAGGTGCGGACCCAGCTCGGTTGGCCCGACCTGCACGACGGCGTGTTCGATCAGCTGCGCACCGCAGCGCCGGTTCCGGTCGCAGTGACGGCGTGACCCGCCGGACGGCGTTCATCACCGGCGGCGGCGGCATGGCGGCGCTCGAGACCGGCAAGCTCGAGACCTACGTGCCGTACACCGACTCGCTGACCACGCGCCTGCTCGGGGCGTTCCCGTGGCTCATCCGCAGGGTGGAGCCGCGGTTCGCGGCGGTGGGCGAGCGCGGTCGCCGCCGGTACCTCGCCCGCCACGGCCTGGTCCCCGCCGCACCGGCACCGACGCCGGCCACCGCGACGTCGGCAACGACGCGCTGAGGCCGGGGACGCACCGAGGTCAGCGACCTCGACGGGCGGACGCGATCAGCTCGCCGAGACGGCGGTAGGCGTCGCCGCGCGCGGAGGACGAGCGCCAGGCCAGCCCGATGGTCCGCGTGGGCGCGGGGTGGAGGTCGCGCACCACGACGTTGCGCACGGGACGTGCCTCGCGCTCGACGGTCATCTCGGGCAGCAGCGTGACCCCGAGGCCCGCACCCACCATCTGCACCACGGTGGGCAGGCTCGTCCCCTGCACCTCCGCTCCCCCGACCGCACCCGCGGTCGAGCACACGGCGAGCGCCTGGTCGCGCAGGCAGTGCCCGTCCTCGAGGAGGACGAGCCGCTCGCCCACCAGGTCGGCGGTGCTGCAGCGTCGCCGCCCGGCGAGACGGTGGTCGTGCGGCATCGCGAGCCGGAACGCCTCGTCGTACAGCGGGAGCTCGGTCACGCCGCTGCGATCGAGTGGCAGGGCGAGCAGCAGCAGGTCGAGGTCGCCCGACTGCAGCTGGGCGACGAGATCGTCGGTCCGGTCCTCGCGCAGGTACAGCTCGAGCGACGGGTACGTCTCGGCCACCGCGTGCAGTGCTGCCGGCAGGACGTAGGGGGCGACGGTGGGGATGACGCCGAGTCGGAGCGGGCCGGACAGGACGTCGCCCGCGCCGACCGCCGCCTCGCACAGGGCGTCGACGTCGTGCAGGATCCGCCGCGCCCTGCTCACGACCTCGGCCCCGGCGGGCGTGACGAGCACCCCGCGGGGGCCGCGCTCGAACAGCTGCACCCGGAGCCGGCCCTCCAGTTCACGGATCTGGGAGCTGAGCGCCGGTTGGCTGACGAAGCACAGCGCCGCGGCACGACCGAAGTTCCGCTCGTCGGCCACGGCCACGGCATAGCGGAGCTGCTGCAGCGTGGGCTGATTCATAGTCTCAGATTATCGCTCCGAGAGGAACTCGGTCCTTTCCTTATGGCGAATCATCCGGCATCCTGAGGTCATCCAGCGACACCCGGCGACATCGCCGCCACGAAAGGAACCCGTCGTGTCCGAGAGCGAGAACCCCGTCATCACCCCACCCGAGCCGTCCGCCCACCGGCCCCGCACGAACGCCGACTGGTGGCCCGACCAGCTCGATCTCTCCGTGCTCGACAAGCACGCCCCGAAGCCCGGACCCTACGGCGCCGACTTCGACTACGCCGCAGCGTTCGCGACGCTCGACCTCGACGCCGTGAAGCGCGACATCGTCCAGGTGATGACGACGTCGCAGGACTGGTGGCCCGCCGACTGGGGTCACTACGGCGGGCTGTTCATCCGCATGGCCTGGCACGCGGCAGGCACGTACCGCATCTCCGACGGCCGCGGTGGCGCCGGCAGCGGCCAGCTGCGGTTCGCGCCGCTCAACAGCTGGCCCGACAACGCCAACCTCGACAAGGCCCGTCGCCTGCTGTGGCCGGTGAAGCAGAAGTACGGCCGCACGCTCTCGTGGGCCGACCTCATGGTGCTCGCCGGCAACGTCGCGATCGAGGACATGGGTCTGCCGACGTTCGGCTTCGGTGGTGGCCGCGAGGACGTGTACGAGCCCGAGGAGGTGTTCTGGGGGGCTGAGGACACCTGGCTCGGCGATGCGCGCTACAGCGGCGACCGCGAGCTCAGCGATCCGCTCGGCGCCGTGCAGATGGGCCTCATCTACGTGAACCCCGAGGGCCCGAACGGCACGCCCGACCCGCTGGCGTCGGCTCGCGACATCCGCGAGACGTTCCGCCGGATGGCGATGAACGACGAGGAGACCGTGGCGCTGATCGCCGGGGGTCACACCTTCGGCAAGGCGCACGGAGCCGGCGACGCCTCGCTCGTGGGCCCCGAGCCCGAGGGCTGCCCGGTGCACTCGATGGGCATCGGCTGGCGCAGCAGCTTCGGCACCGGCAAGGGCGCCGACACGATCACCAGCGGCATCGAGGGTGCCTGGACCAACCACCCCACCACGTGGGACAACGGTTACTTCGACAACCTGCTCGGCTTCGAGTGGGAGCTCACCCAGAGCCCCGCCGGCGCGAAGCAGTGGAAGCCGAAGAACCCCGAGGCGCAGGAGCTCGTCCCCGATGCGCACGTGCCCGGCAAGAAGAACCCGCCGATGATGACGACCGCGGACATGGCGCTCGCGTTCGACCCGATCTACCGCGAGATCTCCGAGCGGTTCCACCGCGACCCCGAGCAGTTCGCCGACGCCTTCGCCCGCGCCTGGTTCAAGCTGACGCACCGCGACATGGGCCCGGTGTCCCGCTACGTCGGGCCGGAGGTGCCGTCCGAGGTGCTGATCTGGCAGGACCCCGTGCCGCCGGTGGACCACGAGCTCGTCGACGCGGCCGACGTGGCGACGCTGAAGCAGCGAGTGCTCGCCTCCGGGCTGTCGGTGCAGGACCTCGTGTTCACCGCCTGGGCGTCGGCGTCGACGTTCCGTGGCACCGACAAGCGTGGCGGCGCGAACGGCGCCCGCATCCGGCTCGAGCCCCAGCGGAGCTGGGCGGTCAACGAGCCCGAGCGGCTGGCACGAGTGCTGTCGGTGCTGGAGGGCGTGAAGCGCGACTTCGACGCGGCGGCCGGCGGCAAGCGCATCTCGATGGCCGACCTGATCGTGCTCGCCGGCGGCGCCGGCGTCGAGCAGGCCGCTCGTGCGGGCGGCGTCGAGGTCACCGTGCCGTTCACGCCCGGCCGCACCGACGCCACGCAGGAGATGACCGACGTCGAGTCGTTCGCCGCGCTCGAGCCCCGCTCCGACGGCTTCCGCAACCATCTCGCCGAGGGGCAGAAGCTGCCGCCCGAGCAGCTGCTCCTGCAGCGCGCCGAGTTCCTCACGCTCACCCCCGCCGAGATGACGGTGCTGTTCGGTGGGCTGCGAGCGATCAACGCGAACGTCGGCGGTGTCCGCCACGGCGTGTTCACCGATCGGCCGGGCGTGCTGAGCAACGACGTGTT
>WLDE01000158.1 GCA_009704985.1 Actinomycetota bacterium | reverse complement strand
TGGGGGCACTCGATCACGAGGTGGGTGAGGTTGCGGCGGGCGCGTGCTTCGACATCGGACCAGCGGTGCACCCCACGCCCCCACCCGGCCAGACACCGCCACCCGTTCGCCGTGTACAGGCGGCGACGTTCGATCTCCACCAACCGAGCGATCAACACCCCCTCGCAGATGCGACGTTCACGTTCGATCGAACCGGCATCCGCGAGCAACACCGCATCCGACACGTCCGCGAACCCGGGCGGCTCCAACCGCAACGACCCGCCCGACGGCGGCGACGAACCAGCGTGCACGACCGACCCCCTTCCCCCGCCCCCGCAGGCGAGCATCACGAACCAGCACACGGGACCCGCACGGGCCCGATCCGGTCGCTCCGAAGGAACGCACCATGCTGGCCACGAAGACAGCGACGAAGGCCAGCCAGGCGATGGAACCGACACCACCAACCTACGACGAGGGTGTCACACGTCTCGGTGACGCCGATCCCGCTCGTCGCCGGAGCACACTGGTGGGCCATGGCCGCCCCCGAGCCGAACGTCCGCTACTTCGACGCGCGCCCGACGCGCCCGCACCGATGGCTCCTCGTCGGTGCGCTCACCGCGCTCGCGCTCGTGGCGATCGCCGTCGTGATCCGGTCCACCACCGACTGGTTCGACTCCGACGGCGGCTCGGCCGGGGCGATCGCGGCCGGCGACCTGCCGCAGGCGAGCAGCGAGGGCGCCGGTGGCGCCGCACCGGAGGTGGTCGCGGCCACCGACGACGACCGTGCTGCTGCGAGCGACCTGACGTCCGTCGTGGTCGTCGGCGACTCGATCACGCAGGGATCCCGCGACGCGATCCGGTACGTGCTCACCGCCGACGGGTTCACCGACGTCACCGTCGACGGCGTGCCCAGCCGGCGCATCGAGGCCGGCGGAGGTGCCAATCCCGAGTCGGGCATCCAGGCGATCTACCGCATGCTCGCCGAGGGGGCCGACCCCGACGTGTGGGTGATCGCACTCGGCACGAACGACATCGGCAAGTACCCGACCGACGAGGAGTACGCGGGGCTCGTGAGGTTCGTGCTCGACATCGTCCCCGACGGCCGTCCGCTCGTGTGGGTCGACGCGTTCCGGGACGACTACCCGGACGACTCGCGCCGCTTCAACGAGGTCCTGGAGGGCGAGCTCGCCGAGCGCGACGGCACGGCACTCGTGCGCTGGGCGGATGCCGTGACGAACGATCCGTCGCTCCTGCGCGACGGGGTGCACCCCCGCGACGAGGGCGAGGCGGTGTTCGCGATCCTGATCGCCGAGGCGCTCTCCGATCTCACGTGAGCACGGCGCCGCGGCGACCGACCTGGTGTGTCAGGCGCCCCAGCGACTCTGACCGAAGCGGTACCCGACGGAGCGCACCGTCTGGATCAGGTTGGCGTGCTCCTCGCCGAGCTTGGCGCGCAGACGCCGGATGTGGACGTCGACCGTGCGGGCGCCGCCGTAGTACTCGTAGCCCCACACCCGCGACAGCAGCATCTCGCGGGTGAACACCTTGCCGGGGTGCTGGGCGAGGAACTTCAGCAGCTCGTACTCCATGTACGTCAGGTCGAGCGGACGACCGGAGATCGAGGCCTGGTAGGTCTCGAGGTTGAGCACGAGGCCGCTGTACTCGACGAGCTCGGGTCGGACGCCGTCGCCGCCGCGCCAGAACAGGTGCTTGAGTCGGGCCTCCACCTCGGAGGGGTGGAACGGCGTGAGGCAGAAGTCGTCGAACAGCTCGTTGCGCAGCTCGAGGTCGGCGAGCTGCGAGCCGCTCACCAGCACGAGCAGCGGCGACACCGGCGTGTCCCGCTTGCGCAGCGCCCGGCACAGCGCCCACGCAGCGTCGGGGTCGACGTCCGCCGCGACGATCGCACCCGCCCAGCCGCCGACGGGTTCCTGGCGCGCCGCGTCCTCGGCCGAGCCGACAGCGGTCCACCTGTACCCGGCGAAGTCGAGCGTGCGGGCCAGCTCGGGCGGCGGTGGATCGGGGTGGACGGCCACCTGCTCCATCGTCAGAGCGCCCTCAGGTAGCGCTCGATCTCGAACGCGCTCACGTGCGTCTTGTAGGCCCGCCACTCGCTGCGCTTGTTGCGCAGGAACCACTCGAAGATGTGCTCGCCGAGCGCCTCCTGCACGAGCGTGCTGCGCTCCATCACCTTGAGCGAGTCGCTGAGCGACTGCGGCAGCTGGTCGATGCCGAGCTTCGCGAGTTCGGCGTCGCCCATCTCGAACAGGTTCGCGTCGGCCTCGGGCGCCAGCTCGTAGCCCTCCTTCACGCCCTGCATGCCGGCTGCGAGGAGCACGGCGAACGCGAGGTACGGGTTGCAGGCGGGATCGGGCGAGCGGTACTCGATGCGCGTGGCGTGCGGGTTGCCGCGCTTGGGGATCGGCACGCGGATGAGGCCGCTGCGGTTGTTGCGCGCCCAGCTCACGTGGACGGGTGCCTCGAAACCCGGGACGAGCCGCTTGTAGCTGTTGACCGTCTGGTTGGTGATCGCCGTGATCTCCGCTGCGTGGCGGAGCAGGCCGGCCATGAACGACTTCGCGACGGGCGACAGGTGGTACGGGTCGTCGGCGGCGTAGAACGCGTTGTCGTCGCCCTGGAACAGCGAGAGGTGCACGTGCATGCCGCTGCCCTGCACGCCCTCGAGCGGCTTGGGCATGAACGTCGCATGGACGCCGTGGGATGCGGCGACCTCCTTCACGACCAGCCGGAACGTCATGATGCTGTCGGCCATCGTGAGCGCGTCGGTGTGGCGCAGATCGATCTCGTGCTGACTCGGGGCGTCCTCGTGGAAGCTGTACTCCACGGGGATGCTCATCGTCTCGAGCGTGCGGATGGTCTGCTTGCGCAGCGAGCCGGCGACGTCGGTGGTGGTGAGGTCGAAGAAGCCGCCCTCGTCGAGCGGCACCGGGGTCTGCCCGCGCTCGGGGGTGGCGAAGTAGAAGAACTCGATGTCGGGTGCCACGAAGAACGTGAAGCCCAGGGCGTGGGCGGCGTCGAGCTGGCGGCGCAGCACCTGGCGCGGGTCGCCGTGGAACGGCGTGCCGTCGAGGTGGTGGATGTCGCAGAACACCCGCGCCTCGGTGGCCTTGGGATCACCCCAGGGCAGCACCTCGAACGTGTTCGGGTCGGGGATCGCGAGGACGTCGCTCTCCTGGATGCGGCTGAAGCCGTCGATCGAGGAGCCGTCGAAGGTCATCCCGTCCTCGAGGGCGTTCTCGAGCTCGGCGGGGCTGATCGCGAAGCTCTTCAGGTTGCCGAGCACGTCGGTGAACCACAGTCGGATCAACCGGACGCCGCGCTCTTCGACGGTGCGCAGCACGTAGTCGCGTTGCTGGTCGAGCATGCCCATCTCTCCAGTCTCTCGTCACCCCGGGGCGGTGGGCAACAGCAGGTCGGGTGGTGGAAAAGCGAACAGGGGGCCGACCACCGTCGGCCCCCTGTTCGTCGCGAGTGCGGATCGTGGCCGTGCGGCTCAGGCAGCGCCGCAGACGGCGTCGAGGAGCAGGCGGGTCACGGTGTACGGATCGCAGTTGGCGTTCGGGCGGCGGTCCTCGGCGTAGCCCTTGCCGTCCTTCGCGACCTGCCACGGGATGCGGATGCTCGCGCCGCGGTTGGACACGCCGTAGCTGAACTTGTTGTACGGGGCGGTCTCGTGGGCACCGGTGAGGCGGCTCTCGATGTCGTGGCCGTAGCCCTTGATGTGGAGGTCGACGCGCTTGCCGATCGCCTTGCAGGCGGCCTCGATCGCGGCGTAGCTCTCGCGCATCGCCTTGGTCGAGAAGTTGGTGTGCGCACCGGCGCCGTTCCAGTCGCCCTTCTGCGGCTTGGCGGCGAACGACACGACCACGTCATAGTCCTCGGCGATGCGGTGGAGCAGCCAGCGGCCGACGTACAGGTGGTCGCTCACCGTGAGCGCGTCGGCAGCGCCGATCTGGAACTCCCACTGGCCGGGCATGACCTCGGCGTTGGTGCCCTCGATCATGAGGCCGGCGTCGATGCACGCCTGGGTGTGCTCCTCGATGATCTCGCGACCGATCACGCGGCCGGTGCCGACACCGCAGTAGTACGGGCCCTGCGGGGCGGGGAAGCCACCGGCGGGGAAGCCGAGCGGGGTGCCATCCGGCTTCAGGAAGGTGTACTCCTGCTCGATGCCGAAGATCATCTCGTGCTTCGCGTACTTCTTCGCCGACTTCTCGGCGGCGGCACGGGTGTTGGTCGGGTGCGGCTTGCCGTCGGTGGCGTTGTAGACCTCGCAGAGCACGAGGACGTTGTCGCCGCCGCGGAGCGGGTCGGGGCAGGTGAAGACGGGCTTCAGCATGCAGTCGCTCGACTCACCGGTGGCCTGCTCGGTCGACGAACCGTCGAAGCCCCAGATCGGCGGCGTCTTGCCGTCGGCGAGGATCTTGGTCTTCGAGCGGAGCAGCGGCGTGGGGGACGTGCCGTCGATCCAGATGTATTCAGCTTGGTAGGCCACGGGGATTCCTTTGCGTCGGGGCGTCAGGGGCGGCGGCACTCTTCCAGCGGACCGTTGCTCGTCCGTTGCCCCTCTGTGAACGCTGTGTGAAGTGTCCGAGGTCGGTGGCGAGCGCATGGCAGGCACCGTGGGTCGGAGACGAAGGAGGGACGGACCCCCCGATCCGGTCAGCGATGTGCCGGCACCGGCGCCCGACCGATCAGCCGCGCACCGCGACCGACGCCGTCCGAGAGCAGTCGGATGTCGCCGCCGATCACCTCCATCCGGTCGCTGAGCGAGCGCAATCCATGACCCGCGGGTGCTCCGTCGGCGGGATCGAAACCGTGACCGTCGTCGGCGACCTCGAAGTGCACGGCCCCGTCGGCCAGCTCCACGCGCACCGTGACCGTGGCCTCGGGACCGGCGTGCTTGGCGGCGTTCTGCAGGCCCTCGTGGATGCAGTACGCCACGGGGAGGGCGATCTCGGCCGGGACGTCGGCGTCGATCGGCGCGACGACCGTGGTCGGCAGACCGCACAGGGCCGCGCTGCGGCGCACCGCGAGCGTGAGCCGCCCCTCGGCGAACACCTCCGGGAACGCGCCGGCCACGAGTGCGACCACCTCGGCTCGCGCCTCGCGCAGTTGGCCGCGGAGTTGCGTGACGAGGGCGGCCGCGTCGTCGGGTCGGGTGGTGGCCGAGCGCGCCAGGGCGCGGCACTGCATCGATGCCGCGACGACGTGTTGCTGGGCACCGTCGTGGAGGTCTCGCTCGATCCGGCGGCGTTCGTCGTCGCTGCGTCGCACCAGCGTGCGCAGCGCGGCCCGGGTCCGGTCGACCTGTGCCTGCGCCTCGTCGGTGATGGACACGAGCGTCGCAGCGACGAGCGCGGCCACGCCGACCGCGGCGGCCGGCGTCCCGATCGCGAGCACGAGGATCGGGACGTCCTCGGCGAGGAGCCCGGTGCCGGCCATGCCGATGAGCGACACGACGGCCAGCACGGCCGTCTGCATCACCGTCACCGCGTGGAGCGCACGCCGATCGAGGAACGGCAGCGCGAGCAGGAGCGGCAGGGCCGTGATCAGGCCGGTGACCGACGCGATCGGTGGCACGAGCGCGGTGACCACCAGGGCCGACAGGCACGTCTCGGCGCACACGAACACGAGCATCAGGTCGAGCCGCCGCGCGACCAGTGCGCGACGGGCGGCCGACACCAACAGCAGCGTGCCGACGAGCGTCGCTGCGACGAGGGCGAGCGGAACCGAACGCGTCGCCAACGCGAGCGCCGACGTGGCTCCGAGACCGACGATGCACAGACGTCGCCCCCACCACAGGAACCGCTCGACGATCCGGGTGTCGGACATCGAGTCGTCGGGGACGTCGCGATCCACGGTCGCGGGTGGGGCGGTCGATTCGCTCGGCTCGGCCGGACCGAACGTGAGGATGGCGGCACCACCGTCCGACCGGGTCCGGCCGGCGGCGGCATCGAGCCGGTCGAGCGTCGACGGGCTGGGGGCACCGGTCGGTCCGGCGACGGTGAGGTGCAGTGAACCGTGCGGCTCGTCGAGGCTGATCGTGCGGACCTCGCCATCCGAGACCGAGCCGGAGATGAGGTCGCTCACCCAGGAGTACGTCGCCGCCTCGACGTCGCTCGGGAACCGCCGATCGGGCGCGAGTGAGGACGTCACCCGCCACGGGGTCGGTGCGGCTGCTCCCAGCGCGGAGACGGCGGGCGCCAGGCCGTGGCGGCGGAGGGTGTCGGGGAAGATGCCGTGCGCCACGCGTCGGAGATCGCCGAGCGCACGTTGTGCCAGCTCCGCCCCGTCCTCGGCGACGGCCGACGCACGGTGTCCATCCCCGGCGGCGAGGTGACGGCCGACGTCGACCAGGAGGTCGTCGAGCCGGGAGAGGTCCGTCATCACGCCGTCGCTCAGCGCGGCCTCGATCCGGCGCCGCTCGTCGGCGGTGACGCCGGCGAGGCGATCCGCCACGCGGCGGGCGTGCGCCCGCTGCGCCACGAGTTCGTCGTAGGTGCCCCGGGCGATGGCAGCGGCCGACCAGCCGGTGGCGACGAGGTGGGAGAGGAACACGGAGACGAGGAGCCAGCCGGGCACCGAATCGCCGAGGCTCGGTTCCACCACCGCCCCCAGGAGCGCGGTGGACGCACACCCGAACAGCGCGATCGCGATCTGGGGTCGTCGTGCGTGCCGCGGCAGCAGGACGATCATCTCCAGGTCGCCGAACATCACGAGCGTCACGAGCGGCGCGTACTCCGGCAGCACGATCGCCGAGGCGATGCCGCCGACGACGTGTCCGATGCTGAGCACCTGCAACGCCTGGTCGGGGCCGCGGGGTGCGCCCGTCGGCCGGTCGAGCGTGCGCAGCGCCAGCAGTCCGCCCAGCAGCACGACCCAGCGAGCGCCCCAGAGGACCCAGATGAGTGGATCGTCGACCAGGGTGAACGCGAGCACGACCACCATCACCTGGGCTGCGGCGTCACCGATCACGGCGGCGCGGATCATCGCCCGAGCGCGTTCGACAGGGTCCGTCGGCTCCTGGTGCGCGACCGACGCTGCGAGCGTGACCGTGTCAGTCGGCGCGGGCACGCCGGACGGCGTCGACGAGGACGTCACCGTCGAGCAGCTCCTTCGGGCTGAACGTCACGTGGGCGTGCTGCGGCATCGGGGGGAGCTCGTGGAGCGGCGCGGTCGAGCACACCAGCACCGGGAGTGCCGGGTGGCGTTCGACGATCATCGCGGCACCGCGCATGCCGTCGACGGCGCCGAGGTGCGCGTCGCCGAGGTTGACGTCGAGCAGCACGAGGTCGGGAAGGTGAGCTGCCTGGTCGAGCAGCGACAGCGCTTCGGCCACCGAGGACGCCTCGAGCGAGGCGCGGCACCGTCCGTCGAGCGCGAGCGAGGCACGCACCGCGGCGCGAAAGCCGGGGTGGTCATCCACCACCATGACCTCCACGATCGTCTCGAGGGGCGCGTCCGTGACCTCGTGCACCCCCTCATCATCGCCCATCGGAGGTGGTGTCGCAGTCGTGCTGGCACCACAGCGGCACCGCCTGCCCGAGCCGTCGATCCGCGTGCCCGATCCGCGTGCCCGATCCGCGTGCCCGGCCGTGTCGTCCGGCGAGCGCCCCTGCGGGTGGCCTCGTAACGTGTGGCGCGTGCAGTCCACCCGGATCGTGATCGCCGACGACAGTGCCCTGGTGCGGGCCGGCGTGGAGGCGATGCTCGCCTCCGCCGGATCGTGCGAGCGCGACGCGGCGGCGGACGGTGGGCCACCGCCGGTCGAGGTGTGCGGGCGGGCGTCGTCGCTCGACGAACTCTACGACGTCGTCGAGCGCGTGGGACCCGACGTCGTCGTGACCGACATCCGGATGCCACCGCGCCACGACGACGAGGGGATCGCCGCCGCGATCCGCCTGCGCCAGTCGCACCCCGACCTCGGTGTGGTCGTGCTGTCGCAGTACGCGGATCCCGCGTACCTGCAGCGCCTGCTGGCGGGCGGGAGCAGCGGCCGCGGGTACCTGCTGAAGGATCGCCTCGCCACCCCCGGCGAGCTGGTCACCGCGATCGAACTGGTGCGGCGCGGTGGATCGTTCGTCGACCCGACGGTGGTCGAGCAGTTGGTGGCGCGCCAGCGCGTGGAGGCGTCCTCGCCGCTCACCCGGCTCACCGCTCGCGAGACCGAGATCCTCGCCGCGATCGCGACCGGCAAGTCGAACGCCGCGATCGGCGAGCAGCTCTTCATCGGCCAGCGGGCAGTGGAGAAGCACATCAACGCGATCTTCGCCAAGCTCGACCTGCACGAGGATCCCGACGCGAACCGGCGGGTCCGTGCCGTCCTGCTGTTCCTGCGTGCCGGCGTACCGGACTGAACCGGTCGAGTTCGGCGGGCGGGGGACGCCCGCGGTGGTCAGCGACCGGCCGGCACCGACGCCCGGTCGCGGAACCACGCCACGGTGGCCTCGGCCTGCTCGGCGATCGGCGTGGCGCGCAGGCCGAAGGTCTGCTCGGTGAGCGTCGAGTCGGCGACCCATGGGCGCTCGAACTGGTAGAGCGTCTCCTGCAGCTCGCGCATCATCGGCGAGAACACACCGAGCACGCGCAGCGCGACGCGGGGCACCGAGGCCACCTCCACCGTCGTGCCGGCGGCGGCGGCGAGCGCCTGCACCATCGCCCGTTGCGACACGGCGGGAGCGTGCGGGACGTGCCAGGGCCGGCCCCACGCCCGCTCGTCCGTCGCGATCGTGACGAGCGTGCGCGCCACGTCGGGCATGTACGCGAGGTGGTGCGGCGCGTCGACGTCGCCGAGCAGCGACACCTTCTTGCCGGCGAGCACGCGGGGCACCACGCGGTCGCCCATCGCCGAGCCCGTGACCTCCGGACCGATGAAGTCCGAGGCCCGGGCGAAGGTCGCCCGGAACCGTCCCGCGGCGTGGCCCTCGAGGAGGTCGGCGGCCATGGCACGGCGGGTGGCACCCTTCTTGCCGGTCGCCGTCATCGGGTCGAGCTCGTGCATCGGCATCGGCGACCCGGGGCCGAACGAGTACAGGTTGTCCATCATCACGAGCACCGCGCCGGTGCGGGCGGCGGTGTCCATGAACGATCGGTGGAGCGGCGGCCAGGCGGTGGCCCACTGGTGGTAGGGCGGGTTGACGCAGTTGAAGATCGCCGCTGCGCCGCCGTCGCGGGACGCGATGCGAGTGAGCGCCGCTGCGTCGGCGGCGTCCGCGCGCTCGAGGGTGACCGAGGGATGGTCGGGTCCCGTGCCGCTCCGGGTGACGACCGTGACCCGGTGGCCCTGCTCGGCGAGCAGGAGGGTGACGGCCGATCCGACCGGGCCGGCGCCGACGACGACGTGGTGCTGCGACTGCTGCGACATGAAGTCCTTTCCCGCCGACCACGGTGATCGACGTTCTCGTCCGAGAGCACTGCTCACACTAATCGGCCGATCGAAGAAAGCAAGAGCAGTGCTCTCGTTTCGGTGTGACGCCCGCTACGCTGCCCTCGTGACCGGGGTGCGAGCACGTGTGCGGGCCGAGCTGACGGCCGAGATCAAGGCGATCGCGCGCCGCCAGATCGCCGAGGACGGCCCGGCCAACATCAACCTCCGGGCCATCGCCCGCGAACTCGGCATGGTGAGCTCCGCGATCTACCGGTACTTCGCGAGCCGCGACGAGCTGCTCACCGCCCTGCTGGTCGATGCCTACAACGACCTCGGCGAGATCACCGAGCGGGCCGACGCCGCGGTCGCCGAGGTCGACCCCACCGACGTCGAGGGTCGCTTCGTCGCGGTCGCCACCGCTGCGTACGCGTGGGCACGGGCCGAGCCCAACCAGTACCTGCTGCTCTTCGGCACGCCGGTGCCGGGGTACTCGGCCCCGACGGACACCGTCGCGCCCGCCACGCGGTTCACCTCGGTGCTGCTGCGGATCCTCGACGAGGCCGGTCGGCTCGGCGCCCGTCCGGTGGTCGTGCCCGCCGTGCCACCGGGGGTTCCCGACGACCTGCAGCGCGTCCGCGACCTCACCGCCACGGCGGCCTCCGACGAGTTGATGCTCGCCGGGATGCAGGTGTGGACCGCGCTGTTCGGCGCGATCTCGTTCATCCTCAACGGTCAGTTCCGCAACGTGATCGGCGACGTCGACGCGATGTTCGCCGAGTTCGCCCGGATGCTCGCCCGGCAGGTGTTCCCGCACGAGTCCGACGCACGTCGCTGACCCGGGAACCGAGCGCGGTCGTCGCGACGTCGAACGAACATGACCGTGAACACGTCCCACCTCCCCGACCTCACCCACGCGGTGACCAGCCCGACGTCGTTCAGCCGGCGTCGCCTCCTCGCCGGCCTGCTCGGCGCCCCGGTCGTCGTCGCCCTCCCCGCGCTGCTCGCCGCGTGCGGCGACGACACCGTCGAACCCGCGGGCAGCGACACCACCGACGGCTCGTCGACGCCGACGACCGTGCCCGCCGACGCCGGCGCGATCGGCTACCCGACCGACCCGACGACCGCGGTGGTGCGGATCACGTACGAGGGCGGCTTCGCCCCCGTCGAGTACGCCTTCGTGAACACCCCGACGCTGGTGGTGTCCGGCGACGGCCGTGCCTTCGTGCCGGGCGCCGTGACCGCCATCTTCCCCGGGCCGCTGCTGCAGCCGATGGGGGTGCGCACCATCACCCCGGTGGGCATCGAGCGCCTCCTCGCACGCGCGCAGGAGTTGGGTCTGCTCGCACCGGCGCCGTCGTACGAGGTGGACATGAACATCGCCGACGCGCCGGACACGGTGGTGCGGATCACCACCACCGACGGCACGTGGGAACACCGCGCCTACGCGCTCGGCATGGAGACCGACTCGAGCGGCCTACCCTCCGAGACCACGCCGGCCCGTCAGGCGCTGCTCGACTTCGTGCTCGCCGCCACCGACCTGCCGGCCACCGCCGGCTCGGCCGAGCTCGGCACCGAGTCGATCCACTCGCCCGACGAGTACCGGCTCCGCGCCATCGCCGTGGACGAGAGCACGGCGGCCGGCATGGACCCGGCACCCGTGGTGGTGGAGTGGCCGGCGAGCACCGGCCTCGACCTCGCGACCGCGACCGACTGTGCCCGCCTCAGCGC
>WLDE01000157.1 GCA_009704985.1 Actinomycetota bacterium | reverse complement strand
CCGGCGAGAACCGGCGAGAACCGGCGAGAACCGGCGAGAACCGGCGAGAACCGGCGAGAACCGGCGAGAACCGGTTGGTGACGAGCTCAGCTCCAGCTCCGCTCCTCGCGGTACCGGTAGGTGCTCACCGGCGTGCTCCAGCGCTTCGTCCGGCCCATGCGAGTGGAGGCGAGGAACAGCACGAGCCCGGCGGCCGCCAGCACGAACGAGGCGAACAGCGTGAGGCCCAGCGAGTCGTCGGCCATGCGCGCCGGCACTCTCGCCCACGGGCTCTCGTCGAGCACGGGCGGCAGGAACTTCGGGATCACGTAGCTGAACACGATCGCCAGCGCGGCGAGGGCGACGAGGCCGATGCCGAGGGTGCGCAGCAGCGGCGCCCGCTCGGGCCGCGCCAGGAACGTCAGCACGACGAACACCAGCGCAACGATCGCACTGATCGGCACGAGCCAGCCGAGCACACCATCGACCGCGGCGAGCACGCCGAGGCGGGGCACCTCGATGGAGAGCGGCGGCAGGGTGGCGGCCCGCTCGTCACGTGTGATGAGCACCAGTTGCTCCGGCTCGACGACGACGGGGCCGTCGCGTTCGCCGATCAGGACCGAGTGCACGTCGGCGAGGACCGGCGCGTACACCTCGGCACCGAGCGGCAGCGACGCGACCAGGGTGATGTTCTGGCGGATGATCGCCGAACCCGTCGGGTCGCCCGGGTACATCTGGTCGGCGGTGGCGTCGGCCACGACGCTGATGGCGAGGCGCTGGACCTCCTCGTCCTGGAGCACCGTCGCCGCGGCATCCGCGGCCCGGTCGGGGGTGAACGCGGATCGCTGCAGCAGGTACCCGCTCACGGTGAGGCACGCGAACGCGAACGCGATGCCGAACAGCAGACCGGCCAGTGATCGACGCACGGCGCCCATTGTGACCGATGGCGTCGCCACGTCGCGCACGCGCCGCCGACACCGGCGCTCCGCTCACGCGCCCGCCGGGCGGGCGTCGGTCACCGTGCGACGCCGCGAGGTGCGGTCGTAGGGTGAGGTCGTGGCCAGCACCCGCCAGTCGTTCCCCCGCATGCTCGGCCGGGCACTGCTGCTGCGCTGCCCGTGGTGCGGCGGTCGGCCCACCTTCCTGCGCGGCTGGTTCCGGCGCGTGGACCGCTGCCGCACGTGCGGGATCCGCTGGCACCGCGAGGAGGGCTTCGAGCTCGGCACGGTCACGGTGAACACGATCGTGACCTTCGGGTCGCTGGCCGTGGCGATGGGGGTCGGGTTCGTGCTCACCGCCCCGGACATCCCGGTGCTGCCCTTCGTCGCCTCGCTGTTCGTGGTCGCGCTGGTGATGCCGGTCGCGATCTACCCGTTCACCTACACGATCTGGCTCGCGTTCGACCTCGCGGTCCACCCACCCGAGCGCGCCGAGCTCGACGACGCGATGGCAGCCGTCGCGTCGGGTGACGCGGCGGCCGGCACGCCGATCCGGCCCCCTCAGCGGCGCACGCGCTCCACGTAGCGCTGCGCCGCCGCACGGCCCTCCGGGTCGCGCAGGCCGGCGAACAGCCCGTCGGCGTCGGCCCAGCTGCGCCCGGTACCGACCATCGACTCGGTCACCGCGTTCACGTGGGCCTTGGTCTCGAGCAGGGCGAGCTTCGGCTTGTCGAGCAGCGTCTGCACGAGCACCTCCACCTCCTCGTCGAGCCGATCGTCGTCCACCACGCGGTTCAGGAACCCGCTCCGGAAGGCCTCCTCGGCGTCGAACGGCCGGCACGTCATCACCAACTCCTTGGTGAGCGCCGGGCCGATCTCGCGCACGAGGCGCGGGATGCCACCCCAGGCGAGCGGGATGCCGAGGTCGACCTCGGGGATCGAGAACCGAGCCGAGCGGGCGGCCACGCGCAGATCGCACCCGGCGGCGACGATGAGGCCGCCGCCGACGCACCAGCCGTGCAGCCGGGCCACGGTGACGGCGCGCATCTCGTCGAGCGCCCGCCCCATGCGCCAACCCTGCTGGCGGTCCTCGGCCGACGCGGACGACGTGAACGCCGACAGGTCGGCGCCGGCGCTGAAGGCCCGGCCCGCGCCGCTGACGACGACGACCTTGAGGTCGTGATGGTCGTCGAACCAGCGGGCCGCCTGCTCGATCTCGCGCAGCGTGTGGGTGCTGAGCGGGTTGAGCTTGTCGGGGCGGTTCAGCACCAGGCTGCCGCGAGCACCCTCGACCGTCGCGACGAGGGTGTCGAACGTGGCGGATGTCGCGGACGTGGCGGACGTCGCGGTGTCGGGGCGCGGCGGGTCGGCGGAGGTCGCGAGGTGCTCGGGCGTGGTCATGGCGCGGACGCTAGTGCTCGCCGTCGACGAGGACGATCGGCGGGTCTCCGATGCCGATCAGCTGCTGCCGCGGTGCTGCTCCGGACTGCTCGGGCTGTTCGGGCTGTTCGGGCTGTTCGGGCTGTTCGATCGTGTTCGATGCTTGATCGAACACTCGTTCGCAACTACAGTGATGTCGTTCGTCGGGAGCGATGCCCCTGCCGGACACGGAGGGCCACACCACGGGTGTCGGGTCCGTCGGCCGGTCGGTGTCACACCCCGTCCGTACGGTGCCCCGCATCACCCATCGGGCCGGACGCCACCGGTGTCGAGCGATCGAGACGATCGAGCGGCGCCCCGGCGGCAGCCGGCTCCACCCCCGGGCGACCGGGTACGTCACAGAGGCAGGAAACGGAGCACACGATGAGCAACACCCCCGACCGCGAGCGCGCCCTCGACATGGCGCTGGCCCAGATCGACAAGCAGTTCGGCAAGGGCTCGATCATGCGCATGGGCGAGAAGACGTCCATGGGCATCGACGTCGTCTCCACCGGCGCCCTGTCGCTCGACCTGGCGCTCGGCGTGGGCGGCCTGCCCCGCGGCCGCGTGGTCGAGATCTACGGCCCGGAGTCCTCCGGTAAGTCGACCCTCGCCATGCACGTCGTGGCCGAGGCCCAGCGCAACGGTGGCATCTGCGCCTACATCGACGCCGAGCACGCGATGGACCCGATCTACGCCAAGTCGATCGGTGTCGACATCGACCAGCTCCTCATCTCCCAGCCCGACACGGGTGAGCAGGCGCTCGAGATCGCCGACATGCTCGTGCGCTCGGGCGCCATCGACGTGCTCGTGGTCGACTCGGTGGCCGCCCTCACGCCTCGCGCCGAGATCGAGGGCGAGATGGGCGACAGCCACGTCGGCCTCCAGGCCCGCCTCATGAGCCAGGCGCTGCGCAAGCTCACCGCCAACCTCAACAAGACCAACACCATCGCGATCTTCATCAACCAGCTCCGCGAGAAGATCGGCGTCATGTTCGGCTCGCCCGAGACCACCCCGGGCGGTCGTGCGCTCAAGTTCTACTCGTCGGTGCGTCTCGACATCCGCCGCATCGAGTCGATCAAGGACGGCACCGAGGTCACCGGTTCGCGCACTCGTGTGAAGGTCGTGAAGAACAAGGTCGCCCCGCCGTTCAAGCAGGCCGAGTTCGACATCATGTACGGCAAGGGCATCAGCCGTGAGGGCTCGCTGCTCGACATGGCGGTCGACATGGGCATCGTCAAGAAGTCCGGCGCCTGGTTCACCTACGACGGCGAACAGCTCGGCCAGGGTCGCGAGAACGCGAAGAACTACCTGTCCGAGAACCCCGAGGTGATGATGGAGATCTCCGACAAGGTGCGCCGACAGGCCGGCATCGGCGACGAGTTCACCGACGCCGACGACCAGCCGATCAGCGTCGAACTCGACCGCTGACCCCGAGTCACTGACCCCGAGTGACGGATCACGTGTCGGCGCCGGCGCACCTCAGCCTGATCACGCTGGGCGTCGCCGACGTCGCACGTGCCACCGCGTTCTACGAGTCGCTCGGCTGGCAGCGCGCCGAGCCGAGCGAGCCGACGATCACCTTCCTCCGCCTGGGCACCCCGGGCGGAGGGTGGGTGGTCCTCGGCCTCTTCGGTGCCGACGACCTCGCCGCCGACGCGCACCAGGCGCCGCCGGCTGCATCACCGGCCCTGCCGGCCTCGTTCCGTGGCGTCACGCTGGCCAGCAACCAGCCGTCGCGTGACGAGGTCGACCGGGTCGTCGCCGCGTTCGTCGCGGCCGGCGCCACGATCGTGAAGGTGCCCGAGGCGGTGGTGTGGGGCGGTTACTCCGGCTACGTCGCCGATCCCGACGGCCATCTCTGGGAGATCGCACACAACCCGTTCTCGCCCGACTGGGCCGCCCCGGGCTCCTGAGCGACGGCTGGTCACGTCGATAGCCTTGACCGACGTGACCAGCAGCCCGCGCAGTTACGTCGTGCGCACCTACGGGTGCCAGATGAACGAACACGACTCCGAGCGCATCGCCGGATTGCTCGACGCCGACGGTCTGGTCGCGGTCGACGACGAGGCCGACGCCGACGTGGTCGTGCTCAACACCTGCTGCATCCGCGAGAACGCCGACAACAAGCTCTACGGCAACCTCGGCCACCTGAAGCGGTGGAAGGAGGCCAAGGAGGGCCGCCAGATCGTGGTGTCCGGGTGCCTCGCGCAGAAGGACCGCGACCTCGTGCGTCAGAAGGCGCCGTGGACCGACGTGGTCCTCGGCACCCACAACGTCCATCGGGCCACGGATCTGCTCCACCACGCGAGCGAGCACGGCCCGATCACGGAGATCCTCGACGAGGCCGTCATCGACGACCATGCCCTGTTCCCGTCCGCGCTGCCCGCGCGCCGCGAGACGTCGTACAACGCGTGGGTCACCATCCAGATCGGCTGCGACAACTCGTGCGCGTTCTGCATCGTTCCGGCCGTGCGCGGCGCCGAGATCAGCCGACCCTTCGACGACGTGGTGGCCGAGGTGCACGACCTCGCGTCCCAGGGCGTCACCGAGGTCACCCTGCTCGGCCAGAACGTGAACAGCTACGGCCGCGACCTGCAGCTCGCCCAGCGCCGTGACGGCGACACCGGGGCCAAGCTGCGCCCGCTGTTCGCCGACCTGGTCACCGCGGTCGCCGCCGTCCCGGGCATCCGCCGGGTCCGCTTCACCAGCCCGCACCCGAAGGACATGCGGCCCGAGACGTTCGCTGCGATGGCCGCGGCACCGCAGGTGTGCGAGCACCTGCACTACCCGCTGCAGAGCGGCTCCGATCGCGTGCTGTCGCTCATGCACCGCGGCTACACCGCCGAGCGCTACCTCGAGCGGCTCACCCTCGCCCGGGCCACGATCGCCGACCTCGCGGTCAGCACCGACATCATCGTCGGCTTTCCCGGCGAGACCGACGCCGACTTCGAGCGCACGCTCGAGGTCGCCGCAGCGGCCGAGTACGACTACGCGTTCACGTTCATCTTCTCGCCGCGTGAGGGCACCGAGGCCGCCACGATGACCGAGCACTTCGTCGATCCGTCGGTCGTGGCCGAGCGGTTCGAGCGTCTCCGCATCGTGGTGGAGCGCAGCGCGATCGCGAAGCACCGCGCCCGCATCGGACGGGTCGAGGAGGTGCTGGTCGAGGGGCCGTCCAAGCGCGATCCCGAGGTGATCACCGGCCGCACCCGCCAGAACAAGCTCGTCCACTTCCGCCCGGCGCAGCCCGTGCGCATCGGTGCCTACGCGACCGTCGAGGTCACGGGTGCCGCGCCGCACCACCTCACCGGCGAGTTCCGCGAGTTGCTCGCCGAGCCGTCGCACAAGCGGCGCATCGCGGTGGCAGCCGGCTGAACGTCGGACCCGTCGTGCACGCACCGGTGACGCGTCCCCGACCGGTGGTGCTCGGCCCCACCGCGAGCGGCAAGAGCGACGTCGCGATGGCGATCGCCACCGATTCGGCGCTCGCCGCGGCCGGGCCGTTCGAGATCGTCGCCGTCGACGCGATGCAGGTGTACCGACGGATGGACATCGGCACCGCGAAGCCCACCGCCGACGACCGCGCCCGCGTGCCGCACCACCTGCTCGACCTCGTCGAACCCGATCACGACTTCGCCGTCGCCGAGTTCGCCGCCGCGGCTCACGCCGCGATCGACGACATCGAGGCCCGCGACGCACGGCCGATGCTCGTCGGTGGCACGGGGCTCTACCTGCGCGCGATCACCGACCCGATGGAGATCCCTGGCACCTGGCCGGAGGTGCGTGCTGCGCTGGAGGCGCGCCTCGACGTCGAGCCCGTCGCAGCGCTCCACGCCGAGCTGGTCGCCCTCGACCCGGACGCCGCCGCGAAGATGGAACCCACCAACGCTCGGCGAGTGGTTCGCGCGCTGGAGGTGTGCCTCGGCTCGGGTCGGCGCTTCAGCTCGTTCGGGCCCGGTCTCGACACATACCCCGAGGTGCCGTTCGTCCAGTTCGGGCTCCGCTGGCCCCGCCCGGTGCTGGCCGCCCGCATCGAGGCCCGGGTGCACCGCATGGTCGACGCCGGCCTCGTCGCGGAGGTGCGCGCCCTGCTCGACACCGGGCCCGGCCCGTCGCGAACGGCCCGGCAGGCGCTCGGCTACAAGGAGGTCATCGACCACCTCGAGGGGCGGCTGTCGCTCGACGAGGCGATCGCTCAGGTGGTGCTGCGCACCCGCCAGTTCGCGGTGCGTCAGGAGCGGTGGTTCCGGCGCGACCCACGCGTACGCTGGCTCGACATCGGCGACGATCCTGTCGCCGAAGCGGTGCCGGTGATCGCCGAGGCGCTCGCCGCCGACCACGCAGGACCCACGTGACCACGCTGCAGCTCACCAAGCACCACGGACTCGGCAACGACTTCCTCGTGGTGTTCGACCCGCCGGTCGAGACCGATCGTCTCGCCGAGCTCGCCGTGGCACTGTGCGACCGCCGCACCGGCATCGGCGCCGACGGGTTGCTCGTGGCCACCGACGCGCCCGGCCACTCGGCGCGAATGGTGCTGTACAACGCCGACGGCAGTCGCGCGGAGATGAGCGGCAACGGCATCCGCTGCTTCGCGCAGGCGGTCGCGATGCGTCGCGGTGACCTCGACGCGCAACGCATCCTCACCGATGCCGGCGACCGACTGGTGCGGCTCGCCGCCACCGACCGCGACGACACGATCGACGCGAGCGTCGACATGGGCGAGATCCGGCCCGGCAGCGAACCCGAGGGATGGGCCGCGATCGGGTGCCACCCCGACCGACCGGTGCTGCACCTCAACACCGGCAACCCGCACACCGTGGTGGGTGTCGACGAGGTCGACGTCGTCGACCTGCAGCGGCTCGGCGAGCAGGTGCCCGGCACCAACCTCGAGATCGTCGAGCCCGGCACCGAGCGCGACGTGATCCGCATGCGGGTGCACGAGCGCGGTGCCGGCATCACCCGGGCGTGTGGCACCGGGGCGTGCGCCAGCGCCTTCGCAGCTCGAGCCTGGGGACTCGTCCCGTCGAGCGTGACCGAAATCGTCGTGCAGATGGACGGCGGACGTGCGAAGGTGCGTCTCGACGAACCGGCACCGGGCCGGGCGACGCTGGTGGGGCCGTCGGTCCTGATCGGCCGGATCACGGTCGAGGTCGAACACCACCTGCGGGAGTTCACCCCGGTCACCGGTGTCGGCGACGCACACGAAGGGAACCCGACCTCCGCATGACGAACCCGTACCAGGAAGCACTCGGCGCAACGCTCATCGAGCGCACCAAGCGCGAGCGCATCGTCCTGGTCGGCGTCACGCTGCCGGGGCACACCGACGACGACACCGAGGCCGGTCTCGACGAGCTCTCGCTGCTCATCGACACGGCCGGTGCCGACGAGGCCGGACGCATCGTGCAGCGCCGCGACGCCCCGGACCACACGTGGTACATCGGCAAGGGCAAGGTGGAGGAGCTGCGCCAGCTGTGCCTCGCCGTCGATGCCGACACCGTGGTGTTCGACAACGAGCTGTCCCCGGCGCAGCAGTACAACCTCGAGAAGCTGCTCGGCCGCACCGCGCTCGACCGCACGGCCGTGATCCTCGACATCTTCGCCCAGAACGCGCACACGCTCGAGGGCAAGGCACAGGTGGAGCTCGCCCTGCTGCGCTACCGCCTGCCGCGACTGCGCCGCGGCAACAAGGCCAACCTCTCGCAGCAGAGCGGTGGCGTGGGCACCCGCACGCGAGGCACCGGCGAGACCAAGCTCGAGGTCGACCGGCGCATCCTCACCAAGCGCATCAGCCGGCTCGAGCACGAGCTGAAGGAGCTGCGCGAGACGCGTCATCTGCAGCGCAAGAGCCGTGGCCGCAGCGGACTCGCCGCCGTCACGATCGTCGGCTACACCAACGCCGGCAAGAGCACCCTGCTCAACCGACTCACCCAGGCAGGGGTGCTGGTGGAGGACCGGCTGTTCGCCACGCTCGACCCCACCACCCGCCGGCTCTCGCTGCCCGGTGGTGAGCCGGTGCTGCTCACCGACACGGTGGGCTTCGTGCGGCGCCTGCCGCACGGTCTCATCGAGTCGTTCAAGAGCACCCTCGAGGTCGCCAGCGAGGCCGACTTCCTGATCCACGTGGTCGACGCCGGCGCTCCCGACCCGGAGGGCCAGATCCGCGCCGTGCGCGAGGTGCTCGCCGAGATCGACGCCGACGAGGTGCCGGAGCTCCTCGTGTTCAACAAGGCCGACGTGGCCCCGGACGTCGCGAAGGAGCTCGTCGCGGACCACGAGGGATCGGTGGCCGTGAGCGCGGTGACGGGGGAGGGGATCGACGCGTTCCTCGCCACCCTCGCCGACCGCCTGCGGGCGATCGCCGCTCCCGTCGAGCTGCTCATCCCGTACGAGCGCGGCGACGTGCTCGCCGCGGTGCACCGCGAGGGCGAGGTCGTGTCGAGCAGCCACGAAGACGGTGGAGTGCGCGTGCGGGCCCGACTCGCGGAGGCGTCCGCCGGGCGGCTCGCCGAGTTCGTCGTCGGCGGTGGCCGATCGCAGCCGTCCGTCGACGACTGAGCCCGTCGCGCGTCGCCGGACGCACCGTGCCGGTCGCGTGTCGCGTCGATTCGCATTGGGGGTGCGGCGTCGCAGGTGCCACCATGACGCCCCATGAGTGAGCAGCAGGCCGAGGGGTTCGTTCCCCCGCCGTACCCCTACGACAAGCTCGACCGGCTCGCGGCGATCTGCGCCGGCCACGACGGCGGCATGGTCGACCTGTCGATCGGCACGCCGTGCGACCCGCCGCCCGCCGCCGTGGTCGCCGCACTGGCCACGAGCAACAGCGAGCGCGGCTACCCGCCGAGCATCGGCACGCCGGGCCTGCGCGGCGCGATCCGGTCGTGGGTCGACCGGCGCTTCGGGGTGGAGCTCACGCTCGACCAGATCGCCGCGTGCGTGGGCACGAAGGAGTTCGTCGCCACCACGCCGCACTACCTGCGCCTGCGCACGCCGTCACGCGACACCGTGCTGTACCCGGCCGTCGCCTACCCCACCTACGAGATGGGCGCGATCCTGGCCGGGTGCCGGCCGGTGCCGGTGCCGCCCCGACCCGACGGCGGCATCGACCTCGACGCGATCGACCCCGCCGACGCGGCTCGCGCCGTGCTGCTGTGGGTGAACAGCCCGTCGAACCCGACCGGCGCGCTGAGCGACCTCGACGCCGCAGCGGCGTGGGGTCGCGCCCACGCGGTGCCGGTGTTCAGCGACGAGTGCTACGTCGAGTTCACCTGGGACGGTCGGCCGCGCACCGTGCTCGAGCAGGGGACGAGTGGCGTGGTCGCGGTGCACTCGCTCTCGAAGCGATCGAACCTCGCCGGACTCCGCGTCGGGTTCTACGCCGGTGACACCGAGCTCGTCACCTACCTCAAGGAGGTGCGCAAGCACGTCGGGATGCTCGTGCCCGGTCCGGCGCAGGCGGCCGGTGTGGTGGCGCTCGACGACGACGCCCACGTGGCCGAGCAGCGCGATCGCTACCGCCGTCGCCTCGAGCGGATGGCGACCGTGCTCGGTCGCTGGTCGGGCCTCACGATCGAACCGCCCGCGGGCGGGTTCTACCTGTGGTTCGACGCCGAGGACGGCTGGGCGTTCGCCGAGCGGCTCGCCACGGCCGGCGGCGCACTCGTGAGCCCCGGCGACTTCTACGGCGCGGGTGGTGCCAACAACGTGCGCGTCGCCGTGGTACAACCTGACGATCGGATCGACCAGGTCGCGCGGCGACTGGGGGTGGAGCAGGCATGACGTATCAGCAGTACCCGCCGGCTGGGGATCCCTCGGGGTCGTCGCCGCTCGTCATGGCACAGCCCGGTCAACCGTTCATGCCGCCCGCGCCCGCGGGGCGCCGCACGGGGCTGATCGCCGTCGCAGCCGTGATCCTCGCCGCCGGCATCATCGGCGGCGTGGTCATCATCATGGCGGCCACCTCGAACTACGAGGACGGCGTGCGCAACCTGGCGCGTGCGCCGATCGGCTGCACCACCAACCTCGAGTTCGACGAGACCGGGACGTACACGATCTACGTCGAGACCACGGGCGCGATCGGCGACCTCCGCGGTGACTGCCCGAACGCTGACACCGACTACGACCTCGGCGGAGGGGAACTGCCCGACGTCGAGATCATCCTGGTCGACGAGAACGGCGACGAGATGGACACCGAACCGGATTCGTCGACCGACTACGACGCCGCTGGGTTCGTCGGGACCGCGGTGGCGACGGTGGAGATCGAGGAGGCCGGCGACTACGAGCTGACCGCCACGTCCGACGAGGACGAGATCGCCGTCGCGGTCGGTCGCGACCCGAAGGGCGATTCGGACACCCTGCGGATGGCAGGCGTGCTGACGCTCGCGCTCGGCGTGGTGGTCGGCGGTCTGCTGATCGTGCTCGGCATGCGTCGTCGTCCGGGCACGCCGACCGGTGCGCTGCCCGTGCAGCAGGCGCCGCAGATGCCGCAGATGCCGCAGATGCCGCAGATGCAGGCGCCCTACGGTGCGCCGCAGCAGCCGACGTACCAACCGCAGCCGACCCATCAACCGCCGGCTCCGCCGCCGACGATGCCGTTGCCGCCCACCCCGCCGCCGCCCGCGCCTCCGTCGGGTGGCGGATGGCCGGCTCCGCCGACCCGGTGAGCGGACCGGACCGACCGGCGCGGTGCGCGGCCCGCCGGATCGGAGCCGGATCAGCGATGCGTCAGTGGGGGATCAGAGCCGGCGCATCACGGTGACGACACGGCCGTAGACGACGACCTCGTCGGACGCGAACACCATCGGT
>WLDE01000156.1 GCA_009704985.1 Actinomycetota bacterium | reverse complement strand
GTTGCCGGTCACGGCCACGGCCACGGCCACGGACCGGACTGCTGCTCGATCTTCAGGCCGCCGCCGATGGCGTTGCGGACGGACCGGGCGACACCGCCCTGCACGGCCTCGAAGCCGCCGGTGATGCTCGAGTCGCTCACCACGACCGAGACGGCCTCGATCGCCTGCACGCTCCCACGCACCGTGGCGAACGACGCCGTCAGACGAGCACCGGGCTTCACCTCGACGGAGCCGAGGACGGTCGTGCCGGAGAGCACGCAGCGGGCGAACTCGGGCACTTCGACGTTGTCGACGGCGATCGCGCCGATGGTGCCGCGGCACACGACGTTCTCCGGGACGTTCGCCGACGCGACGTTGGGGAGGACCGAGGCGCCGAGCGCGACGGCGACACCGACGAGGAGGTGGAGCGACGCATGGTGGGGTTCCTTTCGTGTCGAGGGCGCCGGGTACGCCCTCTCGGCGCACTCATGCGCAGCGGGTTCGAGCGAGATACCTCCCGCGCCGGACACACCGGACACACCGGACACACCGGACACGTCTGAACACGCTGCAACGGTGCGGTCGCGTAGCCTCGACCCGTGGACCGTGAGCCCTCCCCCACGGCCGTGCGCACCCGGTTCGCCGTCGTGCTCGTGCTGTTCCTCGTCACCGGTGCGTGCGGACTCGTGTACCAGCAGCTGTGGTTGCGCGAGTTGTCGCTCACGTTCGGCGTCACCGTGCAGGCCGTGTCCACCGTGCTCGCCGCGTTCTTCGGGGGGCTCGCGCTGGGCGGTTGGTGGGCGGGTCGGCTGAGCCGTCGTACCGAGCGACCGATCCTCTGGTACGGGGTGTTCGAGGTCGCGTCGGGCGTGCTCGCGATCGTCACCCCGCTGCTGCTCGCGCTCGCCGGTCATGTGTACGTGTGGTTCGCCGGGTCCGTCACCGACTCCCTCGGCGTGCTCACGGTGGTTCGCTTCACACTCACCTTCGGGGTGCTGCTCGTCCCGGCCACGCTGATGGGCGCGAGCATGCCGCTGATCGTGTCGTCGTCGCTGTTGCGCGACGGTCCGCTCGGCAGTCGGGTCAGCGCGCTGTACGCGGTGAACACCGGTGGCGCGGTGGTGGGCACCGTGGTGTCGGGGTTCTGGCTGATCGGGTGGTGGGGGCTCGAGCGCACCTTCCTCGTCGCAGCGATCGTCAACATCGCCGCCGGATCGGTGGCGGTCGTGGCCGCACGACGCTGGGACCGCGAATCCGTCGATGCCGCAGCGGTCCGCGACCTCGCGACCGAGCCGCCCGCACCAGTTCGGTCCGTCACGCCGCTCACCCCCGCGGTGCAGCGACTGGTGCTCGCCACGTTCGTGGTGAGCGGACTCGTCACGCTCGCGCTCGAGGTGGTGTGGTTCCGCGAGCTCGTGCTGTTCCTGGAGAGCAGCACGTACGCCTTCACCGTGATGCTGGCCACGGTACTCGTCGGCATCACCGCCGGCTCCGCCGTCGCCACACCGATCCTTCGGCGATGGTCGGGGCTGCGGATGCTCGCCGTGGTGGAGGTCGCGATCGGCCTCGCCGCGCTCGCCTCGTTCTTCCTGCTGTCGAAGTCGTACGGGGTGGTGAACCGGGCGGCCGACGTGATCGGCACGGGGTCGCTCACGCTGGTGATCGTGGCGAGCGCACTCGCGATGCTGCCCGCCACCTTCCTGATGGGGCTGGCGTTCCCCCTCGGCGTCGAGCTGTGGGTCGGCGACGACCGCGAGCACAGCGGTGAGCGCGTCGGCACCTTCTACGCGTGCAACGTCGCGGCCGGCATCGTCGGCTCGCTGCTCGCCGGGTTCGTGCTCGTGCCGGTGTTCGGCACGAGCACCAGCCTCGTCCTGCTCGCGCTCGCCGTGGTCGCCACAGGTGTCGTGCTCGCATGGGTGGCGTTCGACCGGCCACGCGCGATCGCCTGGACCGGCGCCACGGCGGCCGTGACCGGGCTCGTCGGCGTGGCGCTCGTCCCCGACCCGTACGCGTCGGTGATGTACCACCGGTTCCCCGGCGAGCAGCTCGTGTGGATGGCCGACGACGCCCAGACCACGGTGTCGATCCAACGGGCCGGCGAGGCACTCGTGATGTACGTCGACGGCCAGCACCAGGCGAACACGACGCCCGAGATGGTGGCCTACCACCGGCTGCTCGGCACCCTGCCGGTCGCCGTCCACCCCGACCCGAGGTCGGCGCTCGTGATCGGTCTCGGCGGTGGGGTCAGTCCCGGAGCGATGAGCCGGGCCCCCAGCATCGAGGTCACCGTCGTGGAGTTGTCGGCCGAGGTGGTCGAGGGGGCGCGGTTCCTGGCCGACGCGAACCACGACGTGGTCGACCGTGCCAACGTCGACATCCGGGTCGACGACGGCCGCAACCACCTGCTGCTCACCGACGAGCGCTACGACGTGATCACCGCCGACGTGATCCCGCCCACCCACGCGGGCGCCGGCAAGCTCTGGTCGGTCGAGTACTGGGAGCTCACACGCGACGCCCTCGCTCCGGGAGGCGTGATGGTGCAGTGGGCACCCCAGGCGAACTCGCGCGACTACCGCATGATCGTGCGCAGCTTCCTGTCGGTGTTCCCCCACGTCACCGCATGGGCGGGCGGATCGATGCTCGTCGGCTCGAACGAGCCGATCACCATCGACCCCGCCGCGGTGCGGGCCCGGCTCGCCGATCCGGCGTGGCAGCCCGTGCTCGGCGAGGTCGGCATCGTCGACTGGAATGCCTTCGCCGGCCTCTTCACCGCGGACGACGCCGCGCTGCGCGCCGCGATCGGTGACGGGCCGGTGCTCACCGACGACCGACCCCGCCTCGAGTACTACCGCACCCTGCCCGCCGACGAGGGTGGGTGGGCGGCCGACACGGTGCCGGTCACCCCGATCGACACGATCCTCAGCCGCTGAGTCCGGCACCGGACCGGCGGGGGTCGCGCGCCTAGCCTCGCTCCAGGGTCCACGAGTCGAGGGGGATGTCCGTGACACCGGCAGAGGCAGGTCAGGTCTTCGTCAACCCGGCGGCGTACGCCGATCCCGAGTTCTTCCACCGGGCGTGCGCTGTGCTCCGGCGCGACGACCCGATCCATCTCGTCGAGCACCCCGACTTCGCTCCGTTCCACGTCATCACCAAGCACGCGGACGTGCTCGAGATCGAGCTCCACAACAAGGAGTGGGAGAACGCGCCCCGCCCGGTCATCGCCAACCTCGAGGCCGACCGGCGGCGCCAGGAGCAGGGCGACCTCCTGCGCACGCTCATCCACATGGACGACCCCGACCACCGCACCTACCGCGGGCTCACCGCCGAGTGGTTCCTGCCGAAGAACCTCGCCAAGCTCGAGGCCCGCCTGGCAGAGCTCGCCACCCACTCGGCGCAGCGCATGGTCGAGCTCGGCGGTCGCTGCGACTTCGCACGCGACATCGCGATGCAGTATCCGCTGCAGGTGATCCTGTCGATCCTCGGACTCCCCGAGACCGATTACCCACGGATGCTCAAGCTCACCCAGGAGCTGTTCGGCTCGGCCGATCCCGAGCTGTCGCGGGGCGTGTCGATGGAGGACCTGATCGCTGTGATCCAGGACTTCTTCGCGTACTTCAGCGAGCTCACGGAGGCCCGCAAGGCCCAGCCGACCGACGATCTCGCGTCGGTGATCGCGAACGCCACGGTCGACGGTGCACCGATCGGGCTGATGGAGCAGATCTCGTACTACGTGATCGTCGCCACCGCCGGGCACGACACCACCGCCTCCGCGATGGCCGGTGGCCTGCAGGCGCTGATCGAGCACCCCGACCAGCTGGCACGCCTGCAGGCCGACCCCTCGCTGCTGCCCAGTGCGGTGGACGAGATGATCCGCTGGGTCACGCCGGTCAAGCACTTCATGCGCAACGCCACCACCGAGTACACCCTGCGCGGACACACGTTCCGGCCGGGCGACGCCGTGCTGCTGTCGTACCCGTCGGCCAACCGTGACGAGGAGGTCTTCACCGATCCGTTCTCGTTCGACGTCGGACGCAGCCCGAACAAGCACCTGGCGTTCGGCTTCGGCGTGCACTACTGCCTGGGTGCGATGCTCGCCCGCATGGAGATCAAGGCGCTGCTCGCGGAGATCCTGCCGCGGTTGCACCACATCGAACTGGCGGGCGAACCCGCCGAGATGCAGACACTGTTCGTCGGCGGCCTGAAGCGCCTCCCGATCTCCTACGAGATGGTCTGACCCGGCGAACGGGCGAACGGGCGAACGGGCGAACGGGCGAACGGGCGGAATGTCCTCGGTCCGGGTCGTGGCCGGCTGACATGCTGGGCGGGATGCGCCTGGAACCGCTCGTCCTCACCGGTCGCCACGTGCGTCTCGAACCACTCGGCGACCAGCACGTCGCAGCGTTGGTCGCGGCGGCGAACGCCGACCGGTCGAGCTTCGGCTTCACGGCGGTGCCGGACACGTCCGACGCGATGGTGCGCTACGTCGACACGCTGCTCGACGAGGCCCGCCGCGCCCTCACGGTGCCGTTCGTGCAGGTACGGGTGGCCGACGGTGCCCCGATGGGGTGCACCCGACTGATGAGCCTGGTGTGGACCGCCGGCCGCGCCACGCCCGCCGAGTGCGAGATCGGTGGCACCTGGCTCGCTGCAGCCGCGCAGCGGACCGCGGTGAACACCGAGGCGAAGCTGCTCCTCCTCACCCACGCGTTCGAGCAGTGGGAGGTCCACCGGGTGGCGATCTGCACCGACGCCCGCAACACGCGCAGCCGTGCCGCGATCGAACGGCTCGGGGCCGTGTTCGAGGGCGTGTTGCGTCACCACCGCCTCGCCGCCGGGCACGCCACCGACGCCGGGACGCCGCGCGACACCGCGTGCTACTCGATCCTGCCCGCCGAGTGGACGGCGATCCGAGACCGGCTGCTGGCACGGCTCGACGCGGACACCGATCCGGCCGACCGCGCGGTGACCGCATGAGCGGCCGACCGGTGATGCTGATCACGGGGGCGAGCCGGGGCATCGGCGCGGCCGTGGCGCGGGCGGCGGCCGCCGACCACGACCTGCTGCTCAACCACACCACGCCCTCCCCCGCCGTCGAGCGGCTCGCCGCCGAGCTCACCGAACTGGGAGCGAACGTGCTGGTGCACCGGGCCGACGTCGCCGACGAGAGCGCCGTGGTCGCGATGTTCGGGGCGTGCGACGACCACTTCGGACGGCTCGACGTGCTCGTCAACAACGCAGGCGTCGCGGGCGGGTACGGCCGGATCGACACGGTCACGGCGGCGATGCTCGAACGCCTCTGGGCAGTGAACGTGACGGCCGCGTTCGTGTGCGTCCGCGAGGCCGTGTCGCGCATGGCGACCGACCGAGGTGGACGGGGCGGCACGATCGTGAACATCTCCTCGCGCGCCGCCGTGCTCGGCGGTCCCGGCGAATGGGTGCACTACGCGGCGTCCAAGGGGGCGATCGACACGATGACCGTGGGCCTGTCGAAGGAGCTCGCCGAGGTCGGCATCCGCGTGAACGCCGTCCGGCCCGGCCTGATCACGAGCGACTTCCACGACCACGCGCCACCCGGGCGGGTCGACCGTCTCGCTCCGACGGTGCCGATGGGACGAGCCGGTACGCCCGAGGAGGTCGCCGCGGCCGTGTGCTGGCTCGCCTCCCCCGCCGCCTCCTACGTCACCGGCGCGTTCGTCGACGTCGGCGGCGGCCGGTGAGTCCCTCGCCGGACGCGACGTTCACCGGACGGTCCCACGACATGACCGACCCGCGCCGGGACGAGCACTAGGTTCCCTGCACAGATGCGGGCCGTCATCATCGTCGCGAACCCCGATCCGGGCAGCTTCAGCCACGCCATTGCGGCGCGGGTGCGCGCCGGGCTCGAGGGTGCCGGATACTCGGTGATCGTGCACGACCTGTGTGCCGAGGGGTTCCGCGCAGCCATGTCGGCCGAGGAGCGCGAGGCGTACCACGGCAACCTCCCGGTCCTCGACCCGCTGGTGGAGGAGCACATCGCCGACCTGCGCGACGCGCACACGCTCGTGTTCGTGTATCCCACCTGGTGGGGGTCGGTTCCGGCCGTGCTGAAGGGCTGGTTCGAGCGTGTGATGGTGCCGGGCGTCGGGTTCGTGTTCAACGAGCAGCACAAGGTCCGCCCGGGCCTCACCCACGTGCGACGGCTCGTCGGCATCACCACCTACGGCTCGTCGTGGCGGTACGTGAAGGCGATCAACGACAACGGGCGCCGCACGATCAAGCGAGCGCTGCGGCTCAGCACCGGCTGGGGTACGCGGTCGATCTGGCTGCCGCTCTACCGGATGGACACCCTCGGCGGCTCCGAGCGCAGCGCCTTCCTCGATCGGGTCGAGCGGAAGATGAGGTCGCTGTGAGCGGCGGCCGGGCCGGCCGGGGCGGCCGGGCGTACGTGGTGTTCTGCCACCCCACGCACGACTCGTTCATCGGCGCCGCGCTCCAGCGCACGCTCGCCGGTCTCGAACGCCACGGCTACGAGGTCCGTGTGAGCGACCTCTACGCGGAGGGGTTCCGACCGGAGCTCGACCTGCACGACCGCCGCATCCACCTCGTCGACCACCGCAGCGAACCCGAGCTGCGCCACGAGCTGCAGGGCTACATCGAGCACCTCCGCTGGTGCGACACGCTGATCCTGGTCTACCCCACGTGGTGGTCGGGGCAGCCCGCGATGCTGAAGGGCTGGTTCGACCGGGTGTGGGCCGCCGGGGTCGCCTGGGAGCTCCCCGAGGGCCACAACCGGATCCGGCCGCTGCTCCGCAACATCCACACGATGGTCGCGGTCACGAGCCACGGTTCGTCGAAGCTCGTGAACGCGATGGAGGGCGAGACCGGCAAGCGGACGATGACGCGAGCGCTGCGTGTCGCGTGCAACGTGCGCTGCCGCACGTGCTGGATCGCCTTCTACGGCATCGACCGGGCCACGCCCGATGCTCGCACCCGCTTCCTCGACCGGGTCGAGGCGCGCATGGCGAAGCTCTGACCCGACCCACGGCTCGGAACGGGTGGGACCGGCTCAGTCAGACCGAGCCGATCATCCCGACGTCACCGGCGAACGCCCCGTCAGGGTTGCCGTTCGAGACCACGCCGCCGGCCGGCTCGATGGTGACGACCAGGGTCGACACCGCCTCACCACCCGAGCTGAACAGCTCGATCTCCGGGTTGGTGCCGAGCACGCCGAGCGAGATCACCTGCTCGCCGATCACGCCCCACAGCTGGTAGGTCTGGTCGGACGGCAGCGACGGCAGGCTGGCGCCGAGCAGGTAGCCGTGGCCGTCCTGGTCGATCACCACCTCGGCGCCCACCGTCCCGTCGGCACGCATCAGCGTGGCCACCTGCGAGTCACGGTCGGAACGGGCCTGCTCGACCGCCGCGGCCAGCGGCGGCTGCTCGGTCTCGGTGCCGGTCAGCGCCGTGACGGCGATGACCGCCACGACCGCGGCCGCTGCGGACGCCGCCACCCACGAACCGGCCGAGCGCCACCGATGGCGAGCGGAGGTGCGACGGCGGGCGGCGAGGTCGACGACCGGATCGGCGGACACTCCGCCGACGGCGGCACCGGCGGCACCGGCCCCGGACGAACCGTCGAGCACCGACGCGAGGCGACCCGACGGACGCGGGGCCTCGTCGATCGAGGTGTCGAGACTCGCCGCGATGCGATCCCACAGCCCTTCCGGGGCGGACATGCCCGACCACGCGAGCATCGTGGCGACCTCACGGTGCTCGGCGACCTCCTGGCGGGCCTTCGGGCTGATCAGCAGGTACTGGTCGACGGCGCGACGCTCCTCCTCGGAGACCGCGTCGAGCGCGTACGCGCCGAGCAGTTCGTCCAGTTCGAGTTCTTCGGCGCTCATGCGTCACCCACTGTCACACCCGAGGCGACCAGCTCCGCGCGCAGTCGCTTCAATCCGTTCCTGATCCGGCTCTTCACGGTGCCCTCCGGCTCACCGAGTTCGAGCGCCACCTCGCGGTAGGTGCGCCCGCCGAAGTAGGCGAGCTCCACCGCGGCCCGTTCACCGGGGTGCAGCCGCTGCATCGCAGCCCGCACGTGCTCGGCGAGCGCCAGGTCCCACACCGCACGGTCGAGGTCGTAGCCGCTCTCGGCGGCCTCGCGGGCGTCGCGCTCCTCGCGCTTGCGACGGGCCACGTCGGACCGCAGGACGTCGACGGCACGGCTGTGGGCTTGCGCCAGCAGGTAACTGCGCAGGGTGCCCCGTTCGGGGTCGAAGCGCTCGGGATGGTTCCAGAGCCGGAGGAAGACCTCCTGCACCACCTCTTCGGCCTTGGCCTGATCCGACAGGATCCGCTTCGCCAAGCCGAACACGGCGCCGGCGTGTCGCCGGTAGACCTCGCCGAGCGCCTCTTGCTGGAAGCGCGCCAACGCGAGCACGAGGCCCGGGTCGGAGGCTGCGGTGAGGTCGTCTCGCACGACGTCTGTACGGCGCCGTCCGGAATCTGGATCACGAATCATTTTTCGCCCATCCCGAGCTCGTGTGCACAGGTCGATTCGTGACGCCCGTCACGCCCGTCACGCTCGTCACGCCCGTCACGCCCGTCACGCTCGAAGCGGCCGACCACCTCCACGTGGTGGGTCTGGGGGAACAGGTCGAGGGCCACCGCACGATCGAGCCGGTACCCGGCTGCGGCGAGCAGGCCGGCGTCGCGGGCGAAGGCCACCGGGTCGCAGCCCACCAGCACCATCACGGGTGCCTCCGTGGCGGCGAGGGTGGCGACGGCGGGAGCCCCGAGGCCCTGGCGGGACGGATCGGCCACGACGACGTCGGCTCGCACCGGCCGCCACGACTCCACCGACGACCGCACGACCGCTGCACGCCCGGCGGTCCGGTGTCGCTGCAGGTTCACCTCCGCATCCTGGCAGGCGCTGGGCGAGCCTTCCACCAGGATCACGGATCCGTCGTCGGGCACCACGGTGGTCGCGAACAGGCCCACGCCGCCGTAGGCGTCGACGACGGTGCCCGCAGCAGCGAGCTCGTCGCCACCGAGCGACCGCACGGTCGACACCACGAGTTCGGCGGCGGCCGGGCCCGACTGGAAGAACGACGCGCCGCTCACGCGCAGCGAGCGGCCCTCCACCACCTCGTGCACCACGGCCGACTCGCCGAGCGACACGTCCGCGGGTACGTCGCGCAGCTCCACGTCGGCGCCCGGCGGCGCGGTCCACCACATCGACCGCTCACCGGTGGCGGCGCCGACCCGGAGCGACACCTCGTCCGCGCCCCGGACACGCACCACCTCGACCAGCTCGTCGAGCGCCGGATGAGCGACCAGGCAGTGCTCGAGCGGCACCGGTTCGTTCGTGCGCGGACGGCGCAGCGACATCCGACCCGACCGATCGACCGCGAGGCGCAGCGACGTGCGGTACCCCCACGACGGCACCGATCCGCCGGCGTCCACGCGGGCGTCGGGCAGGCGTGCCGTGCGGCGCAACGCCTCGCGCACGATGTCGGCCTTCACGCCCAGCTGTGCGGCCGGGTCGACGTGCTGCCAGTCGCACCCGCCGCACCCCCGGGCGCGGGCGGGGCACGGTGGCGTGGTCCGCACCGGCGAGGGCTCGAGCACCTCCACCACCTCGGCGCGGGCGAAGTCGCGCTTCGCGGTCACGAACCGCGCCACGACCTCCTCACCCGGCAGCACCCCCGGCACGAACACCACTCGCCCGCTCGCCTCACGCGCCAGCCCGTCGCCGCCGGCCACCAGCGATTCGATGCGCAGACGCGCCGTGTGCTCGGGGACGGAGGCCACCTCGGCAGCGTAGGCAGCGCTACCCTCGCTCGCGTGCCCGCCGACACCGCCGACACCGCCGACGCCGCCCACAGCACCACCCCCACCGCCTCCGGCCCGCGGGTGCAGATCGTGCCGAGCGTGCTGCCGGTCGACTTCGCCCGCCTCGGCGAGGAGGTCGCCGCGCTCGAGGCGGCCGGCGTCGACTCGATCCAGTGGGACGTCATGGACGGCCAGTTCGTGCCGAACCTCACGTTCGGCCCCGCCGTCATCGCCGCCGCCCGGCGCCACACCTCCCTGCCGTTCGAGGCCCACCTCATGGTGTACACGCCCGACGTGATGGCAGCCGAGTACGTCGAGGCCGGCTGCTCGCGCCTCATCGTGCACGCGGAGGCGTGCACCCACCTGCACCGCACGCTCGCCAACATCCGCTCCCTGGGCGCCACCGCGGCCGTCGCACTCAACCCCGCCACCCCGGCGAGCGCCGTGGCCCACGTGCTCGACCTCGTCGACCTCGTGCTCGTGATGACCGTCAACCCGGGCTTCGGCGGACAGGCCTACATCCCGACGATGGAGCCGAAGATCCGCGAGGTGCGCGACCTCATCGAACGCGCCGGCCTGGCCGAGCAGGTGGACCTCGAGGTCGACGGCGGCATCGGCCCCGCCACGATCGCCGGGGCGGCCGCCGCCGGTGCGAACGTGCTCATCGCCGGCAGCGCCCTGTTCCGCGACCCGTTGGGCGTGCCGCATGCCGTGGCCGAGCTCCGCGAGCTCGCCACGGCCGCCTTCCGTCGCTGAGCCCCCGGCCCCTCAGAACCGCTCGAGCTTCGACGTCGCCGCCCCGTGGCGGCGTCGTCGGCCGATGAGGCTGGGCTTGCCGCTCACGCTCAGGTCGCGCAGCGAGCGGCCGAGGGCGAACAGCAGGTGCTTCAGCACCACCAACCCCGACAGCACGGCGAACGCCACACCGATCGGTACCAGCACGGACCGCAGGATCTGCCGCTCCGCATCGCGCAACGGGGTGAACACGCCCGTCTCGACGCTCGACCCGTCGAGCAGCACCGTGCGCACCGGCGAGTCGATCTGCGGGCAGTCCACGTCGGCGTCGTCGATGCCGGCGATCTCGTTGCCGCCGAACAGCGGTGCCGGCGCGCGCACCGTCGACGCCAGGACGCCCAGCTCGGGGTCGACCGCGGCGCCGACGATGTAGCTCACCCCCACCTCGAGGAAGCGCACCTCGTCGCCGTAGCGGACGTCGATCATCCCGTCGACCGAGAAGCCCTCCACCGATCCGGACAGCACCTGGTCGACCCGGAACCGGGCGGTGACGGCGTCGGCGATGAGGAGCGAACCGATGAACACGCTCTGCTCGACCGCCGGCGCGGCACAGCCGACCGGCACCGGGACGAGCCGCGAGCTCGGCGCGTCGGGGTCCTCGATCGGCGG
>WLDE01000155.1 GCA_009704985.1 Actinomycetota bacterium | reverse complement strand
CGGCAAGTCGAAGGACTCGCGTCCTGATCTCCCGCAGATCGTGATCGGTCTCGCCGTGACGCGTGAGGGGATCCCGGTTCGCTGTTGGGTGTGGCCGGGCAACACCAACGACAACAGCATCTTGCCCGAGGTGAAGGACGGGTTGCGTGGGTGGCGGCTCGGCCGTGTCGTCACGGTGGTCGATCGCGGGTTCTCCTCCGACGCCAACCTGGACTACCTGCGACGCGCCGGCGGGCACTGGATCGCCGGGGAGAAGATGCGCGACGGCTCCGCGGACGCCCAGGCAGCCCTGTCGCGGCAGGGTCGCTACCAGACCGTGCGCGACAACTTTCGGGTGAAGGAAGTTCGCCCCGACGACGAGTCGGGCAAGCGGTGGATCGTGTGCCACAACCCGTTCGAGGCCGAACGCGACGCCGCGCAACGCGACGCCGCGATCGAGCGGATCGAGGCCGAGCTCCGCCCCGTGTTCCATCGCATCGAGCCACGCATCCGCGCCCATGTACTGCTCTGCTGGCTCGCGCTCTTGCTGATCCGCGTCGCCGAACGACGCACCGGCATGACGTGGCGGCGGATCGCGATCGAGCTCGGCCGCGTCCACGCCGTCACCCTCACCAGCTCGGCCGGCACCGTCGTGCAGACCACACCACTCACGACGGTCCAACAAGGCATTGTTGACGCCTGCGGTGTCCCGGCACCGCCCCGCATCACCCACCTGCACACCGCCTGACCAGGCATTTCACGCTCGAACCAGGCGCCAGCGCGCGTGGACACACGCGGCCCACAGCCCAAACCACGCGTCACCCCAGCTCACACCCCCGAAACAACCTCATCGTCTGCCCACCAACTGCGGAACCCGGGTGAAGGCCCCGCCACCGAGGTGCCCTGGCACGACCCCGACCCGCTCCGCACCACCTTGGACCGACTCCTCACCGCCGTCGCCCCGACCGACGTGCCCGACGGCCACCCGCTGCCAGCGGTTCTGGATGCTGCCCTCCTCGCCTGGCTCGACAAGATGGCCGAACGCTTCAACGACGGTCACTCGTTCCGGTCGGCGCCGTTCTTTGGTTGACCCACCAACCGAACGAAGGGCCCCGAGCGGGAGTGCCTTCAGCCAGGCCATGGACAACCAACACGGGCTGAGTCACGGTTCGTCAGCTGACGCTCGAGGACTCGACGAGCCGGGCCATTGATTCGGTCAGTCTCCTCACGTTCCGGTCAATCGGTTGGGTCACGTCAGCGAGGTAGAGGTCGCGGCGGATCTCGACCATCACGGACGTCACCCGCTGGTCGGTGCCGTAGCGGCGTAGCGGGACGTATGTGCCGGCGAATGGGGTGTTCTCGTCTACCTCGTAGCCCGCGAAGGCCTCTCGTGCTGCGGCGGTGAGCCAGCCCGGTGTGTGGAACGGGTCGGTGCCGAGGCAGATCTCCGGGCGTCGGGCGGTGTGGTCGAGTTCGTACGGGAGGGCCGAGCGCGGGTACGAGTGGAGGTCGATGATCGTGCAGTGCCCGACCGAGGCGATGATCTCGTCGACCATGTCCGCGAGCGCCTCGGCGTAGGGGTGGAAGTAGCTCTCCAGCAGGTGCGCCTCGTGGCTCGGGGCCGGGTTGCGCAGCGGGCGGCCATCGCTGGTCTTGGTGTAGACCGCGCCCATCCCGACAATTCGCATCACCTCGGTCTCGTCGGTGAAGCGCTCGGGGTCGACCACGAGTCGGGAGAGGTGGTTCGTGAAGCTCGACGCCCTACGGCTGGGTTCACTGATCAGCTGTGCCGATGCTGCGATGAGGTCGGTGTGCCAGTCCGTCATGCGGTCGATCTCGGTCGCGAGGTCCTCGTCTGACAGGACGATGGCCTGCCGGACAGCGGCGGGGATGTGGGTGCCGGCGTGAGGGACGTGGATGAGCACTGGCGAGTTGTCGGTCCGTCGAGCGGTCCATGCGGTCGACGAGGTCAGATCGGGGTCCACTGGTCAGGACCAGCCCAGGAGCTGCGGTACGTGCCGTTCGGCGTCGACGAGTTCGGGAATGGTCGCAGCGAGTAGGCGCCTACTCGCCTGCGCGAGCACCTCGTCACCGAGCCCGGACTGCGCGACGAGGAGTTCGTCGAGTTCGGCTGCGGCCATGAGGCTCGCGGTCGCAGGTCGCCGGAACTTGGCGTGATCGCACGCCCATGCCATCGCAGCACCGCCGACGACGGTGCAACCGTCGAGCCCGCCCACCACGAACCCGTCTTTCGACGCGGTCGAGATGCCGCCGTTGAGGAAGGCGATCGCTTCGGTGTCAACGCCGCCTCGCCGCCACGGTGCGGTGCCCAGCTGGCGCACCAGTTGGAATCCCATGCCCTCGAGGTCCTTGACGAGTGACGTCGGTGTGCCGCCGTCGAGGCGCCACGAGTGCTGTAGCGCAGTCACCCGGCGGTAGTTCCGGGTGGAACCCCTCGTACTCATGCCGAGGGACCGGTACGCGGCGCGTTCCCGTGCAAGCAACTCGGCGAGTGTCGAGGTGGTGACGCCGTTGTGGTCGACGCGGACGACGGTGGCTGCTGACCCTGCGTTGTCGGGCAGGTATGGCGTCGAGCCGGCTTGCACGAGCACGTCGCCTCGGCGGGGCTCGAACCGGTACGACGGCACGTCGGTGACGATGATGCCGGCAGCTTTGCCGAGCCATGCGGGTGCCGGTTGGAGGAGTTCGTAGACCTCGGCCGTCATCAGAACGCGCCGCCCGGAGCTGAGCAGTGGCCGGAGCGCTGCCCAGGTCTTCGCTCGGCTCTGCGGAAGCACATTCTTCGCAGGAACGGGCTTTCTCGAGACCATCGCTTGTGCTCCTCCTCTCCAGACTTCTGATCGGTGTCAGCCGTGGACTGCTCACGCAGCTGCCGGTGGACTCGGGGTATGGACAGTATGAACCGCCCCGGGTCGCGTGACCCTCCAGGGATCCCAGGGTGGTTCATCAGTGCCCGAGATTCAACTATCCCGATCGCGCGATCCCCAGTGCAGACCAGCCTCCATCAGACCCAGGGTGGTTCAACCAGCCACCACAGCCGGGTCGGTTCGCCGGGTGGGTACAGCGCAAGCTGTCGGGCTCGGCCGATCGCTGACCTCAGCGTCGAGGTCACCATCGCTGTGGACCGCCGATCCGCGGAGAGGGATCCGAGATCGCTGGAGATCACCGGGAATGTCGCGGAGATGAGCCGGGTTTCCGGCGTATGTTCCGTCTTCGTCGAACTGCACAATCGGTCTCGATCGCAGCTGCCGCGGCGTTGATGGTCGCCGCGTGCGGCGGTCCGCCGGCAGCGTCGGTCGACCCCGGGCCGCGACCCGACCTTGCCGTCGCGAACCCCGCGTCGACCGAGTTCCTGCCGACCGTCACGGTCTGGGACGTCGGCGAGAAGCAGTGGGTGCAGCTCGCGAACTTCCTGCCCGCCGACAAACCGGTACTGGTCTGGTTCTGGGCTCCGCATTGACCCGCCTGCCGGGGGGAAGCCCCTGGCGTCGAGCAGTTCGCTCGACAGCACGAGGACACGCTGCGAGTGATCGGTCTCGGCACGCAGGACACCCTCGGTGAGGCCGAGGAGTTCGTCGAGAACTACGGGACGACGTTCACGATGCTGTGGGACGAGTCATTCGAGTCGTGGTCGGCACTCGACGTGACGTCGCAACCGACGGCGATCCTGTTCGCTGCCGACGGCACCCCCATCCAGGGCTGGCTCGGGCCGTTCCCCGAATCGGAGGTCGTCGCTCTCGCATCGCAATCGTCCTGACCGACCCGTGGCCGTGGCGAGTTGGCCTGAGTGCTGTCGGGAGTGGAATGCCACGCAGGGGTCACCGGGTTTCCGTCGCATGACGACGACACCCGGTCCACCCGTGACACGCGCTGGCTTCCTCGCAGCTACGGCCGCCCTCGTCCTCGCGGCCTGCGGAAACGACGGAGGCGGAAGGTCCTCGACACCACCGGATCCGGCACCCGCCCGAACCGTCGGCGAATCTGCGTCGACCGGCCCGACGACTGCGATCACCGACGTGCCCCCTGCATCGGTGATGGCGGAGGGAGCGGCACCGTCGACGGCCACCGATGAGACGGCGGCGGCGACACCATCGGTGATCCCAGCTGCCATGGTCGGCGCGACCACGATCGACGGCGCCGCCTTCGATGCCGATGCGCTCGCCGGCCGACCGACCGTTGCGTGGTTCTGGGCGCCGTGGTGTGTGATCTGCCGCGGCGAGGCCCCGGACGTGGTCGATGTGGTGTCGCGCTACTCGGACCGGGTGAACTTCGTCGGGGTTGCCGGGCGTGGCGAGGCTGCGGAGATGCGTGAGTTCGTCGCCGACACCGACACCAGCTCGTTCATCCACCTCGACGACAGCAGCGGCGAGATCTGGGCCTCGTACGAGATCTTCGCCCAACCCGCCTTCGCGTTCATCACCGACGACGGTCGTCTCGAGACCTTCACCGGCTCGCTCGGTGCCGACGAGCTCGCGGCAATCGTCGACCAGCTGCTCGACGCCTGACGTGACGCCGCCGGCTTCCGCCGGCCGTGGCCCCGACGATCAAACAGGAGGGTCGATGGTGGTCGTGATGTGCGAGCTGGCTTCCAGGGTGCGATGCACGGGGCACTTGTCGGCGATGCGGAGCAGTGCGGTGCGCTGCTCGTCGTCGAGCTCGCCGTCGACCACGATGTGACGCTCGAAGTGGTCGATGAGCGGCCCGGCGCCCTCGACGCACGACTCGCAGTCCTCGGCGTGGGTCTTGGCGTGGGTGACCTCGACGGTGACCCGGTCGAGCGGGAGACGTTTGCGGTCGGCGTACATGCGCAGCGTCATCGAGGTGCACGCCCCGAGTGCGGCGCCGAGCAGGTCGTAGGGACCGGGGCCGGCATCGAACCCGCCGACGGAGACGGGCTCGTCGGCGAGGAAACGATGGTCGCCGACCACGACATGGTTCAGGAACGTGCCCTGACCGGTCTCGGCCACGACGACCGGGGCGTTCGCCCGGGGTGGGGTGGCGGCAGGGTGTTCGTCGACGAGGAACCGCTCCGCCCAGCAGGCGATCATGCGTGCCGCGTACACCGCATCGGTCGGTCGGGTGAGGAGGTGGTCGGCGCCGTCGAGGGCGAGGAAACTCTTCGGGTGGCGAGCCGCGGCAGAGATGCGCGCTGCGTTGTCGATGCCGACGGTGTTGTCGACGGGGGAGTGGGTGACCAGCAGCGCGGCGCGCAGCTCCGACGCGCGGTCCTCGATCGAATGCGCGTCCAGGTCATCGAGCATCTCGCGGCGGATCGTGAAGCACCGGCCGGCGATCTCGACCATCGCGCGACCTTCCTGCTCGATCACGGGGAGCTGCGGAGCGAACAGCCGTTGGATGTGGGCGACGTCGGCGGGCGCGCCGATGGTGGCGACGGCGCGCACCTCGGGGATGTCGGCGGCGACGGCGATCACGGCCGCACCGCCGAGGCTGTGGCCGACCAGCAGCTGCGGCGCCGCGTGGTGTTCACGGAGCCAGTCGGCGGCGAGGCGGAGGTCGCCGAGGTTGGACGAGAAGTCGGTGTTGGCGAAGTCCCCATCGCTCGACCCGAGCCCGGTGAAGTCGAACCGGAGCACGCCGATGCCGTGCCCGTTGAGCTCGGCGGCGATCCGGCCGGCGGCCACGATGTCCTTCGAACACGTGAAGCAGTGGGCGAACAGGGCGAAGGCGCGTACCGGTCCGGCCGGCAGGTCGAGCCTGCCGGCGAGCGGCGTGCCGTGGCTGCCGGGGAAGGTCACTCGTTCTGCGCGTCTGGTCATCGTCGGATCCGTTCGTCGTCTCGAAGGTAGTTCAGTCGGTGTTTGCGCAAACCTCAGCCGAACGGCGGCGACGAACGACGGTCGTCGCGGCAGTGCCGATGGCGATCGCGACGAGTGCGAGCAGGGCGACGCGGCCGGGGTCGTCGGGGACGACCGCGTTGGTGAGCCAGGTCTGGACGGGGCGTATCCGGTCGATGATCGGGTCGTCGGTGTCGCCGTTGAAGACGCGGATCTCGTACCAGCCGTAGTAGGCGACGTAGATGCCGGCGATGACGATGAGTGCTCCGGCGAACCGGTTGATCTTGGGGAGCGCGGCGCGGAATCGCTGTACCACGGTGGCCTTGGCGAGCGACAGGGCGATGGTGAGGACGCCGATCACGATGCCCATCCCGAAGGCGTAGGTGACGTAGACGCCGAGGCCGGCGATGAAGCTCGATGAGCGGAACGTGGTCGTGGTGATCGCGAGAAATGGCCCGGCGGTGCACGAGAGCGAGGCGATGGCGTAGGAGATGCCGAAGAGGAACATCGACGGGATGGTTCCGTCGCTGCCGCCGCGCTGCAGCTTCGGGATGTTGAGCGTGGGCTGCTTGCCGGCGAGCAGCGCGATGCCGAGGCCGACGAGACCGATCCCGATCACGATGGTGACCCAGGGGAGCTTGTCCTCGATGGAGAGCGCGAGGGGTGTGATGACGAGCCCGAAGAGGCCGAACACGACGACGAACCCGGCGGTGAGCGCAGCGGAGACGGCGAGTGCGCGGCCGATGGCGTTGGCGCCGCCGCTGCGGTGCTCGCTGCCGAGGAAGGCAGAGAGGTAGGCGGGGAGGAGTGCGAAGCCGCAGGGGTTGACCGTCGCTGCCATTCCGGCGGCGACGGCGAGGCCGTAGTTGGCGTCGAACATGAGGTGGGAACCCGGTTCGTCGTCGGGCCATTCCTCGCTCGTACGGCTTCGACTCGCCGAGAGTGGAAGGAACGTGCGGCTCAGCGGGTTTCGGCATCATGGCCGCCATTCGATGTGCCCGGACCCACCGTCTGAGATGGGGAGGTGTGCTCGCCTGCGTGATCGGTGTCGCTGCGTGCACCAGTAGTGACCCGGACTCGGGCTCGGCGACATCGGCAGTGAGCGCCTCGACGCCGGTCGACACCGACGAGACGGTCGGGTCGGACGAGCGAGTGGTGGTCGAACAGGTCGCCCCGTCGCCGGTGGAGGACGGGCCGTCAGCGCTGTCCGCGGCACGTGGCGGCATCGTCGAGGGGTTGCCCGAGCCAGTTGTGCCGCTGATCGAGCTGATGTCCGGCGGTCCGCCACCGGACGGGATCCCGCCGATCGACTCGCCCACGTTCCTCCGGGCGGCCGATGTCGACTCCCTCGCCGACAACGAGCCGGTGATGGCGGTCGAGATCGGTGGCGATGCCCGGGCATACCCGGTGCAGGTGCTGATCTGGCACGAGATCGTGAACGACACCGTGGGAGGTATCCCGGTCGCCGTGACCTACTGCCCGTTGTGCAACTCGGCGGTCGCGTACGACCGGCGTGTCGGTGAACGCGTACTCGACTTCGGGACGTCAGGTCTGTTGTGGAACTCGGCGTTGGTGATGTACGACCGGCAGACCGAGTCGTTGTGGAGTCACTTCATCGGCGACGCGATCGCCGGTGTGCTCACCGGCACCGAACTCGACACCTTCCCGGTGGCGACCGTGTCGTGGCGTGCGTGGCGCGACGCGCACCCCGACGGGCTGGTGCTGAGTCGCGACACCGGGTTCGAGCGCGACTACGGACGGAACCCATATCCGGGCTACGACGATCTGACGAGTCAACCGTTCCTGTTCGAGGGTGAGGTCGACGGCCGCTTCACCGCGATGACCCGGGTGGTCGGTGTGGAGATCGACGACAGCGCCGCTGCCGTGCCGCTGGTCGACCTGCGCGATGAGCGCGTGGTGCCGATCGAGGTCGACGGCACGAGCCTGACCGTGTGGTGGCAGCCCGGCACCGCGTCCGCGCTCGACGAAGCCGACATCGTCGACGGCGACGACGTGGGTGCGACCGGTGTGTTCGTCCCCGTGGTCGAGGGCCAGGCGTTGACGTTCACGGCCGACAGCGATGCCTTCGTCGACACCGAGACCGGGTCGACCTGGAACGTGTTCGGTCGCGCCACGGAGGGACCACTCGCCGGTGCGCAACTCGAGCCGGTGGCGCACCTCGACACGTTCTGGTTCGCCTGGGCAGCGTTCCGACCCGACACCGTCGTGGCAGGAGGGTCGGGTTCGGATGGCTGACCGATGAGCACGACGGCGTCGCTGATCGACGACCTGCTGCACCCCGCGACCGATGCAGGCGTCGCTGCCCAGGTGATGGGCGTCGTCGTCGTGACGACGATCGTGACGACCCTGGTTCGCCGAGAGCGGTCCCTCGTGATGCTCACCGTCGGGGCATCGATGGTCGTGCTCGGCTGGTTCGGTCTTCGCGCCCTCCACTGACGATCGGGGAGAGTGCGACGGGCGGGAGGGAACCCGTCGAGACACCGGAAGATTCCGAAATCTCTGTGTGCGAGGCCGGGTTCCCGGTGCGGTCCGTCGTGGTGGCGGACCCACAGTCCCAGGGGGTCAGTCATGCACAAGGCGTGTTCGATGTTGAATCGGTTCCGGCCGGGGGTGCCGCTCGTGTTGCGGGTGGTGCTCGGTGGGTTGTTCGTGTGGCACGGCATCGACAAGTTCGATGTCGGGATCGACATGATCGAGGAGATGTTCACGATGTGGGGCGTCCCGGCGCCGGGAGCGTCGGCGATGCTGACCGCGATCATCGAGATCGCCGCCGGCGCGATGTTGGTGTTCGGTGTGGCGACCCGGGTCGCGGCGATGCTGCTGAGCGTCGTGATGATCGGAGCGATCGTCTACGTCAAGGCCGATCTCGGGATCATCTCGAGCCAGCCCATGCCGGGCACCGAGCTCGACCTGTCGCTGCTCGCCGGTCTGATCGCACTCGTGTTCCTCGGTCCCGGCCCGTACTCGGTCGACGACAAGATCGGGTTCGAGCCGTCGGAGCGATCCGATGCGATGCCCATCGCGGATACCAGGAAGCGTGCGCTCGCCGGTCGCTGATCCGGCCCGTGTCGTGCGGTGCCCCGGCCGGCTCGGCCGGGGCACCGTCGCGTCCTGGCACCGTCACTCGGTGTCGAACGGCGTCGACAGGACTGGCCGCTCGGCGGGCTGAGCCGGTCAGCCCGGTTGGCGTCGGGCCCACAGGCGCAGCCGCTCGGCGGCACGCTCGGTGAGGCCTCGCCGCCGTGCGAGGCTGTGCTTCACATGCACGGTCAGCTCGGCATACCGGCCACACATCGGACATTCGGCGACATGGTCGGCGACACGGCTCCGGAGCCCGCCGTCGAGCTCGCCATCGACGAAGGCGTCGACGTAACGGCGGTAGCGGAGGTGGTCGATGCGCAACACGCTGGTGGGAACCCGTTGCCTGATCGATTGCTTCCCGCGGAATGAACAGGCCTCGTCGCCGGGTTCCCGGTCGCGTGCCCACCGCAGAGTCGAGCCAGGCGCTGTTCGAACAGCACGTGTTGCCCGAGATCGAGGTGCTGCTGCGCGTCGCCCGTTCCCTCACCCGCAACGACGCCGACGCAGAGGACTTGGTGCAGGACACCCTCATACGGGCGTTCCGTGCGATCGACCGTTTCGATGGCCAACACCCGCGTGCGTGGCTGTTGACGATCCTGCGCAACACCCACATCAACCGCAACCGTCGTCGCCGGCCCGAACTGCTCCGCGATCCCGATGGCACCTCCCGCGAGTTGCACGAGGTCGCCTCCGTGGACGCCACTGACGCAACGATCGATGCGGGTTTCGATGCCGAGATCGAGCGGGCACTGGCCGAGCTCGACGAGCCGTTCCGTCGTGTCGTCGAACTCATCGATGTCGCCGGTCTGTCGTATGCAGAGGCCGCAGAGGTGCTCGGGGTGCCGACGGGAACGGTGATGAGCCGGTTGCACCGGGCGCGTGGTCGTATTCGTGATCGTCTCGATCGGGCCGGCCTGGCCCCGAGGAGCCACTGATGAAGATGTCGTGGAGGGACCGCTTCCGGCCGTCCGGTCGACGGCCGATGACGTGCGAAGAGGTGGGCACCTGGCTGCAGCACCACCTCGACCACGAGCTCGACGAGCGACGTTCCGGCCGCCTCGCCGCCCATCTGGAGGACTGCCGGCGATGCGGTCTCGAAGCCGAGACCTACGAGCGGATCAAGCGCTCCCTCGCCGACGCGCAGCCGGTGGTCCCTGCCGATGCGATCACCCGGCTCCGCGAGTTCGGCGAACGGATCGCCCGTGGCGACGGTCCCGTCGAGTGATGAGCCGGGCGGGATCGAGCGGTCAGTCGAGGGCAGCGGTGAGGTCGGACACCGGTGGTCGCGCATCCGGGGTCGAGGGCAGCGACAGGTACCGAAGGCGGCCGTCGCGTCCGATGACGGCGTCGGCGCCGAGCTGGTTGACGTCCTCGGTGGGTCGGGAGAGGCGCCGTCCGCTGCGCAGCAGGCGGGCGTACATCTTGAGCGTTCCGATCGACCACACCTGGCGGCGGGTGCCACGTTCGGCGCCGAGCAGGGTGTAGAGACGCCGGTCGGTGTCGGTCACGACGGTGAACGGCACCCCGAGGTGACCACGGTGCGCCGCCAGACGTTCGGGCGCGGCGAAGGTGACGACGACGATCTCGGCGTCCTCGAAGCGGTCGAGGTGATCGCGCACGGCGATCACGTGTTCCTGGCAGGGCAGTCAAGCGAGATGTCGGTGGAGTACGAGGACGACGGGGCGTCCGCGGTGGTCCGACACCCGCCACCTCGCGCCGGTGTGGTCGATCAGGTCGAGATCAGGGACGAGGTCACCGACTCGCAGGGTCATGGCCGTGCCCTCACGGCGTTGCTGCTCCGAACACATCGTCACACTCTCATTCGTGGCCCGTACGTGCTCGGATCTGGTCACTGATGCCTCGGGCGGCCATCGCCTGGTCGATCGGTCTGGCTCGGAGGCCTGCTGATTCGCCGAAGAACTGCAGGGCAGCCTGCTGGATGGCCATCGACCAGGTGGGGTAGGCGTGGCTGGTCTGGGCGAGTCGGCCGACGAACATGCCGGTCTGCATGGCGAGTGCCGCCTCGTGGATGAGTTCGCCGCCGGTGGGTGCGACGACGGTGGCTCCGACGAGACGGCCGCCGGCGAGGTGGCCGGTGGCACGTCGCGGTGCGGCGATGAGCGCGACGAACCCGTCGGTGGCACCGGCGGTGATCGCCCGGTCGACGTGCGAGAGCGGGAGGTGGGCCACTCTCGCGTCGGGGTGCCGTTCGATGGCCTCGGCGACGGTGAGGCCCACGTGTGCGACCTCAGGGCTCGTGAAGGTCGCCCACGGGGTGGCCGACGTGTCGAGCCGCAAGCCCCGGATGCGGGCGAGCTTCGACAGGGCGTTCGTCGCTGCG
>WLDE01000154.1 GCA_009704985.1 Actinomycetota bacterium | reverse complement strand
CGTCAGCACATACCGCCGCAACGCCACCTCGACCTGGCCGCCCGCACGAAGCGACACCCGCACCCGGTGCATCGCCGCTGCCGACCCACCCGGCATCTCCGCCGTGTCCACGACATGTGTGGCGCCGAGCAACTCGCACACCCAGGCCAGCGTGTCAGCGGAAGGGGCGGCCGCCCGCAGCATCGACGCCCGCTGTCCCTCGTCCACGAACCCAGTTTGCCCGCACCCGCCAGCCCTCAAGAACCCGTCCAGATCGCTTGCCAGGGAGCGCACATACCGGGCATTTGGCGCTACCTCACCTTGGTTGCGAGATGTATCACGTTCCGTCATGCTTACTCCATGGCGAAGGCGATCTCGGTGCGGTTGGACGATGAGGCGGAGCGAGCGTTGCGGCTCCTCGAGTCGACCGGTCTCAGCCGGTCCGAAGCGATCCGTTCCTCGTTGCTCGCGTCGGCCGACCGGATGCGCCGACGAAGCCAGCTCGCAGCGGAAGTCGCTGCGCTCGAGGCCGACGACGACGATCGGAACGAGATGCTCGCCGTGGCGTCGCTGATGGAGTCGATGCGTGCAACGGGGTGACGTCTACAGGTTCAAGGTCCCCAAGGGCGTCGGTCATGAGCAGCAGGGTGAGCGCTATGGAGTCGTCGTTCAGTCCGACGTGATGTTGCCGCGCTCGGTCGTGCTCGTCGCACCGACGTCTCGGAGCGCGAAGCCGGCGTCGTTCCGACCCGAGGTCGAGGTTGCGGGTGGGCTGACGCGGGTCTTGGTCGAACAGTTGGGTGCGGTGGACGTCCAGCGGCTCGGCCGGCGCGTTGGCAGGCTCACTGCGGAGGAGATGTGGTCGGTCGACGACGCCATCGTCGTCGTTCTCGGCCTCGACTGACCCACGCGGATCTGCCGATCGGCACGGCTTGCGGTGTGTCGCCGCATGGCACGATGGGTGTGTGGATCGGGTGGACCTCGAAGGGCGGTTGATGACGTTCGGCGCCTCGGTCGCTGACCGCCTGACCGACGATCAGCGATCATGGTTTGCCGAGTTCATTGCCGCCGGCGAGTACGGCATTGCCCTTGAGATGCTCGCCGACTGGTTATCCGAGGCCGATGCTCCGGTGTTTCCAGCCGAGCGGACGGAGGCGGCGGCACTGTCGAAGTCGATGGGGAACGAGGAGCGAGTCGTCGGTCCGCTCAACCTGTGCCCAGACCACCCGGGGTAGCGCAGAGCTGCCGATATCGCGCGGCCTACATCTCTGATCGAGCCCGACTGATCACCGGAGTACGCGGCCGCAAGCTGGACCGATGCATCTCGGGCCATCCGCCCGTCCAGCGTGATCGCATGGCCGATTACCGGAATAACCCGATCACGTTCGACGGATCACCGGAATAACCGCGAGATGAACCGCCGATGAGGGCGCGGCACGTCAGGCGACCATGCCGGCGGCGGCTCTTGCGGCTCGCCAGCCTTCGTTGAAGGCGTCGGCGATTGCTTCGTCGAGTTCGGGGAACAGGTGGCCGTATCGATCGAGCGTCACCGTGATCGAGCTGTGGCCCATCCGCACCTGGATCGCCTTCGGGTGCGCACCGGCGGCGATCGCCAGGGCGACGCTCGTGTGTCGAAGATCGTGGAACCGAGCCTCGACACCAGCAGCCTTCAGGGCTGGCTTGAAGTGATGCGTCTGGAAGCTGGAGTGCGAGATCGGCGTACCGGCCGCGGTCGTGAAGACCAGCGAGTCCGCATCCGCTCGGCCGAAGGCCTCGAGGTGTGAGGCGAGCATGCCGGCCGTCAGCTTCGAGATCGTGATCGACCGAACGCCCGCCGTTGTCTTCGGCTCCTTGCGCAACCGGGTGCGATCGCTCAACTCGACCAACTGCTCGGTCACGCGCACCTTGCGACGTAGGAGATCGACCTGCGATCGCCGTAGGCCGACGAGCTCGCTCCATCGCATGCCCGAGTCGAGCGCGAGGTAGATCATCGCCCGATAGCGCGGCGACGTCGCCTCGGCCACCGTCAGGCACTGATCCCAGTCGAGCACGGTCATCTTCCGTGTCGTCACCTTCGGCGGCCGCACCCGGTTGCACGGGTTGGTCAGCAAGCGCTCCTTCTCGACCGCGGCCTGCAAGACACGGCGCAGTGTGCGGTAGTGCCGGTGCACCGACGACGATGCGATGCCGGCGACGATCTCGTCGTTCAGCCACCGCTCGATGTCCTCGGCACGCAACTGCCCGAGCCGGCGCGAGCCGAACGCGGGCAGTACGTACTTGTCGAGATCGCGCCGGTACGTCTCGATCGTCGTCGGCGAGAGCGACGCCGACATCGCCACGAACGTCTCGACCCACGCTGCGAGTGCGATGTCGGCACCCTTCGGATCGATCCACGCGCCCCGGTCCATGTCGACCTCGACCTCGCGGGCGAACCGCTCGGCGTCGACCTTGCGCTTGAAGGTCCGACTCCGGTTGTGACCCGCCGGGTCTCGATATCTGACGCGGTATCCACCGCTGCGCCGCTCGATCGATGCCATCTCTCGTCTCCTCCGTGGGAACGAAATGGGTACCGCATGGGTACGAAATGGGGGTCGATGGCGGTTTCCGGCGGACAATGACGGTCACTGACGGGAAAACGAAAAGAGCCCCTGAGCTGGTACTTTACCAGGTCAGGGGCTGGAGGCGACGATGGGAATCGAACCCATGTACAGGGCTTTGCAGGCCCTTGCCTGAACCACTCGGCCACGTCGCCGCGACGACGGGGTGCCGTCGTGCGAGCGGCAACCCTACCCGCTCCGCCCGCCGATCGACCAACGACCGACGGGCCCCGACGAGCGATCGCCACGACATGACCTTCGCGCCGGTGCTCTGCCAACCTTGGCACCCATGACCGGCCGACGCCCCTCGACCCTGCTCGCCTCCCTCGCCGCACTCGCCCTGGTCGCGGGTGCCTGCGGCGGCGACGACGACGCCTCCCCCGCCACGACGGCCGCCGCCGAGACCACCACGGCGGCCACCGAACCGGCCCCGGAGACCACGGAGGCCCCGGCCACCACCGAACCGGCCCCCACCACCACCGAGCCGGCGCCCACCACCACCGTCGATCTCGCCGAGCTCGCCTCGACCTACGCCGAGCCGGGCCCGTACCCGGTGGGCGTCAGCACCTACACCCTCGCCAAGGGCCCGTCGGTCGAGGTGTGGTACCCGGCGGTGGAGGGCACCACCGGCGAGGTCACCTACGACGTGCGCGACTTCACACCGCCCGCCATCCGGGAGATCCTCACCGCCGACGTGCCGGCCACCTTCACCTTCGTGGGCGCCCGCGACGCCGAGGCCGCGGAGGGCACCTTCCCGGTCGTGCTGTTCAGCCACGGCTTCACCGGCATCCGGCTCCAGAGCTCGTTCCTCACCTCGCACCTCGCCTCGTGGGGCTACATCGTCGCCGCACCCGACCACCCGTCGCGTGACCTGCCCAACGTGCTGTCGGCCACGGCGAGCGGCGATCGCGCCGACTCGGTCGACGACCTGCTGCAGACCCTCGACCTCGTCGTCGCCGAGGGCGCGGCGGCCGACGGCCTGCTGTCGGGCCGGGTGGACGCCGAGAACGTCGTCGCCGTCGGCCACTCGGCCGGTGGCGGCACCATCGTCGGTGCGGCGCTCGACGACCGCATCGACGGCTACGTGAGCATGGCGTCGGGCGTGGCGCTCGGCGACCCGGCGGCCACCACCACGACCGCGGCCGACGGCGCGAGCGGCCTGCCGGACAAGCCGTCGTTCTTCCTGGCCGGCAGCGTCGACGCCGTCGTCTCCCCTGAGGAGCGCACCCGCCCGTCGTTCGAGGCGGTGCCGGAGCCGAGCCTGCTGTGGATCATCGACGGCGTCGGCCACAACGGCTTCGACGACTTCTGCACCTTCGGCGGCGGCACCGGCATCATCGGCGTGGCACAGGCATCCGGACTCGGAGCGTTCCTCGACGCCCAGCCGCAGCTGCGTGCGCTCGGCGAGGACGGCTGCGTCCCGCCCGCCGTGCCGGTCGACGAGACGTTCCCGATGATCCGCCACGCGGTGACCGCCTGGATCAACCAGCTGTTCGGCATCGACGACGCCCCGATCGGCATCACGCCCGAGTTCGCGGACTCGTTCGCCCAGCCGGTCGAGATCCAGCAGCGCCCCTGACCTCACCGCCCGACGTCACCGGCCCGACGTCACCGGCCCGACGTCACCGGCCCGACGTCACCGCCACGGTCGCCGCGTGCATGGCGCTCGCCGCACCGGCACGTCAGCGGGTGTGTCAGCGGGTGCGGGTGTCGAGCAGGCGTCGGTCGGGCACGTCCACGAACGCGCCATCCGTCAGGTAGCCCTGCAGGTCGGCCACGAGGTGCGTCGAGCGCTGCGCGAACACGCACACACGCCCGTCGGCACCGAAGCGCACGAACGCGAGCCCGGCCACGGTCTGGCCGGCCGCGTCGGCGTTGAGGTTCGACGAGCCGCCCGGCGTCGCCCCGCACGGCAGCACCTGCACGTACCCCGGAGCGGTGGTCTCGGTCGCCACGAGCGACACGACCGCCGTCGAGTCGGGCCGGCCCCGCAGTTCGGTGACCGACCCGTCACCGGGACGCGGCCCGGACCGGGTGTCGAGCAGCCGGTCGTCGATCACGTCGTCCACGGCGCCGGCATCCAGGTAGCCCTGCAGGTCGGCCACCACGTGCGCCGACCGCTGCACGAACACGCACGCCCGACCATCGCTGCCGAACCGCACGAGCGCGAGCCCCGCCCGGATCTGGCCGGCCGCGTCGGCGTTCAGGGTCGACGAGCCGCCCGGCGTCGCCCCGCACGGCAGCACCTGGAGGTAGCCGGCGCCGGTCGTCTCGGTGATCACCAGTGACACCACCCCGGTCGCATCGGGCCGGCCGCGCAGCTCCACGACGCCACCGTTCGGCGGTCGCGGGCCGCTGCGGGTGTCGATCAGGCGATCGTCGACGACGTCGTCGAAGGCGCCCGGAGCGAACCACCCCTGGAGGTCGGCCACGAGGTGGGTGCCCACCTGGTTGAACAGGCACGCCCGACCGTCCGCCCCGAACCGGACGACGGCGAGCACGGCCCGGATCTGCTGCGGCGCATCGGCGTTGAGGTTCGACGAGCCGCCCGGTGTCGCGCCGCAGGGCAGCGCCTGCACGTAGCCGGGCGCGCGGTTCGCGACCGACACGAGGGACACCACACCCGACCGCTCCGCATCGCCGCTGATCGGGGTCTGTCGACCCGGTAGCACCGGCGCGAGCTGGGCGACCGCCGGCGAGCACGGGTACGGCGCGGTGGCCACCCGGTCGTACAGCCACCGGATCGTCGGCTGGATGCGGGCCTGGATCGTGGCGTCGCTCAGGTCGTGCCCCTCGCCGGGGTACTCGTACCAGGCGACCGGCAACCCGGCGGCCGTCATCGCGTCGCGGGTGGCGGCGGCCTGCGCGGTGGGCACCACGGTGTCGACCTCGCCGTGGTGGAAGATCGCCCCTGCGTCGAGCGGCCCGATGGCGGCGGGGTCGTTCGCCCCCGAGAACGACACCGCCGTGCAGACGGCGGACGAGAACTCGTCGTGGTCGCCGGGCAGCGGCGCGTCCGCGTTCGCCGCCACCCCGAGCGCCGTGACCGCACCGGCGCTCGTGCCGCCCACGGCGATCCGGTCGGGGTCGATGCGGAGCTCGTCGGCGTGCTTGCGGAACCACCGCACCGCGGTCTGCATGTCGGCGCGGGCGTCGTTCACCGCACGCTCCTCGCGGGGCGTGTCGACCGGCGCCACGACCGCCTGGGTGTCGAGGCGGTAGTTGATCGAGGCGGCCACGTACCCGCGTTGGGCCATGCGCTGCGCCCACGCCACCGCCCCCGACTTGTCGCCGGTCACGAAGAACCCGCCGTGGGCGAACAGGAACACGGGCCGGTCGTCGGCGGTGTCGCCGCGCGGCGTGTAGAGGTCGAGCCGCAGCTCGACGACCCTGCCCTGCTGGTCGACCGCCGTGCCGTACACGACGTCGCGCTGCACGTCCGGGAGGAAGATCGGGTCGAGGTACCGGGTCGCCGCCGTCACCGGCGTCGGAGCGGTCGGGCCCGCGGGCGCCGGAACCACCCCGGATGCGATCCCCACCGCGATCCCCACCGCGATCGCGCACCACGCCGCGACGATCGGACGACGCCGCCGACGCCGCCGACCACGCCGACGACGCGCGGACCGCGGTACCGACACGCTCGCCGTGGCCGCCTCGACCATCACCACCCGAACATCACCACCCGAACATCACCACCCGACCGCCGTCACCCGTCAGGCCGTGCCGTGGGCCCGGATCGCGTCCTGCGCCACGCGGTGGCCGTACCCGGCGGCCTCCACCGCGAGCGCCCCGTCCGCCACGGCGAGCAGGAAGCCGGCGGCGAATGCGTCGCCGGCGCCGGTGGTGTCGATCACGCCCACGAGCGGCGGCGCCGGCACCTCCACGAGGCCCTCGCCGGGGACGGACACGAGCGCCGGGTCGGCACCCTGCTTCACCACGGTGGCGGCGGTGGCGATGCCCTCGAGGCCACCGGCCCGGGCGAGCACCCGCGCCTCCATCTCGTTGCACAGCAGCACGTGCGGCTGGAGCGACCACAGCAGCGACCGCATCCGCTGCGGACCGAACGCCTCGATCACCGCGGCCGACGACGCGTCGATCGACACGATCACGCCCTGTTCGTGCGCCCAGTTCACGACGGTCACCGCGGTCTCCGCCAGCCGGCCACCCACGAGCGAGTAGGCGGGCACGTGCAGCACCTGCAGCCCGTCGAGCCACGCCGGGTCGGGGCCGTCCAGATCGGCGCACGCACCGCGGTCGGTGAGCATCGTGCGCTCGCCGAGGTGGTCGACCAGCACCACGATCGTTCCGGTGCGGCCACCGCGGTCCACCACGGCCTCCACGCCGTCGGCCTCCAACTCGGACACCAGCGCAGTGCCGATCGCGTCGTCACCCACCTGCCCGATGAAGCGCGCCCGTCCGCCTGCCCGTGCCACCGCGACGGCGGTGTTGGCGGCGCTGCCGCCCCGGCGGCGGCGGATGACCGCGTCGGTGTCCGACGCCAGGTTCACCGGTCCGTGCAGCCGGACCGCGATGTCCTCCACCAGATCCCCGAGCGTCCCGATCACGCGAGCACGCTACCGATCCGGGCGGCTCCGGGACCGTCACGCCCACTCCGGGCACATCCATCCCGGACCGTCTCCACCGCCACGCCACCCCGGGACGATCACGCCCACCCCGGGCACATCCATCCCGCCACCGGGACGTCAGGCGAGCGCGGCGCGCAGGCGCTCGTGCACGAAGAACACGCCGCGCTCCTCCACGGTCGCGAGCCGACCGCGTGCGTCGAGGCCGGCGTCGTGGGTGCGCTGCACCCGCGTGCAGATGTCGACGTCCTGTTCGTGCACCAGACGGTGCGTCGCGGCGATGCGCTCGGCCACCTCCGGCGCGGTGCCCGGCCGCAGGTAGAGGCGTCGCTCCACCACCGTGGTGTTCGGCGACGACGGTTCCACCCACATCACGAGGGCGGCGTCGGGGAACACGTTCATCATCAGGTTCGGCCACACCGTGAGGTAGTTGCCGACCTCGTAGGGGCGCGTGGTCGCCGCCGTGGCGAGCCGCTCCCACCCGGGCTCGCCCGGCAGCAGGTCGTGCAGGATCCGCTGCGCCTCGTCGACCGGACGCAACGGTCGGTCCCACGCGTACAGCACTGCGCCGTCCGACACCATCGGGTAGTCCTCGGTCGCGGTCGTGTCGATCTCCGGGTGCACGAACGGCGTGTGGTAGTTCTCCGAGTAGTTCTCCAGCAGCACCTTCCAGTTGAAGGGTCGCTCGTCGCGCTCGCTCACCACGACGTCGAACGACTCCAGCGGGAACGCGTCGATCGCCGCGGCGAGCGATCCGAGCGAGAGCTCGCCCGCCGTGCCGCTCGTGTCCACCCACACCGTGCGCCGCCACGACGCGACACCCACCTCGGTGAGCGAGTGATCGCCGGGGTCGAACCCGTCGGGCTCGCCCACGCCCGAGGCGCGGGCCAGCGACCCGTCGAGCCGGTAGAGCCACGAGTGGTACGGACAGCGGAGCAGCGGCCCGTCGCCCACGTCACCCTCGTCGCACAGGGGCGCGCCACGGTGGCGGCACACGTTCAGGAACGCCCGCAGCACCCCGTCGCGGTCGCGCACCAGCAGCACGGGCACACCGCCCACCCGCACCGCGCGCCAGGCGCCGTCGGGAGGCAGGTCGTCCACCACACCGGCGCACACCCACCCCCGGCGGAACACCCGGTCGAGCTCGAGCCGGTGGTGATCTGCCGACGCGTACCACGCCGCGGGCAGCGTCGTCGCGGTCCGGATGCCCTCGGGGTCGGGGATGGCGCGCACCATCGCCCCATTCTGACCGACCCCGCCGACCGTGCTGAGCAAGCGTCCAACGACGGTCGTGGACGCGACTAGTCTGAACGCTCGGTCAGGGTTCGCGACTCCCGCACACGAGCCCGCCACGGGGGGTTCCAATGCGCACGTCACGCCGCCAGTTCCTCGCCCGCTCGGCACGCCTCGGCGTGCTCCTGGGCGCCGGTGTCCCGATCCTCAACGCCTGTGGGGGCGACAGCGGCTCGAGCGGTTCGAAGCAGACCGACCCGATCGCCGACGGGCTCGAACCCGAACGCGGCCCGCTGCGCATCGTGAACTACGCCGACTACGTGAGCCCCGACGTGATCGCGGACTTCGAGCGCGAGTTCGGCGTGAAGGTGGAGATCTCCACCTTCGACACCGACACCGAGGCCATCGCGAAGCTCGCCTCCGGAGCGCTCAAGGCCGACGTGCACCACTCGATGGCCACCAACTCGATCGGCAACCTCATCCAGGGCGGACTGCTGCAGCCGCTCAACCGGAGCTACCTGCCGAACTTCGCCAACGTGCTGCCGGCCTTCACGGACCCGTGGTACGACGCCGGCGCTGCGTACTCGGTGCCCTACACCTTCTTCGGCACGGGCATCGGCTTCCGCGCCGACCGCATCGATCCGGCCGAGGTCGCCGCGCAGGGCTGGGACACCATCTGGAACGCGACGGCGTTCAAGGGCGAGGTCTCCGTGATCGACGACGAGCGCGAGGCGTTCACGATGGCGATGCTCCGCAAGGGCGTCACCGACATCAACACCCTCGACCGGGAGATCATCGACGCCGCAGTGGCCGACGTGATCGAGCTGATCGACCTCGTGAACGTGAAGGTGAACATCGAGGGCTACAAGGACATCCCGGAGGGCATCACCTCGATCGCCCAGCTGTGGAGCGCCGACCTGATCTCCGGGGCCACCAACTACCTGCCGGAGGGCACAGGACCCGAGGTGCTCGGCTTCTGGCACCCGCCCGCCGGCCAGTACGTGGTGAGCAACGACGCGATGGGCGTGCTCGCCGACGCGGAGAGCCCCGTGCTCGCCCACCTCTACCTGAACCACCTGCTCGACAACGACGTGTCCGAGAAGAACTTCAGCTGGGTCGGCTACCTGCCGGCGCTCGCGAAGCTCGACGCCGACTACGTGATCGGCGCCGGTTACGTGCCGGAGAACCTCCGCAACTGCGTGCCCACCAACGACGACATCGCCCAGGGCCTCCGCTTCGAGCCGCTCGGCCCCGAGGGAGACGCCATCTACGAAGCCGCCTGGTCGCGGTTCACCGCCGGTGGCTGACCGGACCGGCCGGCAGGCCTCGGGCCCGCTCCCCCACGGCCCCGGACGATGACCGCGACGGTCCGGCGTGCCCGCACCACGGTGTGGGCCGGTTTCGCGGCTCCCGGCATCGTGTGGCTGGTCGCGTTCTTCGTCGTGCCGATCTACGCCGTGATGGCGGTGGCGTTCGGGTCGATCGACCCGCTGCTGCGCACCGCACGTCCCGCCTGGAACCCGCTCGACTGGGACGTCGCCGCGATGCGGGCCGTGCTCGACCGGGTGTTCGGCGGCGACCTCGGCCGGGTGTTCGTGCGCACCTTCTGGTTCGTCGGGCTGGCGCTCGCCGGGTGCATCGCGATCGGCTACCCGGTCGCGTACCACGTGGCCCGCAAGGCGCAGCGCTCGCGGGGCACGCTGCTCGCCCTGCTGGTGCTGCCGTTCTGGATCTCCTACCTCATGCGCATGCTCGCCTGGACGAACCTGCTGCAGCAGGACGGCTACGTGAACCGGGTGCTGCAGTGGTTCCAGATCCTCGACGCCCCGCGCAACTGGCTCGACGGCGACTGGCCCACCGTGGTGATCGGCCTCGTCTACGGGTACATCCCGTTCTTCATCCTCCCGCTCTACTCCTCGCTCGAGCGGATCGACGGCCGGCTGATCGAGGCGGGCCGCGACCTCGGGGCGTCCGCGTTCCGCACCTTCTGGCACGTCACCCTGCCGCTGTCCGTGCCGGGCCTGATGGCGGCGAGCGTCGTCACGATCCTGCCGATGTTCGGCGACTACTACACCAACTCCTACCTCACCAGCGGCTCACCACGCGTGGAGATGATCGGCAACCAGATCGAGTTCTACCTCCGGGGGTCGAGCCAGCCGCAGACCGGCGCGTCGCTGGTGCTGCTGCTCATGCTGCTGCTGTTCGTGCTGATGGTGTACTACCTGCGGGCCACGATGCGGGCCCAGCGCGAGGCCGAGCGATGAGGGCGCCACGACCGTTCCGCAACCGCCACGGTCGGGCGCGCTGGCTGGCGTTGCTCACCTGGCTGTACGTCCTGTGGTCGCTGCTCCCGGTGCTCGTGGCCGTGCGCATCTCGCTCAACTCCGGCCGCAGCCGGTCGGCGTTCCAGTCGCCGTCGTTCCGCTGGTACTGGGGCGACCCCGTCGCGTCGGTGTGGCACGACGACACGCTGCACACGGCGATGTGGAACACGCTGCGCCTCGCCGGCCTCTGCATGCTGATCGCCACGCCGATCGGGGTGGCGATGGCGATCGGGCTGCACCGCTGGCGCAGCCGCACCTCCACCGGCGCCAACACGCTGATGATGGTGCCGATCGTGACGCCCGAACTGGTCTTCGGCGTCGCCCTGTTCCTCGTGTTCACCCAGGTGTACACCGGCATCCCGGGCGGCACCACCACCCAGCTGATCGGCCACGTGACGTTCACGATGTCGTTCGTGGTGATCATCGTGCGCGGCCGGCTCTCCGCGATCGGTGGGCAGTACGAGGAAGCCGCACGCGACCTCGGTGCCTCACGGGTGCAGGCGATGCGGCTCGTGCTGCTGCCGATGCTCGGCCCGGCGATCTTCGCGAGCCT
>WLDE01000153.1 GCA_009704985.1 Actinomycetota bacterium | reverse complement strand
CAGCATCCGCTCGAGTACCTGGGGGCACTCGATCACGAGGTGGGTGAGGTTGCGGCGGGCGCGTGCTTCGACATCGGACCAGCGGTGCACCCCACGCCCCCACCCGGCCAGACACCGCCACCCGTTCGCCGTGTACAGGCGCCGACGTTCGATCTCCACCAACCTCGCGATCAACACCCCCTCGCAGATGCGACGTTCACGTTCGACCGATCCGGCATCCGCGAGCAACACCGCATCCGACACGTCAGCGAACCCGGGCGGCTCCAACCGCAACGACCCGCCCGACGGCGGCGACGAACCCGCATGCATGCGACACCCCTTTCCTCCCGCCCGCCGGCGAGAGATGACGAACCAGTTGGCGGGGCCCGCGCAGGGCCCGATGTGGTCGTTCCGGGGGAACTCGCCCGAAGGCGACGGAAGCGATGGAATCAACCTACGGCGGGGGTGCGACACGAACGCCCGCACCCCCGCCGAGGTCGATCACCACCAGCATGCGCCATCGGTGTCACACGACCTCCACGACGGGCCGATCGACGCGGTGTGAGCCGGTGCACGGCACGGTCGATCGAGCCGTTGCCTCACCCGGATCGGTGTCGGGGGCCACGATCGCGTCGCTGTGCGACAGCTCGGTACACATCGAGGAGTCGTGCGACCGAGGCGGTGATGTCGAACGCTCGGCTCCGCTCGCGTGCACAGGCGGACATGCGCATTCGGAGTTCGGGATCGTCGACGAGCTCGATCACGGCCTGCGCAAGTGCGGCGCTGTCACCGACCGGGACGATGCGCCCTTCCCGACCCTCCGTGACGACCGACGGGACGGCTCCGACGTCGGTCGACACGATCGGTACCCCTGCGGCGAGCGCTTCCAGCACCACGATGGGGTATCCCTCGTGCCGCGAGGCGAGGACGAACACGTCGCTCGCCGCGAGGATCTCGACGGCGTCGAAGCGGTGGCCGAGCAGTGTGACGTGGCCGAGCAGGTCGAGTTCCTCGCACAGCGAGACCACCTCGGACTCCAGCGGCCCCTGTCCGATGATCAGGAGGCGGACGTCGCGACCAGTGTCGATCACGGATCGGATGCCGCCGAGCAACTCCGGGTACCCCTTCTGCCACCGGAAGTTCGCGATCGTGCAGAGCACGATCTGGTCGTCCCGCAGCCCGAGTGCAGACCGGGTGGCACCGCGGCGCTCCGACATCGGTGCGATCGCCGCAGTGTCGACTCCGTGGTCGATCACGACGGTCGAGCGACGCAGCGGGCGCGGGAACGAGTCGCGTACGCGTTGCGACACAGCGATGTGGAGATCGTCGAGCCCGAACGTCAATGCGTTGGCGATCCGGGTCGGCCATCGTCGGGCCTGCCACACGTTGTGCTCCGTGCTGATGACGGCAGGGCGCGACCTGATCGTGCGCACGACCAGTCGAGCGGCGACGGCGACGAGCGGCGAGTGGCTGTGGACGATGTCGACGTCGGCATCGCGAATGGCGGGGCGGAGGCGCCACAGCCATCGGAGATCCGACAGACGCGAGACACCCAGGGAGCGGGTGGGTACTCCGGCCTCGACCAGTGAGGGGGCGAGGCGGTCCTTCCGCGACAGCACGTAGATCGCCTGGGCGTCGAGCGTGCGCCCCTGCGCGTGACGCGCGAGCTCGACGAGTTGCTGCTCCGCCCCGCCGGGCCCGAGCCCCTTGATCAACCACAGCGCGCGCACCGAGACAGATTCGACCCGAGTGGTGTTCTGCCCTCGCCGCCGCCGATCGAGCACGTGTCGAGACTAACGGGACTCGATCACCTGCTCCTCGTGGCACACGCCTGATCGTGCAACGCCGTGCTGCGACTGCGGCCTGCCGGCCCGAGCGATCTCGAGGGTCCTGAGGCGCAGCAGGTCGGGCCACTCAGCGGATACCTCTACGATCGAGGAGTGGGCGTTCACACGAGTCCTACCACGACGGTGGCAACGCTGAAGATGAGGCCGCTCACGACGGGCGGTGCTGGATGACCGCTGGCGCGAACCCGCTCGACAGCGTGTTCGAACCACCACGGGTGAACCGGAGCCTCGGGCGGCTCCGCAAGCTCATCGGCGACGCGATCGGCATCGTGTGGTCCGCTGCCCCGCGCCCGTTCGCCGCCACCGTCGTCCTGCAGGTACTCGGGGCGCTCGGGCTGTTCGCCCAGCTCGCCATCACCCGAGTGCTGATCGGTCGGGTCCTCGACCTCGAGGATGGCTCGTCGGTCGCGCCGATCGTTCCCTGGCTCCTCGGGTTCGGCGGTGTCACGGTGCTGGTGGCGTTCTCTGGCGTCGCACGGACGGAGCTCCAGCGGCTGCTGTCGGAGGAGGTCGCCCGCTTCGCGCAGAGCCGTGTCGTGCGCGCCGCGACGCGCGCCGAGCTCATCGAGTTCGAGTCGCCCGCGTTCCACGATCGGATCGAGCGCGCCTCGGTCAACGCGATGATCCGACCGGTCCAGATGGTGGGCGGCACGATGGGCCTCCTGAGCGCCACCCTGTCGCTGGTGGCGATCGCCGTCACCATCGGCGCCGTCACGCCGCTGCTGCTGCCGATCATGCTGATCGGCTACGCGCCGCTGTGGTTGCTGGCGGTGAAGACCAGCCGGCTCGAGCACCGTACGGCGGTCGAGGTGACCGAGGGCGATCGGCGCCGCCAGCACCTCGAGGACATGCTCATGAGCCGCGGCGCTGCCGGGGAGGTGCGCGCCTACGGGCTGGGCGAGTTCTTCCTCGGCCGTATCGGCGACCTCTACCGGGAGCGGATCGACCGGGTGACGACCCTCGTGAGACGCCGCCTCGTCTTCGGCCTGGTCGGTGCCGCGATCTCGTCGGCCGTCACCGTGTTGACTGCGTCCGTGATGACGGCCGCCATCGCCGGCGGGACCCTGTCGGTCGCCGATGCCGGGCTCCTCCTGGGCACGCTGCTCGTGCTCGGCCAGCGGCTCACGATGCTCGCCGCCGCAGTGAACGCGCTGTTCGAGAGCGCGCTGTTCCTCGAGGACTTCACCGGTTTCGTCGGGGCCGATCTCTCGCCGGTGATGCGCGACGGCCCGGTCGTCGAGCCCGCCGATCGAGGGCCGCCCGCCATCGTCGTCGACGGGGCCAGCTTCACGTATCCGGCGCAGACGTCGCCGGCGCTGGAGGCGATCTCGCTCGAGGTGCGCCCGGGTGAGGTGCTCGCCATCGTCGGCGAGAACGGGTCGGGCAAGTCGACCCTCGCGAAGCTGCTCGTGGGCCTCTACGAGCCGGACGCGGGCACCGTTCGCTGGCCGACGACCCATGGCGGCGAGCGGCCGCGTGCCGACGTGCTCGATGACACTGCGATGCTGTTCCAGGACTTCGCCCGCTTCAACCTCGACGTGTGGGAGAACATCGGTGTCGGCCGCCTCCAGCGGCTCGACGACCGCCGGGCGATCGAGGCGGCGGCGGATCGGGCCGGCGTCGACGACGTCGTCCGCCACCTGCCCCGCGGCTACGAGACAGCGCTCGGTGTCGACTTCGCCCGGGGAGCTGAGCTGTCGGTGGGCCAGTGGCAGCGGGTTGCACTGGCACGTGCGTTCTTCCGCGACGCGTCGCTGCTGGTACTCGACGAACCGAGCGCATCACTCGATCCGCGAGCCGAGGCGCAGATGTTCGAGCAGGTGCAGGAGCTGTACCGGGGTCGCACCGTCATCCTCATCTCGCACCGTCTGTCGAACGTGCGCTCGGCCGACCGGATCTGCGTGATCGACCGCGGCCGCCTGGTGGAGCAGGGCAGCCATGCCGAGTTGATGGATCGGGGTGGGCTCTACGCGGAGCTGTTCCGGCTCCAGGCCTCGGGGTACGGCGATGACGACTGAGCCCGACCTGATCGCGTACGTCTCGGCGCGCCCCCTGCTGGTCGACCTGCTCGCACGCGAGCTCGCCGGGCGGCGGATCGCGACCGAGGTGCTCTCGGTGGCGGCGGTGCCCGACCACCGGTGGGTGGACGGCGTGCTCCTGGTCGACCTCGACCGGCCGGGGATCCCCTTCGCCGAGGTGATCGCGATCGCGCGGCGGCCGTGGCGCCGGCGGATCGGGCTGTTCGACGTGCTCGACCCCGGGATCGCGGAGCGCGCGTTCACCGTGGGGGCGACGGTGATGGTGGCCACCGACGATCCGATCGGCCGGATCTGCGACCGGATCGTGCTGCCACCCGACGCGCTGGCGAGCGCCGACATCCGCGGACGCCCCGTCGACGCCGTCCGCCGGGTCGGCTCGCTCACGGCTCGCCAACGCGAGATCCTCGAGTTGCTGGCGGCGGGCACCGGTCGCCAGGAGATCGCGGCACGGTTGTCGATCAGCACCCAGACCGTCGACAGCCACCTCCGGGGGCTGGTGCGCCGGCTCGATGCCTCGTCGACGGCCGACGCGGTGCGGCTCTGGGCGGTCGCGTTTCCTGCGGTGCGGGCGTCAGCGCTCGAACACGACTGAGGCGAGCTGCTCGGCCCCGCCGGTGACGGCGGGCAGGCCGAGGGGCACTCTCAGCTGCGTCACTCGGACCGACCGGGCCACGTCGACGAGGGTGTCGAAGTGCGCGGCCGACGTCGTGTCGCGCCAGTTGCCCACCCGCGGGTAGCGCAGCAGGCACTGCAGCCCCGCCTTCCAGTCGGAGGTGGTCTTCACCGGCGCGGTGATCGACGGATCGACGACGAGCTCGCAGACCTCGGCCAGTGCGATCGGACCGGGCGAGGCCTGCGGTGGGCGCCACAGGACGCGGCCGTCGACCGACAGATCGGTCGGCTCGCCGTCGAGCGAGCGACCCGTCACCAGCCGCGACCCCTGGCGGAGGCGGAGCGACGTGGATCCGACGTGACACAGCGGCGCACCGCTGTGGTCGACCCGCAGCACGTCGTCGGTCACCAGCGCCGCACCGGTCGCGCACAGCATCGCGGCCACGGTGCTCTTGCCGGCACCCGAGTCGCCGACGAACGCCGTTGCGACCCCGTCGTACTCGACGCAGCTCGCGTGCAGGACCGCATGTCCTCGCAGCATCAGCACGGCGGCGATCACCGCACCGGAGAGGAACAGCGGCAGGCGGTCGGGGGACTCCCCCTCGTGCGGGCGGGCGGTGACGTGGCGGAGATCGTCGGACAGATCGAACACCGCTGTGCGCGAGAACGCGAACGTGAAGCCGGCCGGGTGCGCGACGAGCCGGTAGAAGAAGTCGCCGGCCTCGAGCGCGGCGACGACCCGGCCGTCGGGGATCTCCCCGGTCCAGGCCTGCCCGGTGACCTCGACCACGAGGTCGGGTACCGCATCGTCGGGCACGGCAGGGAGCGGGACGGCAGGGAGCGGGACGGCAGAGAGCGGGACGGCAGGGAGTTCGAACGGTGCGTCGACGATCAGGCCGTGCAGGCGGTGCACGTGGTGGAGCGTCATGCGTGTCCCAGTGGCAGCACGCCGTAGTCACCCGCCGAGGGATCGAGGCTCCAGCCCGCCACCTCGAGCCACGCGTGGGCCCGGATCCGCCCGTCGGCGCGAGCGACACCGAGGCGCATCGTCGGATGGAGCCTGCGCAACCGCGATCCGGCGACCAGGCTCTGGCGCAGGCACGCACCTCCGCCGGGCCAGTGGCGCATCACCCGCTGGACGACGCGCCACCTGCTGACCGCCCATCCCGGCAGCGCCGGTCGCGCGCTCGACGGGGGCGTGTGGTCGGCAAGCGCGACCCGGAACAGACGTGCCGCGCGTGGCAGCGGGACGAGGCGCACGGCGACCTCGGCGACGAGGCCGAGACCGACCACGATCGGCACCTGGGCGATCTCCCGCCAGGTCCACCCCCTGAAGGACACGGTGCGCATCGTCGCCGGCTCAGTCGTCGAGCAGGCCGTTCGAGCGCAGCGACCCGAGGAACCGGTCGACGTCGCTCGCCGCCGTCGACGTCGCGATCCCGTAGGTCGCGACCAGCAATTCGATCAGGTCGGCGCGCTCGCAGCCGGCGACGAGGGGGGCCCAGAGGCGGGCACCGGTGGCGTTGGTGGCGAAGTACGAGGAGGACTCCAGGTTGAGCGCCACGATCTCGCCGTCGACCTCACGCCACGTGACGCCAGATGATCTGATCCGCATCGAACCCTCCCCGAAAAACGATACCGGGCCAGCACCTGTCGGTGCTGGCCCGGTACCTTCGAGATGCCGAGGTGGCGCGATCAGATCGACTCGAAGAGGATCGCAGAGTCCCTCAGCTGGCGCTGATCGGTGTTCAGACGCTGGCCAGCCTGGGTCAGGTCGTGCAGGTCGCCGATCTTTTCGATGGTGGGGGCTTCGTACTCGGGTGTGTCCATGCCCGTGAGGATGCGGGAGATCGCGGCGACGAGGAATACCCTTAAGGGAACCTATGGGGACGGGATGGACCACAGTGGGCCGCCGGTGCGTCACCGAGCCGATCGCCGACCTGCTGCCGCGGCCACGACCCGGCCGCCGGTCGTCGTGCGTGGTCGACCTGTGGCGCGCCAGCGAGGCCGAGGCGAGCGCGCTGGCCGGCCGGCACGAGGTGTGCCTCGTGCTCGACGACGTGCCCACCGGGTCGCTGCAGGCGCTGCTGCAACTGCACGAGGTGGTGCTCGTGACGTCGTGGGCCGACTCGCTCGCCGATCTCGAGGTGGCGATCGGCGCGATGGGACCGGGCCGGTGCCCGACCACGCCGGCCGCAGGGCGTCTGCTCGTCGAGCACCTCCGCCACGAGCCGGCCCGGCGGTCGTCGCCGGTGAGCCTCTCGCCGAGGGAAGCGGCGGTCGCGGCGGCGCTGCGCGCCGGGCTCACGCAGTCCGAGACGGCGCAGTCGCTCGGCGTGCACCCGAAGACGGTGGAGGCCCACCGCCGGAGCCTCTACGCGAAGCTGGGGGTGCCCAACCGTCACGCGGCGCTCGCTCGCCTCGTGGCCGACCCGTCGCTGCTGCCGCCGCGACCGGGCGAGGACAGCACGCGATGAGCGCGTTCTGCGGTGTGGTGGTGTGGGAGGCATCCGATGCGACGGCCGAGCAGATGCTGCGGGGTGTGGAGGACACGCTCGCCCCGTACGGCGAGGCGCGCAGCGTGCGCCCATCGGGCCCGTTCCACGCCGCCCGGCTGACGGCGTTCGGTCGGGCCTCCGTGGCCGACCGGCCCGATGCGGGGGCGTCGGCCGTGGTCGTCGGCCGGCTCGTGCGCACCCCCGAGCTCCGCCAGCACCTCGGCGACTCGATCGACGCCATGTCGGACGCCGAGGTCCTGGTGCTCGCCCACCGACGCTGGGAGCGGGCAGCACCCGAGCACCTCCACGGCGCCTACGCCGGCGTGGTGGTCGATCACCACCGGGGCGAGGTGTTCGCCGTGCGCGACCACGTCGGGTCGCGGTTCCTCGCCTACCACCGGGGCGACGGCCACGTCGCGTTCTCCACCACCGCGCTGTCGCTCACCGGTTTCCCGGGGGTGGGTCACGAGCTCGACCGTGCGAAGGTCCTCGAGATCGCGGTCACCGGCTACGGGTCGGAGCGCACCCTGGTGCGCGGTGTGAGCTCGATCGGACCCGGGTCGGCGATGCGGCTGGGCCGTCACGGCACCGACCGCTGGCGGTGGTGGACCACCTGTGCTGCACCGATCGACGACCGCGGCAGCCTGGCCGCGCACGCCGAGGCGCTGCGCGCCGAGCTCGAGCGGTCGGTGCGCGATGCGGTGCGCGACGGCGAGCAGCCGGGTGTGCTGTTGAGCGGTGGGCTCGACTCGTCGTCGGTGGCCGCGGTGCTGGCGGCGTCGGGCCGGTTCGACCGGATCCCCACGTACACCTCGGTGCCCCCGAGGTCGTGGAGCGGCCCGGTGCCGTACATGCGCGTGGCAGACGAACGGTTCGCGGTCGAGGCGCTCGCGCGACGCCATGCCCGGCTCGTGCCCCGTTTCATCGACACGAAGGCGCAGGACCTGTTCGAGCACAGCGAGACCATCTGGGAGCTCGGCGGCGGGCCCGACCGGAACCCGCTCAACATGCTCTGGGAGTACCGGGGGATCCTCGACGCGGCCGCCGACGGCGTCGACGCGCTGCTCACGGGTGGGTTGGGCAACGCAGGTTTCAGCGCGGACGGCCCGCTCTGGGTCGCCGAGCTGCTCGCTCGCGGGCGCCTGATCGGTGCGTGGCGCGAGATCGACGCCTGGTCGGAGCAGCACCCGCGGGGTCGGCTCCGCAACCTCTGGGGCTTCGGGTTGTACCCGCTCATCCCGGCCGGTGTACGGAGCCGGCGCGCGACGCGGCGGCGGGTCGACCTGCTGTCGGAGGCGATCGACGCGTCGGCGATCCGTCCCGACCGGTTGCCGGAGGTCGATGTCGCACGGATCCTGGCGACCGCCGCGCGGCCGCACCCGGAGGGGTGGACCCGCGACCTCGCCCGGGTGTTCCAGGACCCGGCCGGGCAGGCGGAGACCGACGCGGCGTACGCCGCGCTCTACGGGGTGGAGCTCCGTGACCCGACCGCCGATCGCCGGCTGCTCGAACACGCCGTCACGCAGCCGGAGTGGTGGCGACGGCACCAGGGCATCACCCGGGCGGCGTGCCGGGCGGCGATGGCCGACCTCCTACCGCCCGAGATCGTCGACCGCCAGTCGATCGGGTTCCAGCTCGCCGACTGGTTCGATCGGCTGACCGACGCCAGGGAGGTGCTCCGCGGCGAGGTGTCAGCGATGAAGGACCACCCTGCCACCCGCGACGCGATCGACGTCGAGCGCCTGGAACGGCTGATGCACGCATGGCCCGACCGCAGCCGCATGGCCGACCAGGACGTGCAGCGCGACTACCTCAACGCCTTCATCCGGGCCGTCTACCTGAGCAGGTACCTGCGATGGTTCGAGGGTCGGGCGCGGCGCATCGCTCGCGGCGGGCCCGCCGTGGTGGTGAACCGGCCCGACCTGTGATCAGGCGGCGGACGACCCCGCCGTGACGGCCCGGCGGAGGTGGACGACCTTCGCCCGGAGCCCGGGGACGAAGAGCGTGGCGCAGACCGTCTGACGCCGCCAACGGTGCGAAACGCCGCCGTACGACCAACGTGCAACGGATTCCCGCAGCGACGTTCGGTGCGCCGGCAGGGCTGTGTCGACCCAGCGCGGTATCTCGACCCCGAGTGTCAGGTGTGCGATCCGGACCGCATCGCGTACGACCGACGTGAGCATCCATCGACGGGCGGTGTGGGCGAGCGACGCAGAGTCGAGATCGCGACGGCTCGCCATCTGCACGACGTCGCGGAGCGCGATCAGCTTCGGCGTGGCATCGGCCAAGAGAGCGCTGATGCACACGTGCAGTGCCATGTGCTCGAGGCCGAGCACATGCGTATCGACACCGGCGACGACGCAGCGGCGCCGTTGCCGGAACAGCTCGTCCGGATCGATCCGGACGCCGTACGGGCCGCCGATGATCGTTCGATGGACGTCGATCGCGCAGCCACTCGGATGGCGGAGCGTGACGCTCTTCGTGTGGTGCCGTTCCCAGGCGGGGGACGCACCCCCGGCTCGGCGGACACAACCTGCGGCGAGGAGACGGTCGACCGCCGCGGGGAAGTCGCGTGGATGGATCAGCAGGTCGAGGTCGACATAGGGGCGCAGGCCGGGTGTGTCGTACAGGAGGCTCGCGTGCCCTGCCCCCTTGAGCACGATGGGTTCGATGCCGTGGCGCGCGAGCACGCCCGTGGCGTCGGCCATGGTGGCGTCGACGCGGAGGGTCACCGCGTGTGCGAGCGCGCGCTCGCGGCGGATGGCGTCGCGCCGGACCGGGTCGAACCGGTCGGGGGCCTGCCGGGCGCGCTGGTCGAGCAGGCCCTGGAGCCGGTGTGCCCTCACCGACACGAGTGCACGTTCCCACGCGTCGTCGGCGAGGTCGGGCATGGTGCACGTGGTGGCTCCGGGCGCGGCGACCCATCGCACGAAGTGGTCGACGACGGGGTCGCCCGTGGTGTCGTGGTTCCCCGCCCGCATCGATCTGGGTTCCGTCCGCTCGGTGGTCCGCAGCCGGTGGTCCGGAGTGCGTCGGGTGAGACTACCTCCCGCGAATCGCACGCCCCAAGAGCGAGATCCAGCGCGCGGAGCGGGCCGATCGGCCCCTTCGCTGCTCACCCGGGACGGCCACGAGACCACACCGCGTAGACTCGACTTCGTTCGACTCGGCGGAAGGATCTCCCCTCGCATGTCCAGCGTGATCGAGCCGTTGCTCGCGAGGATCGCCGACCGCACGGCCAAGGTGGTCGTGATGGGGCAGGGCTACGTGGGCCTGCCGGTGGCGATGCGCGCCGTGCAGGTGGGCTTCCCCGTGGTGGGCTTCGAGGTGAGCACCGAGCGGGTGAAGGCGCTGCAGTCGGGCCAGAGCTACGTGGGCGACATCAGCGACGCCGAGCTGCAGCAGGCGCTCGACAGCGGCTACAAGCCCACGACCGATCAGCGCGATCTGGCCGGGTTCGACGTGGCGGTGATCAGCGTGCCCACGCCGCTGCGCGACCACATGCCCGACCTCAGCTACATCGAGGACGCCGGCCGGATGCTCGCCCGCTACCTGCGGCCGGGGGCGTGCGTGATCCTGGAGAGCACCACCTATCCGGGCACCACCACCGAGCTGCTCGCCCCGATCCTCGAGGAGGGTTCGGGGCTCGCCCGTGGTGACTACGCGATCGGCTACTCGCCCGAGCGCATCGACCCGGGCAACCCGACGTGGAACCTGGTGAACACCCCGAAGGTGACCAGCGGTGCCGACGAGGGCTCACTCGCCGCGGTGGACGGCTTCTTCGCTGCGCTCGTGGACACCACGGTCCCGGTGGGATCGCCCGCCGAGGCCGAGCTGGTGAAGCTGCTGGAGAACACGTTCCGCCATGTGAACATCGCGCTGGTGAACGAGCTGGCGATGTTCGCCCGCGACATGGGGGTGGACGTGTGGCGCGCGATCGACGCCGCAGCCACCAAGCCGTTCGGCTTCATGAAGTTCACGCCCGGCCCGGGGGTGGGTGGTCACTGCCTGCCGATCGACCCGAGCTACCTGGCATGGCGGGTGAAGCAGCACCTCGGTCACACGTTCCGGTTCGTGGAGCTGGCCAACGACGTGAACGAGCACATGCCCGACTACGTGTTCCAGCGCATCACGGCGATGTTGAACCGTGAACGCAAGAGCGTGAACGGCAGCAAGATCCTGTTGCTCGGCCTGGCCTACAAGAAGGGCACCAGCGACTGGCGCGAGAGCCCCAGCATCCACGTTGCCGACCTCCTCGCCGCCGCCGGCGCCGACATCACCTTCTGCGACCCCTACATCGCCGAGGT
>WLDE01000152.1 GCA_009704985.1 Actinomycetota bacterium | reverse complement strand
GGAGTGGAAGCGCCGCGTCGACACCGACGGCCCCGACCCCGCTCGGGCGCACGCGCAGCGTCACGCCTCACTCGCCTTCAGCGACCACGAGTTCCGCCTCGTCGTCACCGGCCCCAACATCGACGGCACGAAGCTCGCCGCCCTCCTCGACGAGTTCGAACAGGCCGAGTTCGAACGCGACTGGGCCGCCTGCCGTGAGCAGTACGGCGACGACGCTCGCCCCGACCTGCTGCGCCGCAACGCCGAGCAACGTCGCTACGACGCCTTCATCCGCCTCCTCGCCCACGTCCACCTCCCCGCCGACGACACCCCGATCGACGACCTCGAACCCGACGAACGCGAACCCGACGAACGCGAACCCGACGAGCGCGAACCCCACGACATCCAGGCCGGTCCCGGCACGCCCCGGGCCGGCCGGACCGACGGCCCGACGGGTCGGCCCGTCGACGGCGCCGTCACCACCACGGTGAACATCGTGATCGACCTCCGCACCTTCCTCTCCGGTGCCGCCGAGCTGTTCGACGTCGCCCTGCAGCGCCACCTGGTCGCGCCGTTCGGACCCGACCGCGCCGTCTGCCACTCCCTCGACGGCATCCTCGTGTCCGCCCACGACGCCGTCCTCGCCGCACTCCACGGCTCGTTCCGGCTCGTGGTCACCGACGACGACGGCGTCCCGATCCAGATGACCAGCACCAGCCGGCTCTTCACCGGCCGCCTCCGCGACGCCGTGATGATGCTCGCCGTGCGCTGCACCCACCCCGGCTGCAACTGCCCCGTCTCCGGCTGCGAGATCGACCACCTCACACCGTGGTCGCAGGGTGGCACCACGTGCACCTGCAACGGCTCACCCGCCTGCCGTCACCACAACAACTGGCGCTATGCGACCAACGCCACCACGCGCCGCAACCCCGACGGCAGCTGGACCACCATGCGGAGCGACGGCACCGACATCGCACCACCCCTCCCCCGGGCCGCCTGACCACCGCCCCCACCAGCAGCCGGTCGCGACGCATGCGCGTCGTGCGTCCCGACGTGTCCCGACGCTCCCGCGGCGTGGCTCTGGCGCGCCCCGGATCAGGACGGGGGCGGCACGTCGGTGAGCACTCGTCGGTAGCGGACGTCGGTCACCGTGACGCCGAGGACCTCGTCGGTCCTCGCAGCGCCGTCGGCCACCCATCCCTCCGACTCGTACAGCGACCGCGCCCGGACGTTCTCGGGCACCACCCAGAGCACGGCCTCGTCGTACCCGAGGGCGGACAGCGACGCCGTCGCTCGACGCAGCAGCGCGCGCCCGATGCCACGTCCCCAGTGACCGGGGTCGAGGTTCATCGCGTACAGCTCGCCACACGCGGACGGCACCTCGGACCACGGCTCGGACGACCCGTCCACCGATACCACCGGCGGCGCAGCGGCGTCGACGACGGCGAACCCCACGACCTCGCCGGCCACCTCGGCGACGAGGATCGGCGGTGCGTCGGGTCGCTCCAGGTGAGCACGCCACATCTCGATCCGATCCTCGGCGCGCAGCCCGTCGAGGTAGACGTCGGGCATCACCCCGCGGTACGCGTGCTGCCAGGCCCGCACGTGGAGGCGTCCCATCGCGTCGGCGTCGGACGCGACGGCATCGCGGATCACCAACTGGTCGTCGGACATCGGCTCAGCATGCACGCCGCAGCCTCAGGGCGCACCCCGATTTCCCCGGCAGTCAGGGCGTGACTCGGTGGAGCAGCAGCGCGGCGGAGACGGCGTCGCCCTGGCGAGGGCGATCGGGTGAGGCGTATCTCGCGGCGACGAGGGCACCGACGATCGCATCGGGGATCGCGTCGGGGATCGCGTCGGGGATCGCGCCGGTCTCGTCGGGACGGTACGGCTCGAGCGTGTCGCCGACGAGGCGGGCGGGCAGGGCGTCGAGGTGCAGGATCGCGCCCGCCGGTGCGAGCCGTGCCCGGAGCGCGAGGTTCGCGTGGCCGGCCACCAGGTGCGGCTGGAGGTGCGGCGACACGAGCGGTGTCTCCTCGCCGTCGACGGCGAGCGTGATCGTGTCGCCGGAGGCGTCGATCACGGCCGGCGAACGGTCGTCACCCAACAGCAGTTCGCCCTCCCACCGGGCACGCAGGCTCGGGTGCGCCGGGCCGCCGCGCCAGCCGGGCGTCGGTGCCGGTGGGGCGTAGCCGGGGATCACACGCGCGAGCACCGCGGCGACCGCCTCACCGAGTCGCTCGGTCTCCACGTTCGTGAGCGCGGCGATCGCGAGGCCGAGCGACGGCACCACGGTGAGGTGCGCGCCCACACCACCCATGCGGCCCGCGTGCACGAGCACGCGCACACCGCCGGGTGCGGTGCCGACGTCGCGCGTGACCCAACCGACGCCGTACGCACCGCCGTCGGCCTGGCGGGGCGCGACCGGCGAGCCGAGCAGGCCGTGCATCGCACCCGACAGCAGGGAACCGGTGGCGTGGGCGAGCCCGAAGCGGACGAGGTCGTCGATGCCGCACCACGCCTCCGACGCACACGGGTGGTCGGTGGTGTAGCCGGGGTACGGGCGACGCTCGGCGCCGTACCGCACCGCTGCGCCGGCCGGGCCGGTCGGTGATCCCCACCCCGCGGTCGGCATGCCCACGGCGTCGAACACGTGGCGCTGCACGAGGTCGTCCATCGACGCGCCGCTCGCCCGCTCGGCCACCAGCTGGAGCACGCCGTACCCGAGGTTCGAGTACCGCCACTGCCACCCGGGCGGGAGCACGGGCCGGGCGAACGACGCCACCGCGGCGCGCACCGCATCCGACGCGGACCACGCCGAGCGATCCTCCGTGAGCTCGTCGACGTAGGCGAACCGGTGGTGGGTGCCGAGGCCGGCGGTGTGCGCAGCCACCTCGAGCAACGTCGGTGATCGGCCCGGCGGCAGCAGCCCCGCCGGGAGGTCGACGGGCTCGTCCCAGGCGAGCACGCCCGCGTCGACCAGCGCACCGAGCACGGTGGCGGCGATCGGCTTCGTGGTCGACGCCAGGCTGAACGGCGTGTCGACCGTGACCGCTCGCCCGGCTCCGACGTCGGCGAGCCCGGCGACCACGTGGCGCACCCCACCGTCGACGGACGCCACGGCGAACGCGGCACCGGGCAGCTCACCCGACTCGACGGCGCCCGCCAGCACGGCCGCGCCGGCGGCGAACGCGTCGTCGAGCACGCTCACGCGTCGGGGCCCGGGTCGTCGAGCAGGTGCAGCTGCAGGTGCGCGACCAGCCGCTCGACGGGGTCGTCGAGGTCGAGCCCGGCGATCTCCACCGCCCGCCGCAGCCGGTAGCGGAACGTGTTCGGGTGGACGTCGAGGTGCGCCGACGCCGACGACACGTCGCCGAGGTGGTCGAGGTAGGCGCGCAGTGTGGCCGCGTACTGGCTCTCGCGGGCACGGTCGCTGCCGAGCAGCACGTCGAGCCGGCCGCGGGTGAGGTCGGGACGCGACTGGGCCAGGGTGCGCCAACGCGACAGCACGGCGGCGCCCACCACGTCGTCCCAGCGGACCGGCGCTCCCGTGGTGCCGTGGCTCACTGCCGCCACCGAGTCGGCCTCCAGCCGAGCCGCCGGGAGCGACTCCACGCCGTGCGGCGACAGCGCGATCGCGGCGGCCAGCGGCACCCGCACCGACCCGCGAGCGCGGGCGACGAGATCGGCGACGACGGCATCGAGGCGATCGGGCACGGCCGACACCACGACGTGCATCACCCCACCCGCCACCGACACCGCGATCGGCGCGCGCTCGGTGCGCCGATACAGCGACACCACGCTCGCCACACGGGCGAGGTGCATCGCCGCGGCCGCATCGTCGACGGTCTCGGGACGCAGCACCAGCACGGCGAGCTGGTGCTCGCGCCGCAGCTCCACCATCCCACCCGCTCCACCCAGCGCACCGGGCGGCACACGTCCGGCGAGCACGGCGCCGACGAGCTCCCACTCCTGCCGGCGCTCGACGTCGCCGGCCACGTGCCGCACGAGGTGCAGCGCGGCGAGCGGTGCGACCTCGCTCAGCACCCGCTCGGTGTCCTCGCCCAGCGGGTGGTCGCCCTCCTGCACCCAGATCGTGCCCACCACCTCGCCACCGGCGCGCACCGCGGTGACCATGCGGTCGCGGTACGACGGTTCGGTGGCGGCGTAGGAGATGCGGACCGCGGCGTCGCTCTGCCAGATCCGCTTGAACGCGCCGTCGTGCTGCAACCGGCGGATCCACGCCTCGGGCACCCGACGACCGAGGATGGTGTCGCGGCGGTACTCGTCGATCGACTCGTCGCCCGTGGAGTAGGCGAGCACCCTCGACTGCGCGTCCTCGATCGTGACCGGTCCGCCGGTGCGCGCCGCGATCGCGTTGGCGAGTGCGAAGAGGTCGCCCAGCAGCGGGTCGTCGGGGTCGATGCGACCACCGCTCGGGCTGGAGGTGCTGGTCACCATCCGCACCAGCGAGTGCAGCTGGCCCCACTCCACGTCGCGCGCCGCTCGCAGCAACGCCACGCCGCACGCCTCGGCCGCGGCCGTCGGCGCGGCGGACACGTCGTCGTCGAACTTCGCCACCACGGCCGCGGCCCCCGCCGACCCGGCGTCGCGCACGAGGCTCGCCAGCTCGCCGCCGCGCGGATCGAGGCCCACGGCGAGCACCACGTCGCCGGCGGCGAAGCGCGTACCCGCCACGCGGTCGTGGATGATCGGGTCGCCGACACCCACGTCGAGCCCGTGCGGCGCCACCACCACGCGCACGAGCTCGTACCCCAGCCCGCCGACGAGGTCGGCGAGGGTCGGCAACGCCCGGTCCGTCATGGGCGTCAGTCTCGCGCCGCCGGTCGTGACGGCCGGCAGAACCGGTACCAGCCGGTGTCCGAGATCGAGCGGCCCTCCAGCCCGTCGGCCAGCGCTGCGCCGATCGCACGCGACATCGCGTCGGTCCAGCGCAGGGCGAGGTCGGGATCCACGGTGCGCAGCAGCACGATGTCGTCGGGGGTGGCGACGAGCCGCACCGCGGCATCCGACGCCTCCACCTGCGGCACGCCGTCGACGACGTCGAGCACGACCACAGCCGACGCATCCGCAGGGACGTCGACGCCGAGGTCGTCGCCGACCCTGCCCGAACGGTCCTCGGGCACCGTCGACCACGACACCACGCACCGGTCGGTCGGCGACCGGCCGTTCACGCCGTCGTCGAGGTCGCCGTAGAAGTCGGGCACGTGACGCACGATCCGCGCGCCCAACCGTCCGAGGTTGAACCGGGCGTTCGCCCGCACGAGCGGGTCGAAGGTCCACGTGATGCGGGCGAGACCACGCCGCGCCGCCCAGGCACGCTGGTCGAGCTTCAGTGCGGCGCCGATGCCGGTCCCGCGTTCCACGGCGCCGGTCACCTGGCTGCGAAGGCACGCCTCGCCGCCGGCGGCCACAGCGCCGTCGAGGTAGGTGAGCCCGAACGACGCCCCGACGAGCTCGCTGCCGCGGTAGGCACCTGCGACGTACCCGCCGGTGTCGGCGATCGCGGTGAGGATGTTCACCGGACCCGGCGAGCGGTCGAGCGGCACCCGCCACACCTCGGCGAGCAGCTCGCTCACCCGGCGCAGCTCGCGGTGGCCGCCCACCGGGCGCACCTCCACACCCGCGGCGTGCGCCGCAGCGGTCGCCTCGGCGTCCGTGACGACGAGCAGCGAGGGGTCGTGCACGACGCTCACCGCGTCCCGCTCCCGCCGATCCCGTCGCTGTCGTCGCTCCCGTCGCCGCGGCCGATCCGCAGGAGCGGCACGGCTTCGGCACGACCGAGCACGGCCGCCCCACGGAGGCCGTCGGCAGCCAGCCGCAGCAGCCCCCACGACGTGGCGATCACCACCGTCGGCCCGCGTTCGTCGAGGCCGAGCACCTCGACCGGCTCGGGCGGCAGCGAGCCGCGGCGGACCGTGACCCCCGCCGTGATCGAACCGTCCGGCGGCGCGACCGACACGACCAGGGTGGTCCGCGCCGACGGGCACTCGTGGTGCCCGGCGACGGCGGCCAGCGTGGCTGCGTCGACGGGCACGGAGGGACCGGGCCGGAGGCGGGCGAGCTCGGCGGTGCCGTCGCGGACGACGAGCTCGGCGCCGTGCCACCCGACGCGCACCGACGGCCGGGCGACGACCGCCCAACCGTGGTCGTCGGGGCTCGGCGCGGCGTCGAAGCGCAGGGTGCCGGTGGTGACCCGGAGACCCTCCCGCGTCCCCTCCCCCTCCGCCGACGCCTCGAACCGCCAGGCACCCCCGGTCGCGCCGATCCACCATCCCGACGGGGCCGGTCCGTGCTCCAGCTCGGGCACCTCGGGCACCTCCGGCGAGTCGGCCGACCGCCATCCGGTGGCGGCGATCACCGCACGGTCGACCGCGGCCCCGACCGGGGACGCTGCCGTGTTCGCGACGACGGCGACCGCCAGCCCGTCGTCGGGGTACACGCGCAGCTCGGCCTTGGCGCCCACGAACTCGGCCAGACCCCCGAACCAGCGGTGACCCGCCGTGGCGCCGGTGGTGCAGCCGCTCGCGAGGGCGGGAACGCTGCCGTCGGGGAGCGGGTCGACGTGCGAGAGGGCCGCCACCGCCGGACCGAGGGCACCGTCGGGCACCAGCAGCGCTCGCAGCAGCGCGGCGAGGTCCGCGGGCGAGAGCCAGAGGCCACCGTCGCCGACGGAGGTGCAGCCCTGCAACGACCTCCGCCACGAGCCCGCCCCGGCGGGGACGTAGCAGCCGGCCATCCCGGCCACGGTCCAGCCCGGGTCGTCGCGCACGCCGCCGTCGGTCGCGCCGACGGGGTCGAGCACGGCCCGACGCACCGCCTCGCTCCACGAGGTCCCGGCCTCGCGAGTCACGATCTCGGCGAGCACCGCGTAGTTCGTGTTGTTGTACGACACCCGGCTGCCGGCCGCGAACCACGGCGACATGCCGGCGACGAGCCCGATCACGTCGGCGGGCGTGAGCCGGTCCTCCACGTGGTGGCCGGCCAGCAACCGCAGCGCGTGGTACTCCGGCAGGCCGCTGCGGTGCTGCAGCAGGTGGGCCACCGTGATGGACGACGCTCCGGCGAGCTCGGGGAACCAGCGGTCGAGGGTGGCGTCGCGGGTGAACGCACCGTCGTCCACCGCTCGGTGCACGGCCAGTGCCGTGACGATCTTCGCGAGCGACGCCGTGTACATCGGCGTGTGCTCGCCGACGTCGATCCGGTGCTCCAGCACCGCGCGCCCGCGGCACGCGATCGAGACGCCGTGGAGGTCGACGACGACCACCGCGCCACCGGGCCCGTCGGGGTCGGTCACCAGCAGCTCGACGGCCTCGGCCGCAGCCTGCGCGCGGGAACGATCGGACGGCGGCGCGGTCACGGCCGGACCACCTCGGATCCGGCCTCGGATCCGGCCTCGAATCCGGTGTCGGGCGCGGTCCCACGCGCACGGCGGGCACCCCGGTCGACGGTCATCCCCGCACCTTGCCGCACGGCGGGCGATGCTCGCACCCCCGCCCCCGACGAACACCGCCCGGCAGGTTCGTCGGCCACCACCAACTCCGGGTCGCGCCGTTCCTGCCAACATCGTCCGGATGGCGGCCGACCGGCAGGTCTCCGGCCCGGGGGAACGGGGGACGCACGCGGGGCGACACGCGCCGCGAGCGCGCACGCGCTCGGTGCGGGTGATGGCGCTGCTGGCCGTGGCGCTGCCGGCGGTGGCGCTGCCGGCCGGGTGCGGGTTCGAGGGTCTCGACTTCGTGGTCGACGACCGCGTGGACATCACCTCGCTCGACGACCGTGACGAGACCGACCTGCCGATCGAGCTCACCTGGACCTTCGACGGTCCGTTCGAGGGTGACGAGGCCGCGTTCGCCGTGATCGTCGACCGCACCCCGCCGCCCCCGGGCCGCGACCTGGACTCCCTGCTCGACGACGACCCGGCCTGTGACGGTCCGCAGGGCTGCCCCGACGGCTACCTGGAGCGCAACCGGGTGTACGTCACCACCGACACGACGATCCTGCTCGACAACGTCGCCGAGGGCACCGCCGCCCAGGAGGCACGCGGGTTCCACGAGGTCACCATCGTCCTGGTCGACGACCAGGGCCGGCGTGTGGGCGAGCTCGCCGAGTCCGTCCGGTTCCGCCTACCGGGGCGCGACCGATGAGTCCCGACACTGCGGGCACTGCCGGCACTGCCGGCACGGCCGGCCCGGCCGGCCCGACCGGCCCGACGGGCGCCCTCGCCGACGACGTCCGCACCGTCGAGGTCACCGACGCCGACCGGACCCGCGCTCGTGCGTTGCTCGGGCTCGGCCCGAGCGTCACCGACGCGTCGGCCGGCGACGGCGCACGCGGAGACGCGGCCGACCGGGCCGCCGATCGGGCCGCCGACCGGGCCGAAGCGGACGAGACCACCCGACCACTGCGCGAGGTGTTCGCCGAGCACCAGCTCGGTTGGTACGCGGTGGTGGTGCTCGGCGTGCTCGGGCTCGCCGACACCCTGCAGGGGTACGCACTCGGCGTCCTCGCCCCCGAGATCAGCCGCACCCTCGGCATCAGCCGCAGCGAGTTCGCCACCCTCAACGCGGTGAAGACGCTCGCCACCGCGGCGATGACGGTGCCGCTGGTGATGCTCGTGCAACGACGGCCGCGCCGGGCCCTCGTGTCGGTGGTGGGTGCCTTCGTGTGGGCCGTGTTCGCGATCGCCACCGGGTTCGTGGTGGGCATCGTCGGCCTCGCCGTGGTGCTGATCGTGGACGGCGCCACCAGCAGCACCCGGTCCACCATGCACACGCCGCTGCTGGCCGACAGCTACCCGCCCACGGCACGGGTGCGGGTGCTCTCCGCGTACACCGGCCTGAGCGCCGCCGGCAACGTGCTCGCACCGCTCACCGTGGCCGTGCTCGCCACCTGGGCGGGACTGTCGTGGCGCGGCGTGTTCGTGGTGACCGGCGTGGTCACCCTCCTCGCTGCGATCGCCGCGCTGCGCCTGCGCGATCCGGGGTTCGGGCGTTGGGACACCGACCGGGTGCGCCGGATGTCCGTCGAATCGGTCGAATCGGTCGAGTCCGTCGAACCGGTCGAACCGGTCGAATCGGTCGAGTCCGTCGGTCCCGTCGCCCACGAACCGGTCGCGCCGACGACCGCCGCGACCGCCGCGACCGCGGCGACGGCCGGACCCTCGCTCGGGTTCGCCGAGATCGCCCGCCGCCTGCTGCTGATCCCCAGCATCCGCCGTCAGCTCGCGGCGTGGATCGTGCTCGGCATCATGTCGATCCCCCTCGGGACGTTCATCACCTTCCTGCTCGACGAGCGGTGGGGGCTCGGCCCGGGTGGTCGCGGTGCCATCGCCGCCGGACAGGCCGCTGTCGCCCTCGTCGTGCTCGCCGTGTTCGGCCGCCGCGGCGAGGCGATGCTGCGCCGCAGCCCCGCCGACGTGGTGCGGCTCGCCTCGGTGTTCGTGGTGATCTCCACGGTCTCGACCGCCCTCGGTGCGCTCGCGCCGAACCTGGCGCTCGTGGTGATCCTGCTCACCGTCGGCTCCGCCGGCCTGGCCATGCTCGCACCGGCGATCTTCTCGCTGCAGATGGCGCTCGTGCCGGCCGAGATGCGACCCCACGCCGTCGCGCTCGGCGGGCTCGCCAGCGGCATCGGCGGGCTCACCGGCTCGATCTACCTCGCCGGCATCGACCGCCGCTTCGGTGTGGTGGGCGCGATCGTGGCGCTCAGCCTGCCGGGCATCATCGCCGCGCTGGTGATCCGCTCGAACGCGAAGTTCGTCGACGCCGACATCGACCGGATGGTCACCGAGGTGATCGAGACCAGCCGAGTGGAGGCGATCACCGCGGGCGGCGGTCGGCTGCCGCTGCTCACCGTGCGCGGGGTGAACGCCGGGTACGGCGACCTGCAGGTGCTCTTCGGGGTCGACCTCGAGGTACGCGAGGGCGAGATCGTGGCGCTGCTCGGCACGAACGGCTCGGGCAAGTCCACGCTGCTGCGCGTGGTGTCGGGGCTGCTGCTGCCGACGGACGGGTCGGTGCGGCTCACCGGCCGCGACATCACCTACGTCGCACCGGAGCGCCGGGTGCGGATGGGCATCACCCAGATCCCCGGCGGCCGCGCCGTGTTCGGTCCGCTCAGCGTGACCGAGAACCTCCTGGCCTACGCCGAGACGCTCGATCTCCGCCGCGCCGAGCTCGACCGCCGGCTCGAGCGGTGCTTCGAGCTGTTCCCGGCGCTCGACACGCGCCGCGACCAGCGCGCGTCCACCCTGTCGGGCGGCGAGCAGCAGATGCTCGCGCTCGCCAAGGCCGTGCTGCTGCGACCGCGGCTGCTGCTCGTCGACGAGCTGTCGCTCGGCCTGGCACCCACCGTCGTGGCCGACCTGCTCGGCCGGCTCGAGGCGATCCGGGACGAGGGCACGGCGATCGTGCTCGTCGAGCAGTCGGTGAACCTCGCGCTGTCGGTGTCGGACCGCGCCTACTTCCTGGAGAAGGGTCGGGTGCGCTTCAGCGGCACCGGCGACGGCCTGCTCGCCCGCGACGACCTGCTCCGCGCCGTGTTCCTGGGCGAGGCCGGCACCACCCCGTCGGACGGAGGCCCGCGGTGAACGCGTTCGGGCTGTTCGGCTGGGACGTGCCGATCGAGATCCTGCTGCTCGGTGTGATCAGCGGCGCGTCCTACGGCCTGCTGGCCGTCGGTCTCGTGCTCGTGCACCGCAGCAGCCGCGTCATCAACTTCGCCCACGCCGAGGTGGGCGCGTTCGCCGCCACCATGCTCTACGTCGGCGTGAACCAGTGGGACCTCCCCTACTACGCCGTGCTGCCGTTCGCGCTCGCGATCGCGGCGATGCTCGGCACGGGGGTGGAGGGCATCGTGGTCGGCCGGCTCGGCCGGGCTCCGAAGGTGATGAGCGTCGTCGCCACCCTCGGCGTCGCCCAGTTGCTCAGCGCGCTGGCGCTCGCGATCAACACCAGCTCGGGCGGCGGCTTCGCGTTCCCGTCGCCCCCCGGCATGCCGGTGTTCGACGTCGGCATCCTGCGCCTCGGCGAGGACGAGACGGCCACGCTCGTGGTGGCGCCGATCGTGGTGGCCGCGCTCGCGCTGTTCCTCTCCCGCACCCGCGCCGGGCTGCGCGTGCGGGCCACCGCCGCGAACCGCGACGCCGCGGTGTTGGCCGGCATCTGGGCCGGTCGCACGTCGCGCACCGTGTGGGCGCTCGCCGGCGTGCTCGCGGCGATGACGGCGATCCTGACGGCGCCGTCGAAGGGACCGGGCTTCGCCGCTGCGCTCGGGCCGGGTCTGCTGCTGCGC
>WLDE01000151.1 GCA_009704985.1 Actinomycetota bacterium | reverse complement strand
GCGATCGCGGCATGGGCGGCCGTCGAGCTCGTCCTGCGGCGAACGGCGCCGGCGGCGCTGCTGCCGTCGCTCGCGCTGGCCGGGGTGATTGCGCTCATGTCGGCCGAGGCCGGCGCGCCGCCGCTGTGGTGGGTGGTGGCGTGGGTGGTGGCCGCGTTGGCCACGCTGCTCCCGCACCGACGCCGGACCCGTTCGGGGCTCGCGATGGCGCACGCGGCGATCATGACCGTGCTGGCGGTCGTCACCGTGCTCGTCGCCGGGTCGGCGCTGGCCGCCGAGCGGTTCGACCCGCGGGCCCGCATCGACGCACCGGCCACCCCCGAGACGGGCATCAGTCCCCTGGCCCGGCTCGACGAGTGGCGGTCACGCGTCCCGGCGGTCGAGGTGTTCCGGAGCACGCTGTCGTCGGCACAGCGCTGGCGTCTCGTGGGGCTCACCCGCTACGACGGTCGCACCTGGCTCCCCGCCGACGACTACCGAGTGTCCAGCTCGGTGGTCGGCCCCACCGACCCCGACGAGGCGACGGTGCGCGCCGAGGTCCGGATCGGCGAGCTCGACGCGGCCTGGTTGCCGATGGTCGACCGAACCGTCGAGGTGTCCGTCGAGGTGTCCGTCGAGGACGGCGGGGACGGGGACGGACTCCGGGTCGACGAGACGCGCAGCGGCCTGTTGCCGATCCGGGCACCCGAACTGGGCACGGTCTACGAGCTGGTGCTGCAGCCGCAGGACGTCCAGCCGTCGACACTCGCCACCGCCCGCGTCGCGACGGCGAGCGAGGTCCTCGTCGACGGCGTCGAGCTGTCACCCGCCACCCTGGAGCTCGCGTCGACCATCGTGGCGGGCGCGCGCACCGACGCGGAGCGGGCGGAGGCGATCGCCCGTCACCTCCGCGAGCAGTACGTGCTCGACTTCGACAGCCCACCCGGACACTCGCTCGCGGTGCTGGAGCTGTTCCTCGAGCGCACGAAGCGCGGGCGCGACGAGCAGTTCGTCGCGGCCTACGGGCTGCTCGCCCACGCCGTCGGCCTGCCGGTCCGGATCGCCGTCGGCTTCCAGTCCGAGGCGCTGCCCGGAGGGGGCGGCACGGTGGCGTCGTCCGACCAGGCGATCGCCTGGCCGGAGGTCGACTTCGGCGAACTCGGCTGGATCGCGTTCGACCCGGTGCCGGCACAGGCGAACACGGCACCGCCGGCGCAGGGCGACGGGGCGGTGGCGCCGATCGGCGACGACACGGAGGAGCCGCCCGTCACCACGGCGGTGCCGACGCCCGACAGCTCCGTGCCCGACGACAGCCCCACACCCGACACCGTCGACGAGACGGAGACGAGTGCCGTGGCGGCCACCGCGGTCGGTGCCGGTGTCACCCTGGTCATCGCCGCCACCGTGCTCACCGGGTACGTGCTGTGCGTGCTGGCGCTCAAGTCGCACCGGCGGCGGCGCCGCCGGGCCGCGACCGAGCCTGCGGCCAGGGCACTCGGCGCGTTCCGATCGGGGGTCGACGTGCTGGTCGACCTCGGGCAGCGGGCGGATCGGTCGCGCACCGACCTCGAACTCGTCGACGCGGGCGCTCGCACGCTGGGCGAACCGGCGCTGCACCTCACACCGGTGGCCACCGTCGCCACCGCGGCGGTGCACAGCCCGATCGAGCCGACACCGGAGGAGTGCGAGCGCGCCTGGGCGGCGATCGAGTCGTTCGAGCAGGCCACGGCAGCCCGGGTCGGCCGGCTGCGCTACGTGCGGGCGAAGGTCAGCACCCGCTCGTTGCGCCGGGGGATCCCGGACTGAGGTGACGCTCGTCTCCCGGCTCGCGCCCGTCGCGGTCGGGTACGGCGGCGGTGGTCGGGCTCAGAGCGCCGGCGTGCGGGTGTCGACCCCGGTGTCGATGTCGGGCTCGCCCACCAGGCCGACCGGTGCGGCCGGGACCGGACCGGCGTTGCGTCCGCGGGCACCGCGACGACGGGTGGCCGGCACCCACACGGGGAGCAGCTCACCGCGACGGCTGCGCAGCCGCGTGGCGACCACCTGCAGGGTGCGGGTGTAGAGACGGCGGGTGGGGATCGCGAGCACCACTGCGTCGACCAGCTGGGTGAGCTGCACCGACGAAGCTGCGTCCATCAGCGGACCACCGTCGAACACCACGACGTGCGCGCTGCGGCGTGTGATGTCGATGACGTCCGGCACGTTCTGACGGCGCAGGCCGGTGGCCGTCCCCTTGTCACCGATGCCGACCACGCGCAGGCCCCGCATCGCCGTGGGACTGTACGGATCGATGCGCAGACCCTCACGATTGCGACGCGGCAGGCCGTTGTCGGTACCGGCGGTCGCCAGCAGACCCGGGATGCCCGAGCTGCCCGCACTGAACAGCCGCGAGAGCTCGGGGTCGCGCGGGTCGGCGTCGATGAGCACGACCTGCGACCCGTTCGCTGCGTAACGGTTCGCCATGGCGCCCGCCAGGGTGGTGGTCCCCGAGCCGCGTTCGAGGCCGACGACCACGACGGTGAGGGCCTCGCCCACCTTGGCGTTGGCCTCGGCGCGCACACAGAGCGCGTCGACGAAGGGGACGAGTCGCTCCGGCAGGTGCTCCACGGGCGCACGACGGTTCTTGCCGACCGCCCGGGCATGGGGCAGCTCGCCGACCACCGTGGCGCCGAGGAGCTCGCCGACCTGGTTCTCGTCGAGCGCCGTGCGCGAGAGGCGAGCCACGACGACGGCGGCGATGAGGCCCAGCAGGCCACCGGCGGCCAGGCCGGCCGCGACGAGCAGCCGGTTCGACTCGATGATCGGTGCCGCCGGCAGGGTGGCGCGCTGGACGACCTGGCTCGTGACGCGGAGCCGGCCGGACAGCTCGAGCTCGTTCTTCGCCGCGAGCACCTGGTTGATCTCGTTGGTGACGAGCGTGCGGGCCGATGCCAGCGACGGGGCCACGGTCTCGAGCGTGGGGATCGGCGGGACCGCACCGGTCTCGGCGTCGGGTTCGCGCTGCACGTAGGGCAGCATCACCGCCTCGATCTCGCCGTCGATGGCGTCCAGCTGGGCGCGCAGCGTTGCGATCTGTTCGTCGAGCTGGTCGATCTCCGGCTGCTGGCTGTCGTCCACCTGGTCGCGCAGCGACGTGAAGTAGAGGTCGATGTAGGCGTCGACGACGAGGCGCGACAGCTCGGGGTCCGGCGTGCTCACCCGGAGGTCGACGATGTCCGTGCGGCTGGAGTGCTGGACGGTGAGCCCGCTCGCCACCTCGAAGGTGCTGACGTCGCGTTCGAGCTCGTCGCTCACGCGGGTGGCCACCCGGTCGGCGAGCGCCTCGGAGCGCAGGATGCTGAGCTGCGAGACCACGTAGCGGTCGGGGTCGTTGGTGAAGCTCACCTGGAACAGCGACTCGCTGGGCGGCGAGACCAGGATCGTGCCGAGCGACTCGTACTGGGGGGTGCCTTCCTCGGTGAGCAGCAGGCCGGGGATGGCTCCGAGCACCAGGCAGGCGACGAAGATCCACCAGTACCGGCGGACGGCGTTCACGACGAAGGACAGTTCCATGTGGGGCGCCTCTCTCCGGGCTCGAGGGCTGAACGGCGAGGTTATCTCGCGTCCGGAAGGTCATCGACTCACCCCGAACCGGTCTTGATGACATGCAGACGGGTCCGGTGACGGGTCGCGGCATGCGATCGCTCGGCGTGCCGGTGGTTCGACGTCCCGACCGCGGGATCCGTCGCGGGATCCGTCGTGTGGTGCCCGCGCACGGGAGTGGCTCCCGACGCGACTGTTCGGTCGGCGCGTGTGCCTGACAGACTCGTCGGGTCGTGCAGAAGAGGTGGTGGGCGCTCGCAGCGGTGGCGGTTGCCGGCATCGGCGCGGGCGCAGGCGTGTTCGTGGTCGTGCGTGACGACGACGAGGAGCCCGACGGCCCGATCGGCACGCACACGATCTCCCGGCTCCCGCCGCCCGCTGCAGGGTCGTTGCAGGTGGAGCTGGACGGAGGTGCGGCGCGCACCTCCGACGGCAGCGTCGACGTCGCGATCACCGCGCCCGCCGGTGCGACCGAGGTGCAGGTGTCGCTCGACCCCACGTTCGCCGGGGCGACGTGGCAGCCGATCGCCGAGCCGCTCACGATCGACGTGCGCGACGGCGGTTACCAGATGGTGTTCGCCCGCGTGCGCGACGGAGAGGGCGCCGAGGCCGGCCGCCCGGCGGTGGCGGGCATCGAGGTCGATCTCACGTGGGATGCCGCCACCTCGTCGGCCGACGGTCCGCACCGGCCGAGCTGGGCGCGCATGGCGTCGCCCACCACCGTGCTCGTCCGCATCGAGGCCGGCCGCGTGGTCCGCAACGGCGCCGCCCCGTTCGACCGGGTGGTCGGCGAGCCGCTCGACGTCTCGTCCGTCGACGATCCCGCCGACTGGCGCGTGACGACGCCGGGCGTGACGGTGGCGTCGGTATCGCGCGTCAGCCGACCGTGGGGCGAGGGCATCACCGGCGACGACCCGAACGCCGACCGCGTGCTGCCGCTGGTGCACGACGTGTACCTCGAGCTCGATGCCCGCCTCCCGGTGGGGCCGCACACGATCGAGACCGCCGACGGAACCGTGGCGCCCGTCGAGGTGGTCTACGAACCCGACTCGTCGCGCAGCGCGGCGATCCGGGTGAACCAGCTCGGCTTCGCACCCGCCGACCGTGGGAAGGTGGCGTTCGTGTCGGTGTGGCGGGGCGACGCCGGCGGCATCGACTTCCCCGATGCGATGACGTTCGAGGTCGTCGACACCGCCACGCGGGCCGTCGTGCTGACCGGCACCACGGTGACGCGGGCGACCGGCGACGAGTTCGGCCGCGGCGACCTCACCGGCGCCGAGGTGCACGAGATCGACTTCTCCGACGTCGACGCCCCGGGGCGCTACGAGGTGTGCGTGGAGGCGCTCGGCTGCTCGGCACCGTTCCCGATCGCCGACGACACCACCTGGCGACGAGCCCTCGTCGCGGTCGCCCGCGCCGCCTACCACCAGCGCAGCGGCGTGGCGCTCGGTGCGCCCTACACCTCGATCGACCGGCCACGACCGTTCCACCCCGACGACAACGTCACCTTCGAGGAGGTCTCGCTCACGGCGATCGACGATCCGTCGAACATCGGCCGGGACGACCGCTACGAGGAGTACCCGGGCGCGGTGACCGGGGTGCTCGTGGACGACGCATGGGGCGGGCACTTCGACGCGGGCGACTGGAACAGCCGCATCGAGCACCTCGGGTACGTCTCGATGGCGCTCGACCTCGTGCGGCTGTTCCCCGACACCTTCGAGTCGCTCGACCTCAACATCCCGGAGTCGGGCGACGCGGTGCCGGACGTGCTCGACGAGGGGCTCTGGGACCTCGACCTCTACCTGCGTCTGCAGCACGAGGACGGCGGCGTGCCCGGTGGCGTCGACCAGAACCGGTTCGGCGAGGGCGAGGAGACCTCGTGGGACAACAGCGCCAACGTGTACGTGTACTCCCCCGACCCGTGGTCGACGTACTCGTACGTCGCGGTCGCCGCACAGGCCGCGGTCGTGCTCGAGCCCTACGACGCCGAACGCGCCGCGACGTACGCCGCGTCCGCCGAGGCGGGCATGGCGTGGGCGGAGGCGGCCTGGGCCGAGCTCGCGACGTCCGATCCCGCTCGCCGCGACGCGCTGGCGGTGGCCGTCGACCGCGCGAGAGGCGCCGCTGCGGCGGCGATGCTCGAGCTCACCCGTGACCCGGCCTGGAACGACGTGCTGGCGGACGCCACGGTGTTCGACGAGTCCTCCGTCGGCCTGCTCGACTGCCCCGGCGCCGAGTGCCTCGCGGCCTGGCTCGCCGCGCGGATGCCGGCCGATCTCGTCGAGCCGACCATCCGGGCGAACGCGACCCAGAGCATCGTCGCCCACGCCGACGCGGCACTCGCCGCCCAGGCCACCACGGCGTTCGGCTGGACGCAGGAACGACCGGACGTGCCGACGGTCTGGGGGCTCGGCCCGTCGCTCCCCCACGGGGTCGGCGTGCTGCGCGCCTTCGTGCTCACCGAGGACGCCCGCTATCGCGAGGCGATGGTGCGCAGCGCCTCGTTCTCCCTCGGCGGCAACCCGCTCGGCATCTCGTTCTTCACCGGTCTCGGCGAGGAACCGGTGCGCCACCCGCTGATCATCGATGCCATCGCGTCGGGCCTCCCGGTGTGGCCCGGCACGTCCGTGTACGGCATCCACGACCTGAACTTCAGCGACGGCGACGACTGGGTGGAGGAGTTCCGCCTGGGTCCGGCCGGGGTGGAGCCGGCGCCCTCGGACACCCCGCTGCTGTTCGACTTCTACGACGTCGGCACCCTGCCGATGATGAACGAGTTCACCTACGGCCGGAACCACACGGTGGCGCTCTGGACGATGGGCGTGCTCGCCGCCACCGGCTGACCGGCGGGGCTCTGCTTCCACGCCTGGTACTCGTCCCACAGGCTCACCGTGCCGGGGGCCACCGGACCCTTGTCGTTGTCGAAGCGCAGCGCGAACTGGAAGAAGGTCGAGCCGTCGGCGCGGGCCTGCGCCTCCTCGTCGGTCTCGGCGCACATGAACTGGCTCACGATCGCAGCTCCGAGAACACCCCGGACGTCACGATCGGACCCCCTCCGTCGATGCGTGGAGCGAAACGGCGTACGTCAGGGGAAGCGCGCGGCGAGCCAGTCGGCGACGAGTGCCAGCGCCTCACGACGGTGGCCCTCGAGGTAGTGCGGCGCGCCCCGCAGCTCGACGTAGGTGCGATCGGTGGCGCCGCTGTTGTCGACGATCTCCTTCGCCTGCCAGAGCCGGATCTCGGTGTCGGCCGTCGGGTGCAGCAGGATCGTCGGCACGGTGACCCGCGGCATCGTGTCGGCGAGCTTGGCGTGGCTCGACAGACCCGACCACGTGCTGAGCCAGCCGCGCGCCGTCATCGTGCGGGCCAGACCACCGCGGCCGTAGTTCGCGTCGAACGGATCGGGGAACGCGAACAGCGAGCCCATCGGTCGGTCGTCGGGGTCGATCGACAGGTCGAGGTAGGCCGGGTCGGCGAGGGTGCGGTAGATCGTGAGGTACTTGGTGAACACGGCGCGGCGGCGCTGTTCGCGCCACCCGGTGGGATCGGCCGCCTTGTCGATCCCGCGCAGCCGGCCGCCGGCATCGACCGACTCGGCGATGCTGGCCTTCGCGATCGCGTCGATCCGGGCGACCCGCGCCACCTGCGCCTCTCGGTAGCGGGCCACCCAGGCCGGGTCGTACGAGCACGGCTCCGGCCACGGTCGCCACCCGTTGTCGGGGTGGTACATGTCGAGCTCGGGCACGGTGCTGAACGGGTCGTCCTCGTCGGCGACGCTCGGGTCGATCACCTGGTTCATGAACACGCCCTCACCGGGATGCGCGGCCATGCCGATCCAGCCGTCGCCGATGCCGAGCTCGGCGTTGGCCAGCGCCATGAGGCTGCCGCCACCGGAGTTGCCGAGCAGCACGACCGCCTCGGCGCCGCGGCGGATCATCTCGTCGTACACGGTCTTCACGTCGACGATGCACTGCTCGTGCAGGCAGTCGGTGTCGTTGTTCATGTAGCGGGTGCCGAAGCCGAGCACGGCGTACCCGGCGGCGGCGAGCAGCGGGCACGCGTAGTGGACCGAGAAGTCGCCGCGCGGGTGGCTGAGGATCACCGCCGTGCGCCACGGCCGACCGTTCGGCGGGGTCCAGAGCAGGCCGCGCACGAGCGCGCCGTCCGGGCTGACGAGCCGGATGCTCTCGCGGGGGATCTCCACGCCGGGGTCGTCCTCGGGGAGCGGCCAGTAGTTGAGGCCGAACGGTCGCTTCCCGCCGAGGTGCGGGTCGAGCTGGACATCGAGATCCTGCATGGTCGGCACCCTACTTTTCGGCACGGTGACCGGGTCGACCCTGACCTCGCCCGACCTCCCCTGCGCCCGCGTGGCATCGGCGGAGACCGATGACGGACACGACTCGGTGTCCGGGGTGTTCGTCTCGTCCGAGGGCCACCGCAACCTCGCGGTGATCGACCCCGTCGGCATCCGCCGGTCCTGTTCCTGGTGCTCTGCCGAGTCGTCAGTCGGGGCGTCGGGTGAGCACCGCGGTGAGTTCGATCGGCGCGCCCGCGCGCACCACCCCGAGTACGACCGAGGTGCCCGGTGCCAGATCGCGCACGGTCGCGATGAGATCGTCGGCACCGAGCACGTCGACACCGTTCGCGGTCACGACCACGTCACCATCGACGAGGCCGGCCTGCTCGGCCGCCGAGCCGAGTTCCACCTGGGTCACCACGGCGCCTCGGCCGCCGTCGTGGCGCCCGTCGAGCCCCACGCCGAGGTAGCCCTGTTCCAGGGCGTCACCCGCCGCGGCGCGGCGCAGGTCGTCGAGTTCGGGGAGCAACTCCGCCACGCTGATCGCGAACCCGACGCTGTTGGCCGCGGTGTCGACGTCGCCGTACGCCACGGCGGTGTTGATGCCGACCACACGCCCGAAGGCATCGATCAGCGGCCCACCCGAGTTCCCCGACGAGATCGCCGCATCCGTCTGGATCAGACCGTTGAGCGCACCGGCCCGTGTGGACAGCGTGCGGTCGAGCGCGCTGACGACCCCGCGAGTGACGGTCGGGTCGCCGTCGAGGTCGAGTGCGTAGCCGATCGCGACCACTTCGTCGCCCACGCGGATGTCGGCAGGGTCGGCGAAGGTGGCCGCGGCGAGGCCGGTGGCGTCGATCCGGACGAGGGCGAGATCGTTCGATGCGTCGACCGCGACGACTGCTCCGAGGCGGGGCTCGCTCTCGCCGGGCAGGCGCACGTTGACCGTGTCTGCGTCAGCCACGACGTGGGCGTTGGTGACGATCTCACCGTCGGAGGTGACGATCAGGCCGGTACCGGCCGACTCGCCGAGTTCGCCGTCGACACCGATCACCCGCTGGATGGCGACGACGCTGATGCCGACCTCGTCGGCGACCGCGGCGACGTCGATCGGACCCGGCTCGTCGGTGCGTGGGGCTGCGACGGCGATGCCGAGCGTGGACGCGCGGCGGGGAGGTTCGGCCCGACCATCGGCGATCTCGGTGCCGGCAAGCGCACCGAGCAGACCGGCGATCCATGCCGCGACGCTGAGCAACATCAGCGCCCGCAGGTTCGACCGATCGCCGCGCTGGCGGTGGTGCCGGTCACGCCGGTCCCGACGACGGTTGGGGTTCGGTGCCCCGAGACCGATCGAGGCCGGCATGAGATGGTCGGTGACGCGCAGCGTGCCGCCGATCGCCACGGCTGGGACGTGGGTGGGCCGGAGATCGGTGGCCCGTGCGTCAGCGGGGTGCAGTTCGGGCGGTGGGAACGTCGTCGGACGAGCCGGAGTCGCGTCGGGCGCGCCGGCGGGGCCGGGGGGGAGCGGTTCCGTCGTGTCGATGCACCCTTGCTATCGGTGTTCGAAGCATGGTCGAAGCGGCGGGACCGGGATGGTCCGAACGGCCCGGTCCGGGCTGCGCTCGCCTCGGCGGACCGGTGCCGACAACGGGCCAGGAGCCGACGCACGGTTCGCCACGCGGCGTGGTCGGCCGAACGCCGTTTCTGAATTGTTTCGTTGCGGGTCGTGGGCGGTCCACTTACCGTCGACACGCACACGATCGACGCCTCGCTCGTGGCGAATCACATCTTTGGAAGGAACATGATGTTGCCCAGTAGTGCCAAGCGGGTCATTGCCTCGCTCGTGATCGGAACGATCCTCCCCCTCGGTCTGGTCGGTGTGACCGGTTCGGGAGTTCAGGCAGCGGCCGCCGGCGGTGAACGACACGCCCTCGAAGCCTCGATCTCGAAGCAGACGGTCCCGTGCCGCGCACGCAAGTGCCCGCCTGCCCCGCGGCCTGCCCCGCTGCCGGCCGTGTCCATCAGCGGTCTGGCGTCGGGGGCGTCGATCACGCCGGGAACGACGTTCCAGGTTGCGACCAACACCAGCGTGGTGCGTGTGGAGTACTCCATCGGCGCCAACTCGTACAACGGCCTCGTGGAGAACTACCTGGGCAACTCGACGACCGCCCCGTTCTCGTTCACGTGGAACGGAACGCCGAGCTCCATCGATCTGGGGGGCTCGCTCTTCCTGGTGGTCCGGGCCTTCGACCGGACCGACCAGGTCGCCACCGCCCAGGTTCCCATCGTCGTCCCCAACTCCGTCGGTAGTGCTGTGTCTCCGGCGAGGAACTTCGCTGCTTCCGCGTACTGGACGGTCCAGAATCTCAACGGCGCGAGCCTCGCTGGAATCGGGTACAACTCCCTCGTCCGCAGTGTGACTCGTCTCGACAACATCGGTGAAGCGGGTGTCTTCTCCGTGAATGCGAGCGTCGCCGGGAGCTACCAGATCACCATCCGGGAGTACGTGCTGTCGGGCGTCAAGCCGTCGTTCTCCGTCGCCGTCAACGACCAGGTCGTGGCACCGTCACTTCCCAGTGTGAGGACGGCGACCGCCTGGAACAACTTCGGTGCCGCCGACGTGAACCGTGCCGGGACGACGACGATCGTCGCCAACCTCGTGCAGGGCAACAACCTGATCAAGGTCACGAGCCTCACCGCAGGCGTGCTCAACATCGGCAACATCTCGATCGCTCAGCCCTGACCCCGGCGAGGGTCGGCACGCTGCCCGCAGGTGGGGGACCTCCGTGACTCGGAGGTCCCCCACGCGCGCGACTCGGTCCATCTCGTGGCAGGAGTACCGCACCCGATGAGCCACCGGCTCGTGATCGAGCCCGAAAACGGCGGGAGGGGACGGCCGTGGCCGTCCCCTCCCGGAGTGTGGTTCCTGATCGTCCCTCATCGGCACGATCGGGCGAACGTCAGCTCGACTGGATCTTGATCTCGATGTCGACGCCGGCGGGCAGTTCGATGCGCTGCAGGCTGTCGATCGTCTTCGCGTTCGGGTCGACGATGTCGATGAGCCGCTTGTGGACGCGCATCTCGAAGTGCTCGCGGGAGTCCTTGTCGATGTGCGGGCCACGGATGACCGTGTAGCGGTGCTTGTCGGTCGGCAGCGGGATCGGGCCGCGGATCGTGGCGTTGGTACGGGTCACCGTCTCGACGATCTTCTTCGTCGACTGGTCGATGATCTCGTGGTCGAACGCCTTCAGGCGGATGCGGATGCTGGATTGCGCCATGAGTGTGTCTCCTCCGTCGTCCGTCGGATCACTTGGTGATCTTGGTGACGCGGCCGGCGCCGACGGTACGGCCACCCTCGCGGATCGCGAAGCGCAGGCCCTCGTCCATCGCGATCGGCTTGCCGAGCTCGACGGTGATCGTGACGTTGTCACCCGGCATCACCATCTCGGTGCCCT
>WLDE01000150.1 GCA_009704985.1 Actinomycetota bacterium | reverse complement strand
GCGGCGGCCGAGCGGGGTCGTCGCCCGCGATCGGGTCGGCGGTGAGCTCGGCGCAGGTGCGGCGGATGGCCGCGACGTCGTGGCCGTCGTGGCCGTCGTGGCCGGTGTCAGCGTCGCGCACGGCGGACCCGGCGGGCCATGCGGGCACCGGGGTGGCGCCCCACAGCAGCGCGGCCACCTCCTCGAAGGTGTGGGTGGTGGTGAGGTCGGCGACGGGTCGGCCGCGGTAGCGCAGCTCGTGGTCGGAGAGCTCGGTCACGGAGGTCTCGAGCGTGAGGTCGATCGCGCCGCGCTGGGTGGCCCTGCGGGGCCGTCCCCGGCGAGCGAGGCGCTCCACCGCCGACGCCTCGAACAGGCTGCGCCGACCGTCGGAGGCCCGGTGGCTGGCGAGCGTGCCCCGGCTCACGTAGGCGTACAGCGTCTCGCGCTTCACGCCCAGCCGCCGAGCCGCGGTGGTGGCGTCGATGAGCTCCATCACCCGACGACCCGAGTCACGTTGATCAGAATCAACGTTGACGATGGTGGGCGGCGGCCCGACGATCGAGGACATGGACGCTCGGGTACCGTGCGGCGATGGTGACGATCGACGAGTTCGCGTCGTGGGCGATGGGGTTCCCGGGGGCGACCGAGGGCACCCGGTGGGGGAACCGCACCTGGACGGTGGGGAAGCAGGCGTTCGCGTGGGAGCGCCCCTTCCGCAAGGCCGACATCGAGCGGTTCGGCGGCGAGACCGTGCCGTCGGGGCTCATCGTGGCCGTGCGTGTGGAGGACCTGGGCGAGAAGGAGGCCGTCCTCGCGGCGGGGCGGAAGGGCTTCTTCACGATCCCGCACTTCGACGGCCACGCCGCCGTGCTCGCGCAGCTCTCGGCCGTCGGCAAGCGCCACCTGCGGGAGGCGTTGGAGGACGCCTGGCTGTGCAGCGCGCCCGAGGCGCTGGTGCAGCAGTACCTGTCGTCACGCTGAGCGTCGTCGGGAAACCGCTCGTTCGCCTCCGGTCCGGCCGGTGAGACTGCCGTGATGACCGAGGACGAGCTGATGGTGGCGGTGGAGCGTGCATTCGCGATCACGTCGCGCGACCTGCCCGGCTGGCCCGACCCGAACCCGGAGCGCCGGCCGGCGGACGACGCGTACTCCCGGGTGACGGACGCCGCCCGGTACCGGATCGTCGGTGCCCGCGCCGACGCCTGGGCGGCAGCGGCGGTGGAGCTCGGCCTCGCCCGGATCGTGGATCGCGTCGACTGGGCCGAGGCGCCCGGGACGAAGGTGAGTCGGTCGGTGATGGTGGTGCCCGAGGCGATCGGCGGACTCCCGATGGTGATCGCCCGGAGCGCACTCGGTGACTGCGACGACGCCGGGCTCACCCTCGGTGCCGGCCGCCCGGCGACGCAGGTCGTGTTCGTGCCCGACTGCGGGTGCGATGCGTGCGACTCGGGCTCGCAGGACCTGATCGACCTCGTCGACGAGTACGTGCGGGCGATCGTCACCGGCCGGTTCCGCCGCCTCTCGCAAGGGCAGCAGGTGATCACGGTGACGGGCGAGAGCAGCTCGTCGGCGAACGTCGATCGGCGCCGGAGCGCCGCCGCGCTCGCCGATCCCCGTGGCTGGACCGACCTCCGCGGGACGAGCTGGCTCTCCGCCTGAACGTCCTGGGTGCCACGCTCCCGCATCGCGCCTGGTGATCCGGGTTCGTTGGCGCCCGGGTCACCGCCGGCCTCGTCCTGGGTGCCGGGCCGGACCTCACCGGTGCAGGTCGCCGGACGGCGTCGGCACCCAGGAACGCCGGCCCGTCCTGGGTGCCGCGCTCCCGCATCGCGCCTGGTGATCCGGGTTCGTTGGCGCCCGGGTCACCGCCGGCCTCGTCCTGGGTGCCGGGCGGATCTCACCGGTGCAGGTCACCGCACGGTGCTGGCACCCAGGACACGCAGCTCAGTTCGGTCCCGGTCGGGGCGCGCGGTGACCATCGGCCCTACTGGCGTTCGGTCGGACGGCGCAGGCTGGGGGCATGCCGGAAGTCGAACTGGTCATCCACACCGTCCCGCACGAGGGTGAGCCCCCCGCCATCGACGGCACCGAACTCCCACCGCGTCGCTTCGCCTCGCTCGAGCAGGCCAAGGCGGCCGCGGACGAGCTCCCCGTGCCGGACGGCTGGCAGCGCAAGGAGTCGATCCGCGACGTCGCGACCGGCGAGGAGCTGTGCTGGCGGAGCGATCGCGTGCCCGGGTGGCAACGCGGATGACCGCGGAGGACACCACCGCACCATCCTCGCCGACGGCGGGTCCGCAGGCCGGCTCGCACGAGCCGGCCGCACCCGTTGCCCGGCGGATCATGGACGGCAACGAGGCCGCCGCCCGCATCGCCCACCTCGCCAGCGAGGTGATCGCGATCTACCCGATCACGCCGGCGTCGCCGATGGGCGAGTTCGCCGACGACTGGAGCGCCCGCGGCCGCCGCAACCTCTGGGGTGTGGTGCCCGAGGTGATCGAGATGCAGAGCGAGGCCGGCGCCGCCGGTGCGCTGCACGGCGCGGTCACCCGCGGCGCCCTCGCGACCACGTTCACCGCCAGCCAGGGCCTGCTGCTCATGCTGCCGAACATGTTCAAGATCGCCGGCGAGCTCACGCCCGCGGTGATCCACGTCGCCGCCCGCACCGTGGCCACGCACGCCCTCAGCATCTTCGGCGACCACAGCGACGTGATGGCCGCCCGCACGACGGGATGGGCGATGCTGTGCGCGAGCAGCGTGCAGGAGGCCGGCGACTTCGCAGCCGTCGCGCACGCCGCCACGCTCACCACCCGCGTGCCGTACCTGCACTTCTTCGACGGGTTCCGCACCAGCCACGAGCTGAACTCCGTGGTGCCCGTCGGCGAGGCCGACCTGCGCGAGATGATCGACGAGCGGCTCGTCGGCGAGTTCCGTGACCGCGGCCTCGACAGCGACCGGCCGGTCGTCCGCGGCACCGCGCAGAACCCCGACGTCTTCTTCCAGGCGCGTGAGGCGTGCAACCCGTTCCACGACGCCGTGCCGGCGGAGACGCAGGCGGCGTTCGACGACCTCGCCCGGCTCACCGGCCGCCAGTACCACCTCGTCGACTACCACGGTGCGCCGGACGCCGACCGGGTGATCGTGCTGATGGGTTCGGCCGTCGGTGCGGTGCGCGAGGCCGTGGACGCACTGAACGCGACCGGCGAGCGCGTCGGGGTCGCCGTCGTGCGGCTCTACCGGCCGTTCCCGACGGCCCAGCTGCTCGCCGCGCTGCCGCCGAGCGTGCGCACGCTCGCCGTCCTCGACCGTACGAAGGAGCCGGGCGCGCCGTTCGAACCGCTGCACCTCGACGTCCTCTCCGCCGTGTGGCACAGCGCCGACGGGCACTGGGGGAGCGGCGCACGGCCCCGGGTGATCGGCGGTCGGTTCGGGTTGAGCTCGAAGGAGTTCACGCCGGCGATGGCCAAGGCCGTGTTCGACGAGGCCGCCGCCGACGAGCCGCGCAACGGCTTCACCGTCGGCATCATCGACGACGTCACCCGCCTCAGCCTCGACGTCGATCCGTCGTTCACCACCGATCGTGCGGCGGTGCGGGCCGTGTTCTACGGCCTCGGCAGCGACGGCACGGTGGGGGCCAACAAGAACACCGCGAAGATCGTCGGCAGCAACACCGACCTGCACGTGCAGGGCTACTTCGTCTACGACTCGAAGAAGTCCGGGTCGATGACGGTGAGCCACCTGCGCTTCGACGAGCAGCCGATCGAGAGCACCTACCTGATCGACCGGGCGACCTTCGTCGGCGTGCACCAGTGGAGCTTCCTGCAACGCCTCGACGTGCTGAAGCTGGCCGCACCCGGAGCCGTGGTGCTGATCAACAGCCCCCACCGTCCGGACGACCTGTGGCGAGCGTTGCCGGAGGAGGCGCAACGCCAGGTGCTGGAACGCGAGCTGCGTCTGTACACGATCGACGCCGCAGCCGTCGCCAAGGCCGCCGGACTCGGCGGGCACGTGAACACGGTGATGCAGACGTGCTTCTTCGCGCTCGCCGGCGTCCTGCCGACCGGGCGGGCGATCACTGCGCTGAAGGACGCCATCGCGCACAGCTACGGCTCGCGTGGATCGGTGGTCGTCGAACGCAACGTCGCCGCGGTCGACGCCACCCTCGCCGCGCTCCACGCGGTCCGCATCGGCGGTGCCGCCGACTCCGGCGTGCACCGGCGGGCAACGGTTCCGTCGGGCAGCAGCGACTTCGTGCAGCGGGTGACCGCCAGGATGCTGGCGGGGGAGGGCGACCTGCTGCCCGTGAGCGCGCTGCCGCCCGACGGCACCTTCCCCACGGGCACCGCGAAGGTGGAGCGCCGCACGATCGCCACGGAGATCCCCGTGTGGGAACCGGACCTCTGCATCGACTGCGGCAAGTGCGCGATCGTGTGCCCCCACGCCGCGATCCGGCTGAAGGTGTACGACCCGTCGGCGCTGGGGAGCGACGGCGTGCTGAAGACGAAGTCGTTCCGCAGCCGCGAGGTGCCGGGCCTGTCGCTCACCGTGCAGGTGGCACCCGACGACTGCACCGGCTGCGGGCTGTGCGTCACGGCCTGCCCCGCCCACGACAAGAGCGAGGTGAAGCGCAAGAGCATCAACCTGCGACCGATCGCCGAGCACCTGGACACCGAACGAGCGGCGTGGGACGCGTTCCTCGCGATCGACGGTGCCGACGCCACGCAGTTCGACCCGGCCTCGGTGAGGACCAGCCAGCTGCGCACCCCGCTGTTCGAGTTCAGCGGGGCCTGCGCCGGCTGCGGCGAGACGCCGTACCTGAAGCTGCTCACCCAGCTGTTCGGCGACCGCCTGCTCATCGCCAACGCCACGGGCTGCTCCAGCATCTACGGCGGCAACCTGCCCACCACGCCCTACACCACGGACGCCCAGGGTCGCGGTCCGGCGTGGAGCAACAGCCTGTTCGAGGACAACGCCGAGTTCGGCCTCGGCATCCGACTCGGCTACGAGGCGCAACGTCGCGCCGCGCTGGAGGTGCTCGACCAGCTGTCGGAGCGCATCGACGCCGGTCTGGTCACCTCGCTCGCGGCCGGCATCGACGACGTGGACGACGCCGGGGTGCGTGCCCAGCGCGAACGGGTGGAGGCGCTGCGCGTCGCGCTCGAGTCCGTCCCCGGAGCCGACGCCGAGCGGCTCTCGGACATCGCCGACGCCCTCGTGGGCCGGAGCGTGTGGATCGTCGGCGGCGACGGCTGGGCCTACGACATCGGCGCCGGAGGCCTCGACCACGTGCTCGCCAGCGGCCGGAACGTGAACGTCCTGGTGATGGACACCGAGGTGTACTCCAACACCGGCGGCCAGGCGTCGAAGGCCACCCCGCGGGGCGCCGTCGCCAAGTTCGCCGCCGGCGGCAAGGGCGTCGCCAAGAAGGACCTCGGTCTGGAGGCGATGACCTACGGCGACGTGTACGTCGCCAAGGTCGCGCTCGGCGCGAGCGACGTGCAGACGGTGAAGGCGCTGCTCGAGGCGGCGGCGTGGCCCGGTGTGTCGCTGGTGATCGCGTACTCCAGCTGCATCGCCCACGGCTACGACATGTCACGGTCGATGCTTCAGCAGAAGGCCGCCGTGCAGAGCGGCCACTGGCCGCTGTACCGCTACCGGCCCGGCAGCGGTGAGGCCACGCACCCGTTCGAGCTCGACAGCGCCGAACCCTCGGTGCCCTACGGCGAGTTCACCCGCACCGAGGCCCGCTTCGGCATGCTCACCCGCAGCGACCCCGCCCGCGCCGCGGAGCTGCTGCGACTCGCCCAGGACGACGTGCACGACCGGTGGCGCTACTACCAGCAGCTCGCCGGGCTCGAACGCTCCGCACCCGAACACGCAGCGGGCGTCACGCTCGCCGACCAGGAGGACGAGCCGTGACCGACCTCACCACGATGTACCTCGGGCTGACGCTGCACAGCCCGCTCGTCGCCTCGCCCGGTCCGGTCACCGGCGACCCGGCGATGTGGCGCCGCCTCGAGGCCGCCGGAGCCGGCGCGATCGTGCTGCCGAGCCTGTTCGAGGAGCAGGTCGAGCACGAGGCGTTCGCCGTGGAGTACGCGATCAGCACCGGTGCCGACAGCAACGGCGAGGCGCTCAGCTACCTGCCGTCGTTCGACGGGGTGCGCGTGGGGCCCGACCACCACCTCGACCTCGTGGAGGACGCGAAGGCCGACGTCTCGATCCCGGTGATCGCGAGCCTCAACGGCGTGTCCCCGGGCGGCTGGGTGCGCTACGGCAAGCAGCTCGCGGAAGCGGGCGCCGACGCGATCGAGCTCAACCTGTACGACACCGTCACCGACCCGATGACGTCCGCCGCGGAGGTGGAGCGCCGGTACATGGAGCTGATCGAGGAGGTGAAGGCGGAGATCTCCGTGCCGCTCGCCGTGAAGATCGGGCCGTGGTTCACCGCGCTCGCACACACGGCGAAGAGCTTCGAGCTGGCCGGTGCCGACGGGCTCGTGCTGTTCAACCGCCTCTACCAGCCCGACATCGACCTCGACACGCTGGAGGTGCGACCCACGCTGCGCCTCTCCTCGTCCGACGAGTCACGGCTGTCGCTGCACTGGATCGGGGTGCTGCGCGAGTTCGTGCGCGGCTCGCTCGCCGCGTCGAGCGGGGTGCACACCGGGGCCGACGCGCTGAAGCTGCTGCTCGCCGGGGCCGACGTGGTGATGGTGACGAGCGCGCTCCTGCGTCACGGGCCGGAGCACCTGCTGGAGATCCGTCGCGAGATGGTGACGTGGATGGACGAGCGCGACTACGACGGTGTGCGCCAGCTGCGCGGCAGTGTCAGCCGGGCCAACGTGCCCGACCCCACCGTGTACGACCGGGCGAACTACTTCCAGGTGCTGCACAGCTGGGTCCCGTCGCCCCGGTGACGGGCCGCCCGGCACCGACGCGGCGATAGCGTCCGCCGCCGTGCAGACACGGGTCCTGGGCCTCGAACCGATCACGATCGCCGACGTCGTCGCCGACGCCGCCTCGGCGGGGACGGTGGTGCTCGCCCCCTCCGTCGAAGCCGACCTGCTCGCGGACGCAGCGGCCACTGCGGCGAACAACGTCGCGTACGGACGCACCACGGGAGTCGGCGCGAACCGCGACGAGTCGGCCGACGACTCCGACGGCATGCACGGCCGACGCCTCGTGCGGTCGCACGTCACCGGTGCCGGCCCGGTGCTCCCACCGGAGGTCGGTCGGGCAGCGGCGCTCGTCCGGGCGAGCCAGCTGTCGTTCCCGGGCAGCGGCATCCCGTTCGACATGCTCGACGCGCTGGTCCGGTCGTTGAACGACGGCCGGACGGCACCGGTGCGCACCTTCGGGGGTCTGGGCACCGGCGACATCACGAGCCTCGCGGAGCTGGCCCTGTGCCTGCTCGGCGAGCTGCCCTGGCAGGACGGCGAGCACCACCGTTACCTCGACCACGTCCAGGCCAGCGGTGCGCTCGCCTTCGTCAGCGCCAGCGCTCCCACCATCGCGATCGCTGCGCTCGCCGTGCACCGACTCGACGTGCTCGCGCGGGCGTCGCTGCCGATCGCGGCGCTCTCGTCGCTCGCCATCCGCGCCAACCGCGAGCAGTGGTCGGAGGTCGCCGCCGAGACGCGTCCGTCGCCGGGGTCCACGTCGGTCGCCGCCGCCATGCGTCACTTCGCAGCCGGCAGCCGCTACGACCACGCCCGCACCCAGGACCCGCTGTCGTTCCGCTGCATCCCGTTCGTGGCCGGTCCGCTCCGCGAGTCGATCGACGAGGTCACCGCGGAGGTCGACCGGATGATCGCCGCCCGGGCGGAGAACCCGCGCTACGCGGACGGGGTGGTGCACCACCACGGATCGTTCATGCTCACGGGTCTCGCACTTCGGCTCGACACGGTTCGGCTCGCCGCCACGCAGTGGCTGTCCACGTCGCTCGCCCGGTTGGTGAAGCTGCACGACCCCGACGACACCGGTCAGGCGCGCTTCCTCGCGGCCGGGCCGTCGGGAAGCTCGGGCACCATGGTGCTGGAGTACACGGCCGCGTCGGCGCTGCGGACGGTGAGCCACCTGGCCGATCCGGCGAGCCGGCACACCACGTCGATCTCGGTGGGCGTGGAGGACCACGCCTCGTTCGCCACACGCGGCGCGCTGGCGCTGCGCGAATCGCTCGACGCATTCGCCGCCGTCCTCGGCTGCGAGCTCGTGGCCGCAGTACGCGCCGTCCGCGGAGCGCTCGACGTCACCCCCGGGGCGGCGATCACCGAGGTGCTCGGCGTCTGCGACCCGTTGCCGTCCGACGTGGTCGACCGGCCGCTGGCGTCCGACGTGGCCACCGCGGTCGACCTGCTGCCGGCGCTCGCGTCGCTCGTGCGCTGACGGCTGCCCGGGCGTCGCACGTCCGGGCCGCTGCGATGCCGGTCGGCAGGGCTACCTTGCGGTCATGACCGACGGCGCCGAACGTGAGCTCATCAGGTACCACCGAGAGGGCAAGGTGGGGATCGTCACCATCGACCGCCCCGAGAAGCGCAACGCGATGACCTACGCGATGCTCGGCCAGTTCATCGAGACGATCGGTCGCGCGGACGAGGATCCCGACACCGTGGTGATCGTCGTGACCGGTGTGCCCGGGGCGTTCTGCGCCGGCACGGACCTCGCCGACCTCGCCACCATCCCGGGCGAGTCGCGTGGGCTGCGTGGCAGCGCCGAGGAGCGGCACAAGTGGTGGCCGATCGCCCAGGCCCGCAAGCCCACGATCGGCGCGATCGACGGACCGGCCGTGGGCATGGGCGCCGAGTTCAGCTCCCAGTGCGACATTCGGCTCTGCAGCCCGCAGGCTCGGTTCGCGTGGAACTTCGTCCACCGCGGCCTCGTGCCCGACACCGGCGCCGGCACCTGGTTGCTGCCGCGCATCATCGGCGTGCAGCCCGCGCTGCGGCTGCTCTACACGGGGGCGATGATCGACGCCGACGAGGCGCTGCGACTCGGGTACGTGCTCCAGGTGGTGCTGAGCGACCATCTGCTCGACCAGGCGAAGGAGCTCGCCACCACGATCGCGCAGGGGTCGCCGCACAGCCTCGGGCTGATCAAGCAGCTGGTGCACCAGGGCCTCACGGCGCCGGTCGCGGAGCACATGGAGCGCCACACGGCGGCGATGGCGGCGTGCTTCAAGAGCGACGACCACCGCGAGGGCGTGGCAGCGTTCCTCGAGCGCCGCCCCGCCAACTTCACCGGCCGCTGACCCGGACGACCGTCGCAGTAGGTTCGGGCGGGTGACCGCCAGGCCCGACACCCCCGACGCGCACGACCTCTTCCGGCAGCCGGCGCCGTCGTACATGCCCGATCAGCTCGTCGCGATCGCGCGCGAGTGCTTCGGTCTCGACGGGGTGGTGGAGCCGCTCGACAGCGAGCGCGACCAGAACGCCCGGCTCACCACGGGCGACGCCGAGTACGTGCTGAAGGTGTCGAACCTCGCCGAGGACCCCGGTGCGCTCGACCTGCAGCTGGCCCTGCTGCGCCACCTCCAGGCGGTGGCGCCGTCGTTGCCGGTGCCGCGGATCGTGCCCACGCGAGACGGGCTCGCGACCGCCACCGTCGACGGGCACCGGGTGCGGGTGGTGAGCCATCTGCCCGGCGTGCCGCTCGCCACCGTTCCTCGCACCCCCGAGCTGGAGCACGAGCTCGGCCGCCTGATGGGCGCGCTGTCGTCGGGACTGCGCGGGTTCGGGCACCCGGCGGCGCACCGGCCGGGGTTCCTGTGGAACCTCGACGACGCGCAGGCCGTGCGGCCCTGGCTCGCCGACATCGCCGATCCGACCGACCGGAACGTCGTGGAGCGGGCGCTCGACCGGCACGCGCAGCGTGTGCTGCCCGTGCTCGACCGGCTGCCCGCCCAGGTGCTGCACCAGGACGCGAACGACTTCAACGTGCTCGTCGCCGACGGACACGTCAGCGGGCTCATCGACTTCGGCGACGCCACCTTCGGACGGCGGGCGAACGAGGCGGCCGTGGCGCTGGCCTACGCGCTGCTCGACGTGCCCGACGTCGTCGCCACCTCGCGCCGGTTCCTCGGTGGCTGGGTGGAGGCGGGCGGTGAGCTCCACGCGGACGAGCTGCGCGTGCTGTTCGACCTCGTCGCCGCGCGGCTCGCGATGAGCGTGGCGATCTCGTCGCACCGAGCACGCGAGTTCCCCGACAACGAGTACCTCACCGTCAGCCAGGCGCCGGCGCTGCGGCTGCTGCACCGGCTCGTGGCGATGCGGCCCGACTTCCTCCACTTCGTCGCCCGCGACGCCGTCGGGCTGTCCGCCGTGCCGCAGCACGACGCGATCGTCGAGTGGCTCCGCAGCCCGGCGTGCCGGCCGGTGTCGCCGCTGCCGTTCGACCTCCGCCGCGCCGGACGGATCGTGGTGAGCCTCGCCGACGGGGCGCCGGGCATGGACGTCGGGTCCGACCCCGTCGCGTACTGGGCGTGGATGCGTGGCGAGATGGACGCGGCAGGTGCGGCGGTCGCCATCGGCCGCTACGACGAGGACCGCAACTGCTACGCGGGCGACCAGTTCATGACCGACGCGCCGGAGATGCGCTCGGTGCACCTCGGCATCGACCTGTTCGTCGACGACGACACACCGCTGCTGGCGATGCTGCCGGGCACGGTGGAGACGGTGGTCGACAACGACCTCCCGTTCGACTACGGCCCCACGGTGATCCTGCGCCACGAGGCCGGTGACGCCGGTCCGTTCTGGGTGCTGTACGGCCACCTGTCGCGGCGCACGCTCAGCACGGTCACGCCGGGTCAGTGCGTGGAGGCCGGCGACGTCGTCGCCTTCGTGGGCGACCACACCGTGAACGGCGGGTGGGCGCCGCACGTGCACGTGCAGATCATCACCGACCTCATGGCCGATCCCGCCGCCGGTCCCGACGGCAACTTCGAGGGTGCCGGTGAACCGAGCCGCATGTCGGTGTGGCGCCAGATCGCACCCGATGCCGACCTGCTGCTGCGCCTCGGCCCGGAGACGTGGTCGAACGCCGACGCCCCCGAGGAGCTGATGGAGCGGCGACGCGCGGACCTCGGTCCGTCGCTGAGCACGAGCTACCGGTCGAAGCTGTCGATCGTGCGCGGTGCGGGCGCGTGGCTGGTGGACCACACCGGTCGTCACCACCTCGACTGCGTGAACAACGTGTGCCACGTCGGGCACGCGCATCCGCACGTCGTGGCGGCGCTGGCGGGCCAGGCGGCGGTGCTCAACACCAACACGCGCTACCTGCACCGCACGATCCTCGACTACGCCGAGCGGCTCGCCGCCACGTTCCCCGACCCGCTGCGGGTGGTGTACTTCGTCAACTCGGGTTCGGAGGCGAACGAGCTCGCGCTGCGGATGGCGCGCACCGTGACCGGGCGG
>WLDE01000149.1 GCA_009704985.1 Actinomycetota bacterium | reverse complement strand
GACTCGGCCGCGACCGCCGCCCAGCCCGCCGCCGTGCCGAGCCAGTACGTGCAGCGCATGCGCACGCTCGACGAGGTGTTCGGCGGCACCGCGACCCCCGCGACCCCTGCCGCCGGCGCCACCGATGGCGCGGACGCGCCCGGAACTGGCTTCGCCGACCACGACCCGCCGGCTGCCGACGGAGCCGATGACGGGCAGCGCCCGGCATGAAGCTCTCCCTCGGGCGGGACAAGCCACCGAAGCCGAAGGTCGAGACACCCGACGACCGGATGACGCTCGTCGAGCACCTCGCGGAACTGCGCACCCGCATCATCCGCGCGCTGCTCGCCGTGGTGGTCGGCATCGTGGTGGTGCTCACGTTCTACAACCCGATCCTCGACTTCCTCCGGGCACCCTACGAACGGTTGTGCGACCGCAACCCCGACCTCACCTGCGACCTCGTGTTCACCAGCCCGCTCGAGGGCTTCGGCACCCGCCTGCAGGTGAGCACCTACGGCGGCATCCTGCTCGCCCTGCCGGTGCTGCTGTGGCAGATCTGGCGGTTCGTGGTCCCGGCGCTGCACCAGAAGGAGAAGCGGTACGCGATCCCCTTCATCGGGTCGTGCATCGCGCTGTTCGCACTCGGAGCGTTCCTGGCCTACTGGACGCTCGAGAAGGCGTTGGAGTTCCTCATCACCTGGGCCGGCGACGACGTCGAGGCGTTCTTCCGGGTGGGCGAGTACATCCGGCTCGTCGGCATGATGATCGCCGCGTTCGGCATCGCCTTCCAGTTCCCGGTGCTGCTCGTCGGCCTCCAGCTCATCGGTGTGCTGACGCCCCAGACCCTCCTCAAGGGCTGGCGCTACGCGATCATGGTGTGCTTCGTGATCGCCGCCGTGATCACCCCGTCGGGCGATCCGTTCAGCATGCTCGCCCTGGCGCTGCCGATGTCGCTGTTCTACTTCCTGTCCGTGCTCATCGGCTGGCTGTTCCAACGCGCCAAGCGCAAGCGTGAGGCCGCCGCCGCGTGACACGATGGTCGCCGTGCGACCCGACCGGTCGGACCTGATCCGCCAGTACGACTTCCCGCTCGACGGGTTCCAGCTCCAGGCGTTCGACGCGCTCGACGACGGGGAGTCCGTGCTCGTCGCCGCACCCACCGGGAGCGGCAAGACGGTCGTGGCGGAGTACGCGATCGAGGCCGCACGTCTGGCCGGCCGACGGGCGTTCTACACGGCGCCGATCAAGGCGCTCTCCAACCAGAAGTACCACGACCTCGTCGCCCGGTACGGCGCCGACGGGGTGGGCCTGCTCACCGGTGACAACTCGATCAACGGTGACGCACCGGTCGTCGTGATGACGACCGAGGTGCTCCGCAACATGATCTACGCCCGCTCGTCGGCGCTCGACCTGCTCGACGTGGTGGTGCTCGACGAGGTGCACTTCCTGCAGGACACCTACCGCGGGCCGGTGTGGGAGGAGGTCATCATCCACCTGCCGCCCGCCGTGCGGCTCGTGTGCCTGTCCGCGACCGTGAGCAACGCGCAGGAGCTCACCGAGTGGATCAGCACGGTTCGCGGGCCGACCCGGGCGATCGTCGAGGACCGCCGCCCCGTGCGGCTGGAGAACCTCTACTTCGTGAACGACCGCACCCACGACCGGATGCACCTGCTGCCGGTGATGGTGAACGGACGACCGAACCAGGACGCGCTCCGCCTCGACAGCGAGGCGATGCGGGCCCCGCGCGGCGGACGCAACCGCAAGGCGACGCAGGGACGCCGCCGCCTCGCCACACCCTCGCGGCTCGACGTGGTGGAGATGCTCGACCAGCACGGGATGCTGCCGGCGATCTGCTTCATCTTCAGTCGCAACCAGTGCGACGAGGCCGCACGCTCGGTGCTGGCGGCGGGCGTGCGGCTCACGTCGGGCGACGAGCGCGACCGCATCCGCGAGATCGTCGACGCACGACTCGGCACCATGGACCCCGCCGACCTCGCCGTACTCGGCTACGGGCAGTTCCTCGCCCAACTCGAGGCCGGCATCGCTGCCCACCACGCGGGCATGGTGCCGCCGTTCAAGGAGGTGGTGGAGGCCTGCTTCGTCGAGGGGCTGGTGAAGGTCGTGTTCGCCACCGAGACGCTCGCGGTGGGCATCAACATGCCCGCCAAGTGCGTGGTGATCGAGAAGCTCACCAAGTTCGCGGGCGACCACCACGCGTTCCTCACACCGGGCGAGTACACCCAGCTCACCGGTCGGGCCGGCCGGCGCGGCATCGACGAGCTCGGTCACGCGGTGGTGCTGTGGAGCCCGTTCGTCCCGTTCGACCAGGTGGCCGGGCTGGCGAGCAGCCGGTCGTTCCACCTCAACTCGGCGTTCCGGCCCACGTACAACATGGCCACCAACCTCGTGCGCACCTACACCAGCGAGCGCGCCCACCACCTGCTCAACCTGTCCTTCGCCCAGTACCAGGCCGACCGCGACGTGGTGCGCATCGAGTCGCGTCTGGAACGCCGCCAGCAGCACCTGCGCGACCTGGTCGAGGCCGCGCGCAGTCCGTACGGCGACATCGACGAGTACCGCCGCCTGCTGCGCCGCGGCAGCGACGACACCGCACCACGACCGGCCTCGATCGGTCGGGACAGCCCCGTGGAGCTCGCCCTCATGAAGCTGAAGCCGGGCGACATCGTGTACGCCGAGAAGGGCCGCTACGCCGGGCGGGTCGCGGTCATCGCCACCGCGCACCGCAAGGGCGGCATTCGGGTGAGCGGGCTCACCACACGGCGCGACCCGATCCAGCTCAGCGAACCCGACTTCGACGAGCCGCCGCGAGCGATCGGCAAGATCGAGCTGCCACGCGAGATCGCACCGAACCGGCACGACTTCCAGCGCGAGGTCGCGCTGCGACTGCAGCGGGCCGAGGTGCTGCCGTACCGCAGGTCGCGTGGGCGCCGGGCGGAGCCCGACATCACCGACGGGCATCCCGTCGAGGACGACCCGGACCTCGCCGACCGGCTGAAGGCCGCGGCGCAGGCGGAACGGGTGTCACGGGAGATCGACGAGCTCCGCCAGCGCATCCGCGGTCGTACCTCGTCGATCTCACGCGACTTCGACCGGGTGCTCCGGATCCTCGAGAGCTGGGGCTACGTCGACGGGTGGACGCTCACCGAGGCCGGCGAGATGCTCGCCCGCACGTTCCACGAGTGCGACCTCCTCATCGTGGAGTGCCTGCGTCAGGGCCTCCTCGACGACCTCGAGCCGGCCGTGCTCGCCGCGGTGGTGTCGGTGTTCGTCTACGAGCACCGCAGTCCCGAGCCGCCACCGAGGCCGTGGTTCCCGAGCCCGGCCGCCAAGCGGCGCTGGCTGCGGATCGCGGCGATCAGCAACGAGCTGCAGGACGTGGAGGAGGAGGCCGGCCTCGCGCTGCACCGTGCGCCCGACCCGACGTTCGGTGCCGTGGCGTACGCCTGGGCGGCGGGGGAGGGGTTCGCCGAGGTCGTCGCGGAGGAGGACCTCACCGGTGGTGACTTCGTGCGCACCACGAAGCAGCTCATCGACCTGCTGCGCCAGCTCGCCCTCGTGGCGCCGAATCCGGCCACCCGACGCAACGCCGAGCGGGCGGCCGAAGCGCTGTTCCGCGGCGTGGTGTCCGCGTCGTCGACCGTGGAGGTGGAGACCGAGGAGGCCGCGCCCTCCGACGTCGCCGACCCCCACGTCGGCGGTCGCCCCGACGCCGTCGGTCGCTCCACCGGTACGGGTGGCGCGTGACGATCCGCAAGGGCGAGCCGTGGGGGAGCGTCGGCCCGCTGCCCCCGGCCACCGTCCGGGTGCGATCGGACGCCGAGGTCCGCGGCGTCATCGCCGCCGCCAGGGCGGCCGGCACCGCTCCACCACCCGTCGCGCTGCTCGGCGGCTCGCTCATGCGCGCCGTCGGCGGCACGGGAGACGAGCGGCGCCTCGACGGCGAGGTCGCGATCCTGCCCGTCGACGTGGTTCGGGTGGAGCTCGACGACCTCGAGACGTGGTGCGTGGCCCACGTCGTGGCGCGGCGGACGTGGTGGCGCGGCGAGCTCGTGGCCGTGATGAACGCCGAGTTCCTCGGCTCCTGGGACGTCGCGCCGAGGGGTCATCCGAACGACGGCCGGGTCGACGTCGTGGAGGTGGACGCGACCATGAGCGTGCGCGACCGCTGGCGGGCGCGCGGTCGGCTGCCGTCGGGCACGCACGTTCCTCACCCGGCGATCCGGGTGCGTCAGCGCGACACCTTCGAGCGCTCGTTCGACCGACCCATGTCGATCCGGGTCGACGGCGTCGACGCCGGTGTGTCGCGTCGGTTGCGGTGCGTTGTGGAGCCCGACGCATTGGTGGTCTGCGTGTGACCGGGTACTAGCGTCCGGGTGATGCAGGCGTGGATCCTCGACGAATCACCGGGTAGCTACCGCTTCGGGGAGATCGACCCCCCTCCGCTCGCCCGCGACGACGTGCGCGTGCGGGTGGTGGCCAGCGCACTCAACCACATGGATCTCTGGGTCACGAAGGGTCTCCCGAAGCCGCCGCTGCCCCACGTCCCGGGCTGCGACGTCACGGGCGTGGTCGCCGAGGTCGGTGCCGACGTCACCCACGTCGCGGTCGGGGACGAGGTCGTGATCAACCCCGGGGTGTCGCCGGTCGCGGACATCGTCGCCCTCGGGATCGACAGCCCGATGGGCGACGGGTTCATGATCTACGGCGAGCACTGCTGGGGTGGCCACTGCACCTACGCCACCGCCCCCGGGCGCAACGTGCTCCGTCGACCGGCGGGTCGCACGTGGGAGGAGTGCGCGGCGTATCCGCTCGCGTACCTGACTGCCTACCGGATGCTGCGCCGCGCCCGGCTTCGCGCCGGCGAGACGGTGCTCGTGGTCGGCATCGGCAGCGGCGTGTCCACCGCCGCCCTCGCACTCGCCCGGCAGATGGGCGCCCGGGTGGTCGCCACCTCCCGCAGCGAGGCCAAGCGGGCCGAGGCGCTCGCGATGGGCGCCGACCAGGCGTTCGACAGCGCCGACCGCAGCTGGCCGGTCCAGGCGAACGTGGTGGTGGAGAGCGTCGGCCCCGCCACGTGGGAGCAGAGCGTGCGCGCCCTGGCGCCCGGCGGTCGCCTGGTCGTGTGCGGTGGCACCAGCGGGCCGAAGGTCGAGATCAACCTGCCCCGCCTGTTCTTCAAGCAGTACGAGATCATCGGCTCCACCCTCGGCAGCTACGAGGAGTTCGACGACGTCACCCGGCTCGTCGAGCAGGGGCTGCCGATCCTCATCGACCGCACCTACGCGCTCAGCGACTACGAGGAGGCGCTCGAGCGACTCCGCACCGGCGAGCAGCTCGGCAAGCTCGTGCTGCGTCACGACGCGCCGGGCACGGCATGAGTTCCGCGCCGGCGGCGGCAGACGCCCGGGTCGAGGACCTGAAGCGTCGGGTGTGCGACGAGGTCGACCGCCTGGCCGACCGTCTGATCGACGCGAGCCACCAGATCCACGCCCACCCCGAGCTGAACTACCAGGAGGTGTTCGCGCACGATCTGCTCACCGGCGTGCTCGACGACCTCGGGCTGCAACCCACCCGCCACGCCTACGGCGTCGGGACGGCGTTCGAGGCTCGCGCCGGCGAGGGCGGACCCGAGGTGGCCGTGCTCTGCGAGTACGACGCGCTCCCCGGCATCGGTCATGCCTGCGGGCACAACGTCATCGCGACCTCCGGTCTCGGCGCCGGTCTCGCACTCGCCGCGATCGCCGGTGACGCCGGCGGTCGGGTGCGGATCATGGGCACCCCGGCCGAGGAGGGCGGCGGCGGCAAGATCCTCATGGCTCGCCAGGGGGCCTTCGACGGCCTGGCCGCGGCGATGATGGTGCACCCCGCCGACGCCGACCTGATCCGCATGGACTGCATCGCGGTGCAGGAGATGTACGTGGACTACCAGGGGCGGGCGGCCCACGCCGCAGCAGCGCCGCAGGAGGGCCGCAACGCCCTCGACGCAGCCGTGCTCGGCTACCTGAACGTCGCCGCGCTCCGTCAGCACATCCTGCCCGGCGAGCGGATCCACGGCATCTTCACGAAGGCCGGCGACAAGGCCAACATCGTGCCGGCCGAGACCTCGATGACCTGGATGGTGCGCTCACCGACGATCGCGTCGCTGCAGCCCCTCAAGCAGCGCGTGCTCGCCTGCCTCGAGGCGTCGGCCGCCGCCACCGGGTGCTCGTGCAGCCACTCGTGGCAGGACGTCACCTACGCCGACATGATCGACAACGGTCCGATGGTGGCGTCGTACGTCGCCAACGCGGCTCGCCTGGGCCGCACCGTGCAGGACCCGCGGGTGATCGGCAAGGCCGTCGTCGGCTCCACCGACATGGGCAACGTCAGCTACCTCGTGCCGTCGATCCACCCGATGATCAAGGTCGCCGACGACGGCGTGCCGATCCACACCCCGGCCTTCGCCGAGTTCGCCCGCAGCGAGCAGGGCGACCGGGCGGTGCTCGACGGCGCCAAGGCGATGGCGATGACCGTGATCGACCTCTGGGCCGACGCGGCGATGCGCGAGCAGGTGGAGGCGGCGTTCGCCGCGCGCCCCGCCGACGGCAACGTGCTCTGACCACCCTCCACACCCCCGGGACCCGTTCCCGACTCGCCGTGAGGGCATCGGCATCCCACTCGCCGGCGACGGTGGTCTTCTAGGCTGCGATGTCGTGACGGTCTACGTCCCCGAGGAGTTCACGCAGAGCGAAGCGGACATCCTCCGCCGGTACTTCACCAACCTCGACGGCCCCGTCTTCGCCCTCGTCAACCTCCCCGAGGTGGTGAAGGGCGCCCTGTTCGCCCGCTACAGCCGGAGCCCGAAGAGCCTCCGGCGGCTGTTCCTCGACGAGTTCGTCGGCGACCTCGACATCAGCGGCGACCAGACCGTCGACGCCACGATGGGGCTCGAGCGTGCCGAGGAGCTCTACGAGAAGGTGTTCTTCGAGTACGGCGACGACTCCGTCGCCCAGCTCGGCGGTGTGCACCTGGCCTGCGAACAGGCCTCGAACGTGCTCACCAAGATCCTCGAGTGGGGCCGGCTCATGAGCTACCTCGAGCAGAGCACCCGCTACATCTCCTACGACTCGCGCCTCGGCGGTCGGTACCGGTACTTCCGCGACCCGGCGCTGCTGTCGAGCCGCTTCGGCACCCGCTACGTCGGCGACATGGACCGCATGTTCGACGCCTACAGCCTGCTGCTCACGAAGGTCACCGAGCACGTGCGCGACACGGTGCCGCGCGACCCGGCCGACAGCGACTTCGTCTACCGGCAGGCCACCCGTGCCAAGGCGCTCGACGCGGTGCGCGGCGTGCTGCCGGCGTCGTCGCTCTCCAACGTCGGCATCTACGGCACCGGGCAGGCGTTCGAGGCGCTCCTGCTGCGGATGAAGGCGCACCCGCTGCCCGAGGCCCAGCACTACGCCGAGCTGATGCTGCACGAGCTGCGCAAGGTGATCCCCAGCTTCCTGCGCCGCGTCGACCTGCCGGACCGGGGCGGGCGCTGGGTCGACTACCTGTCGTCGACGCGCGAGCGGTCGAGCGAGCTCGTGCAGCGCCTGTTCGCCGACACCCCCGTCGACCCCGTGCCCGAGGTGGTGCTGGTCGACCACGACGCAGAGGCGGAGGACAAGCTCCTGACGGCCATCTGCTACGCCGCCAGCAACCTCCCCGAGCAGCAGATCGCGGAGCGGGTCCGGCGCCTCGGCGCAGCCGAGCGTGCGGCACTGCTGCAGGCGTACGTGGGCGAGCGCGAGAACCGGCGTCACAAGCCCGGTCGGGCGTTCGAGCGGGTCGACTACCGGTTCGACGTGTTGAGCGACTACGGGGCGTTCCGCGACATGCAGCGCCACCGGATGCTCACGATCGAGTGGCAGCGGCTCACCCCGAACCACGGCTACGTGCGACCCGAGCTCGTCGACGAGGCCGGCATGGCCGACGTGTTCGACGACGCCATGGCCCGGTCGGCCGCCCTGTACGACGCCCTCAAGGACGAGTTCCCCGAGCAGGCGAGCTACGCCGTCTCGATGGCGTACCGGCTGAGGTACTCGATGCAGTTCAACGCCCGCGAGGCGATCCACCTGCTCGAGCTGCGCTCGTCACCGCAGGGTCACCCCGCCTACCGGCGCCTCGCGTTGGAGATGCACCGACTCATCCGCGACCAGGCCGGGCACACCGCCGTGGCCGACGCGATGAGCCACATCACGACGGCCGCACCCGAGCTCGAACGACTCGAGGCCGAACGCCGCGCCGAGCGCCGCCGCGAGGGCTGACCGTCCGCTCCCGGCGTCCCGGCGTCCCGGCGTCCCGACGTCCCGGCGTCCCGACGTCCCGGCGTCCCGACGTCCCGGCGCCCCGACGTCGTGGCGTCGCCGCACCGGTGATCCCTGTCACGTCGAGGGCGCGAATCCCAGTTGGCGACGGGGTTTCCGCCATGAGTGACGGTTGTCACAGATGACCTGGACCGGGTGGGTGGGCGGCTCTCGTATCATCCGCGGCCCACGGGGCGAACGAAGAGCACGACGCGTCCGCGTCCTTCGTGCCGGGCGATCGAACGAGGTCGCCGCACGACGGTTCACGGACGCCACGAGAGGGGAAGGGTTCCGAGATGGCAGCCGATGACGACGACGAGATGATGGAACCCGACGAGGAGATCGAGCTCGAGGAGACCGACGAGCTGGTGGACGACCTCGACGGACCCGATCTCGACGAGGAGGAGCTCGGCGACGACCTCGAGGAGCCCGACGACGAGTTCGGCATCGTCGACGACGACATCGAGCTGGCCGACGACGAGGAGGACGACGAGGCCGCCGCGAAGGCCGGCCCCGTCCGCAAGTCGGTGGCGAGCGAGGACGAGGACGAGGACGAGGACATGCTCGCTCCCGACGACGTCGAAGCCGACCTCGACACGATCCTCAAGGACCGGCTCGTCGCCGCCGACGACGAGGGTGACGAGGACGAGGAGGAGCCCGAGGAGCGCGGCGAGTCGGCCGACCGGCTGCAGCCGAAGCGGGCCGACGAGCAGCTCTGCCCGAGCTGCTTCCTGCTGGTCCGCCAGAGCGCGCCGATGTGTCCGGTCGGCGACGACGACTGCCCGCTCTTCTCCCGCTGACGCTGCACCTCGGTTCGACGGCGGAGACGGCGATGAGCGACGAGCCAGCGGCTCCCGACGACCTGTTCGAGCGGTTGCTCGATCTCGCCGTCTACGCCCCCGTGGGCTTTGCGCTCACCGTGCGGGACGAGCTGCCCGCCAAGGTCCGCCAGGGGCGCCAGGCGATGGAGAACCGCGTGCAGCTCGCGCGCTTCATCGGCCAGCTCGCGGTCCAGACCGGTCGGCGCGAGCTCGGGCGCCGGCTGGAGGAACGTCGAGCCGCCAACGCGGCGGGCGGAACGGGCGCAGGGGTGCCCGGGGACGCGGGTTCGGTCGTGGCCGAGCCCGATCGCTCGACGGACGACACGCGCACGGACGACACGCGCACGGAGGACACGCGCACGGAGGACACGCGCACGGAGGACACGGCCGCCCGGACCGTGCCCACCGGGCCGGTGGTCGACGTGGAGGTGCCGGCGGCGGGCGACCTCCCGATCGCCGAGTACGAGAGCCTGGCGGCGATCCACGTGGTCGACCGGCTGCGCACCATGCAGCGGGACGAGCTGGAGCTCGTCCGGCGCTTCGAGGTGGCGCACCGCAACCGGCGCACGATCCTTGCCAAGATCGAGCAACTGCAGCAGCGATGAACGCTCCGGTGACGCTCCCGTTCCCTCCCGGCTGCTGCGTGCGCGGCGCCACGACCGCCGACGCCGACCAGCTCGCCGAGCTGGAGTCCGTGGCCCGCGCCTCGCTCGTGGGCGTGCGCGGCGGTGATGCGCTGCTCGACGAGCAGCCGGCGGTGGGGGACTGGTCGGCGGTCCTCGGGTCGTCCGCCTCGACGGTGTGGGTGGCCGAGATCGACGGCGTGCTCGTCGGGTACCTCCAGCTCGAGCACTGCGACCACGAGGACATCGGGAACGTCCGCCAGGTGTGGGTCGACCCGGATGCTCGGGAGCTGGGGTTCGGCGACGAGTTGCTCGCCGCGGCGATCGAGCACCTACGTGCGCACGGTGCCACCACGATCGAGTCGTACGCCCTGCCGGGCGACCGCGACACGAAGAACCTCTACGAGCGGGCCGGCGTGACCGCCCGCAAGATCATCGTCTCCAAGCGGCTCGACCGCTCGTGAGCGTGAAGGCGGGTCGGCCGTGCCGGACCCGCCGCACCTGATGGACGAGGTGTCGTCTCAGCGGTTCTTCCACTGGGGCGGACGCTTCTCGATGAACGCGACGAGCCCCTCCTTGATGTCCTCCGACGACATCACCTTCGCCATCGCCCGGTTCGTCATCTTCTTCAGCGTCTCGTCGTCCTCGTAGGCCGCGGCGAGCACCACTTTGCGGCTCTCGGCGACCGCCATGGGCGCCGCGAGGGCGATCTGGCTGGCGAGGCGCATCGCCTCGTCGAACGCCTGGCCGGGCTCCACCAGACGGCTCACCAGACCCAGCTCGTAGGCCCGCTGCGCGGCCAGCGGCTCGCCGGTGAGGATGAGCTCCATCGCCGCCGCCTGGCCGATCGCACGCGGCAGGCGGAACAGGCCGCCCGCACCGGCGATCAGGTTGCGCTTCACCTCGGCGAGTCCGAACGACGAGCGCGTGGTGGCGACGACGAGGTCGGCGGCGAGCACGATCTCACAGCCGCCGGCGGTGGCGAGACCGTCGACGGCGACGATGATCGGCTTGCTCCGCTCGCGGTACACGAAGCCGGCGAAGCCGCCCCGCTCGGTGTTCAGCCCGCCGGCGTCGCCCGAGTTGATGGCCTTCAGGTCGGCGCCGGCGCAGAACACCGGCTTCTCCTGGCCCTCGGTGTTGGCCCGGATGATGCCGACCCACACGTCGGGGTCGGCCTCGAGCTGGTCGATCGCCGCCTCCATGCCGGATGCGACGTCGCCGTTCACCGCGTTGCGCGCGTCGGGTCGGTTGAGCGTGATGATGCCGACGCGACCGTCGACCTCGTAGAGCACCTTGTCAGCCATGCGGCCGAGGGTAGGCGGCGCCGCCCGACGACGGCGAAGCGGTCAGGCGTCGGTGGGAGCGTCGCCCTCGGTTGCCGGAGCGTCCTCGGTCACCGGAGCGTCCTCGGCCACCGGAGCGTCCTCGACCACCGGAGCGTCCTCGGTCACCGGAGCGTCCTCGGTCACCGGAGCGTCCTCGGCCACCGGAGCGTCCTCGGTCACCGGAGCGTCCTCGGTCACCGGAGCGTCCTCGGCCACCGGAGCGTCCTCGACCACCGGAGCGTCCTCGGCCACCGGAGCGTCCTCGGTCACCGGAGCGTCCTCGGCTGCCGGTGCCGGCTCG
>WLDE01000015.1 GCA_009704985.1 Actinomycetota bacterium | reverse complement strand
GCCGCCTTCCAAGGTAGTCTTTCTTTCCTTGGGAAGTTCGGAGAGCGGGTGGAGCAGATCCAACGGTGGCCGGTCGCAAAAGTGCGGCCTTTTCAGCGGAATCCTCGCGACAACGAGGGGGCGGTTGACGCGTGCGCGGCCTCGATCGCCGCGTTCGGGTTCCGATTCCCGATCCTCGTCGACGCCGAGGGCGTGATCATCGCCGGGCACACGCGGCTCAAGGCCGCGCTCAAGCTCGGGCTGGCCGACGTGCCGGTGATCGTCGCCGCGGACCTGACGCCGGACCAGGTCCGAGCGCTGCGCATCGCCGACAACAAGGTCGGCGAGCTCGCCGAGTGGAACGAGGACCTCCTCCGCGGCGAGCTGGAGGCGATCGGAGCCGCGATCGACATGACGCTCCTCGGCTTCACGCGCGGCGACATCGACCGCATCCTGGCCGGCGGGTACGCGGAGCGGGGCGTCGATCCTGACGACGTGCCGGCCGTGCCCGCGGTCGCGACGACGAAGCGCGGCCAACTGATCAAGCTTGGTCGCCACCTCCTGCTGTGCGGAGACTCGGCGAGCACCGAGGATGTCGACCGGCTCGTCGCCCGATCGCCGATCCATCTCGTTCACACCGACCCGCCGTACAACGTCGCGGTCCAGCCGCGGAGCAAGCCGAAGGCCAAGGGCGAGAAGAAGACGGAGCGCGCCCGCGATCGCGTGATCATGAACGACGACCACAGCCCCGCCGAGTACGAGCGGCTCGTGCTCGCCTGGTTCGGGCAGATGGCTCGAGTGCTCGTGCCGGGCGGCGCGGTCTACGCCTGGGGCGGGTACGTCTCGCCCGAGCCCTACTCGCTGGCGTTCCGGAGGAACAACCTGCACCTGGCCCAGGCGATCATCTGGATCAAGGAGCACCCGACGCTCAGCCGGCGAGATTTCATGGGCAACCACGAGTGGTGCTTCTACGGCTGGAGAGCGGGTGCGGCGCATCGGTTCTTCGGGCAAGCCAACGTTTCAGACACCTGGGAGATTCGCCGCGGAGGAAGGGCGCCGCGCGGGGTCAAGCTCGGCCAGGGCGTGAGGATCAAGGCCGGCGACGCCAGCGTCGACGTGCTGCCGGCGAGCTCCGGACGCAAGGGGCTCGCGGAGGTCGAGCTCGGCGACGATCAGGCCGCGATCGTCCACGCCGACGCGCCGAGCGACGTGTGGCGAGTGAAGAAGGTCAGCCCGCAGGCGATGGTCCACCTCACGGAGAAGCCCGTCGAGCTGGCCCGCCGGGCGATTGAGTACAGCACGCTCCCGGGCGAGAACGTCCTCGACCTCTTCGGCGGGAGCGGGATGACGCTTATCGCCGCGGAGATGACCGGACGCCGCGCGTTCCTGATGGAGCTCGACCCACTGTACTGCGACGTGATCATCGCCCGATGGGAGGCCTTCGCGGGAAAGGCCGCGGAGCGGATCGATGGATGACCTCGACGAGATCCTCGGCGTGACGCGATCGCCGGAGCGCGAGAGCCGCGCCAAGGCCAAGCCCATCCCGCTCGAAGGAACACCGCTGCTCAAGCGCACCGCCGCGGGGCGGAAGACGATCGACCTGACTAGGGCCGACGTCGCGGCTCACGCGCTCGGGGGCCTGCCGGCGGACAACGAGTCCTGGCACGGCCTCATGAGCGGGGCCTGGGACGGATACGACCTCGTCGATGCGATCCTGATCCACGCGAGCCCGGCGCGAATCGCCGACCTCTGGCTCGCGACGCTCGGCTTCAACGCCGCCAACGCCCAGCGCCTTCTCAGCGCGATGGATGCCGGCGTGATCGGGCCGACCAGGCTTCTGGTCTCCCACTTCTACGAGTCGGACTACAACGAGGCCGACGTCTGCAACCGCCTTCGCGCCGAGCTCCCCGCCCGCGGGGGCTGGTACTGCGCGACACGGACGCACGCGAAGATCATCGCCGCCAGGCTGACCGACGGCCGAGCGTTCGTCGTCGAGTCCTCGGCCAACCTGCGGACCTGCCGCGCGATCGAGCAGTTCACGCTGACGCAAAGCGCCGACCTGCTGAGGTTTCACGCGCGATGGATGGAGGAGGCGCATGCCCGCGACGCCTGACCAGGGCCACGTCGAGAAGCTCATCCTCCTCAGCGTCAGCGGGCTTAGCCCGACCGATCTGAAGAACGCCGCGCTGGCGAAGATCGGCGTGCCGGCGGACGCGCTCGAGGAGACCATGGCCGAGGTCCACCGCCGGATCATTCTGGCCGGCGACGCGAGCCGAGCGGTCGAGCGGGGCAAGGCCGTCGTTCGGTTCGAGGACATCTACCGCCGCGCGCTGCAGGGGCAGGACAACCGCACCGCCCTCCGCGCCCAGGCCGAGCTCGTCAAGCTGATGCGCCTCGACGCGCCCACGGAGACCCCGGCGCACGCCGCCGATGACGAAAGCAGCCTCGAACTCGCCGCCGTTCGCGAGCACCTGGAACCCCTGAGACTCGGGCCGAAGGGCTATCCCGTCAGCGAGCTGGCCAGGCTCGCGGCCGCCGCGATCGCGGCCGCGAAACGCCGCTGAGATCTTTGCAATTCTGCTCTTCTTTTCTCGCATTGCGCTGGCATTGATTAGCACGGGTGCTAATGTGTGAGAACAGGAGCAAGCAATGAGCAGCAGCAAGATCAGCCTCGACGCGACCGCAAAGACCAACGCCATGAGCGCCGCGATGGAGGCCGCGAGGACCAACCTTGAACTCGAAACGCTCGCGACCCGCGGGCGCGACCACCTGGACTTCCACGACCTCTCGGTCGCCACGCTCCGCGAGGTGATCGCCGCGGCCTTCGAGGCCGGCTACTCCGCAGGACTGAGCACCGGCTACCGCCAGGGCCGCGGCGATGCCTGCCGAGAGGCCCGCGGCATGAACGCGCAGAGCAAGCCCCGCAACCCCATCACGAAGTAAGGAGCACGACCATGTCCGCAACCGCCGCCCAGACCTACGCCGCTCGCCGCAACGACATCGCCCGCCTGATGGATGTGCTGCAGATGGAGCTCGACCGGCACGACGCCGAGCAGAAGGCCGAACCGAAGAACTGGGGCCACGCCGGAGACCTCGGCAAGATCCGCGAAGACCTGATCAACCTGGTCGGATTCATCAGCAGCCAAGAGCCAGAAGAGGTCGAGGCCTTCCTGAACGACGCCGAATGAAACGCCCCAAAGGAGCACCCCCATGAAGATCACGAACAAGCTCGCGCCCGAGTCCCGCCGCCAGACCACCGCCCTGCAGATGCTCAAGCTGCTGACCGGGATCGAGGCCGCGATCGAGGCCGGCGACAAGCGCGCCCGCAGAATGCCAGCGACCGCACGCGACGTCGCGAAGAATGAGCGAGTCCTCTCACACCTGATCGTCTCCCTCTCGGTGCTGACCGGGAGGGACCCGCTCGAGATCCGCCAGACTCTCCAGGAGCACGCATGATCCGCGAACAACTGACACCACTGATCAACGAGTACGGCCAGGCCCGCTGCGCCGCGGAGATCGGCATCCACGCCCCATCGCTGAACGCCTACATGGCCGGCCGTCGGGAACTGCCGGTGAAGCACATCGAGGCGATCGTCAAGGCCCTCGGCGCAACGCTGATCATCAAACCACCGCGCCGATCACGCGCGACGCCGCGGGCGAGCAGCGGGACGAGCGGCCGGCCGAGCGCCCGCCGAGGCTGACTTCGTCCGGCGGATGACGATCTCAAAGCCGAGCGCCGTCGCCATCTTGGTGAGGTTCTCCTCACGCATGCTCCGCTTGCCATGAAGGAACTCGGAGATGTTCGGGCCGCGGATGCCGGTCGCATCCGCCAACCTGCCGACGCCGAACGCGCGGATGTGGGGCTCGAGTTGCTCGCGGAGACTTGGCATGCACTGACGATACCTTTCCCGATACGATTGAGCCACCCCACCGGCAGGACGCCACGAAATGGCGGGGAGCCCCCGAGACCCATAAGTGCCAAAGGCCGGCAAGGGAGCGAGTTATCAGCGCAAGCTCAAGTCTGCAGGTGCGCGTGAGCAGCGCATCTCGCGGGAGGGCCGTGACATCGGCCGCATCCCCAGGGTCGCACGGCCGGCACGAAAGCACCGCTGCCTCGCGAGCCTGGAGACGTTCTGCCGAACGTACTTCCCGGCGACCTTCGCGCTGACATTCAGCAAAGCACACCTGCGAGTGATCGAAGTCCTGGAGGCCGTCATCCGCCAGGGCGGAGGGTTCGCCGTCGGCATGCCACGCGGCTCGGGAAAGACCAAGCTCTGCGAGGCCGCCACGCTCTGGGCCGCATTGAACGGGGTGCCGTACATCCTGTTCGTCGGCGCGTCAGAGAAGAAGGCGGAGCAGTCGATCGCGACGCTGAAGACTTGGCTGGAGACATCGGTCGAACTCGCCGCCGACTTCCCGGAGGTCTGCTATCCGATCGCGGCGCTCGAGGGCGAGCCGCGGCGATGTGCGGGCCAGCTGCACCACGGCCGGCGCACGCACATGCAATGGGGTGACGGAGTCATCGTGCTCCCGGACATCCCGGGCTCCAAGGCCGCGGGCTGCATCATCGAGGCGGTCGGTCTCGAGTCGGGCTTCCGCGGGCTGAATCACCAGCGCCGCGACGGCCGTTCCGTCAGGCCGGAGCTCGTCATCGCCGACGACCCGCAGACCGACGCGTCGGCGCGGAGCCCGGCCCAGGTCGTCTCTCGGCAACGCACGCTCGAGTCCGGCCTGCAGGGCCTGCAGGGACCGACGCGGCCCCTCGCGACGGTCGTCCCCTGCACGGTCATTGAGCATGACGACCTCGCCGACCGGCTGCTCGACCGCGAGAAGAGCCCGCAATGGTCGGGCGAGCGGTTCCGCGCGATGATCACCATGCCCGAGCGGCTCGACCTTTGGCGAGGTCAGTACCTCGAGCTGCTCCGCGCGGCGACCCTCCGGAAGGACTTCGGCGAGGTCAACGCGTTCTACAAGCGACACCGCAAGCAGCTGGACCACGGCGCTGAGGTCTATTGGCCGGAGCGAATCGAGCCCGGATGCGTGAGCGCCGTGCAGAGCCTCATGCACATCTACCTCCTGCGCCCGCAGATGTTCGCCAGCGAGTATCAGCTGGAGCCGCTTCGCGATGAGACGGAGGCCAAGCTCCTCAGCGCCGCCGATCTCGCCGCCAGGCTGAGCGGTCTCCCGCGCGGCCGCGTGCCCCTCTACGCGAGCCACCTCACCGGCTTCGTCGACGTGCAGGGCGAGGCGCTGTGGTACGTGATCTGCGCTTGGGGCGAGCGGATGCGCGGGAGCGTGATCGCTTATGGCACCTGGCCGGGCCAAGCCGACGCCTACTTCAGCAACCGCGACATCCGCGAGACACTGAGCAAGCGCTACCCCGGGCACGACCAGCAGGCCCGGCTCCGCCAGGGCCTGATTGATCTGACCAACGACCTCTGCGGCCGCACGTGGCTGCGAGAGGACGGCGCAGAGATGCTGCTGAGCCGGCTGCTGATCGACTCCAACTGGAACGTCAGCACCGAGATCGTCCACGAGATCGCCAGGATCAGCCCACACAAAGCGATCATCACGCCGAGTGCCGGCGTCGGCATCACCGCGGCGAAGTCCCCGATGAGCACCTGGAAGATCAGACCAGGCGAGCGCCGCGGCCTGCACTGGCTGCTCACCTCGCCCAAGGCCGCACGAGCGACGAGGCTCCTCCAGATTGACGTGAACTACTGGAAGACGTTCGTCGCCGATCGCCTCCGCACCGCACCGGGTGACCCGGGCGCGCTGACCTTCTACGGCCAGCTCGACGCGAACGCGGACCTGCACCGCATGCTCATTGACCACATCCGCTCCGAGCGGCCGACGCGCACGGTCGGCCACGGCCGGCGGCTCGACGAATGGGGCGGAGCCGCGGGCCGCGACAACCACTGGTGGGACGGCCTCGTCGGCTGCGCCGCGGCCGCGAGCATGGAAGGCCTGACCTTGTGGCCGACCGCGACCAGCGACGAAGGCAGCGAATTCGTCGACCTCGCCAGGCTGTGGCAGGTCGGCAGTCAACCCGGGAGTTCCGCATGGGGCTGAGCGACAAAGGCAAGAAGGGTCCACCACCCGCGCGTCCAGCCGGCGGAGCTCCGCCGCCGACACCCGCGTCCGCAGATGCCACCTCGGGGCCGGCAGCGCCGAGCGGGCCATACGCCGCGCTCGACCCCGCGTACCAGCCGAGCGGAGATCCGATCCGCTGCCCAAAGTGTGGCTGCAACGCGAGCGTGAAGACCAGCCGGTTCCGCGAGACCAACGTGGGGGCGAACTTTCGCCAGCGCTGGCGCGAGTGCGACTACTGCAAGCACGTCTTCTGCACCATCGAACAAATTTTGTGAGAACGTCCCAGCGTCTGGGACGTTCCGCCGCCGCCCATTGATCCCCTCAGCGTGAGCTGGTAGGACTTCCGCGACGACAGCCACACGTCGCGTGCGAGATCCCCACCGGAGCCGCTCATGAGTCTGCCCTTCAACTCGGTCACCATCGCCAGCGGAGCCACCAACGAAGTCTTCAACGGCGACTTCGGCGCGCCCTATCGGTCCGTCCTGGTGACCTGCGAGTTCGCGAGCCCCACGGCAGTCGAGGTCAACGCGCCGGAGATTCACGGAGCCACCTGGCACAAGGTCAGCCCCGGGACGTCCGTCGAGTTTCGGAAGGAGCGCGAGCTTGGAACCGGCGGCAAGCTGGCAGGCCTCAAGACACTGCGACTCCGCGCCGTCGGCGGCAACGCGATCGCCTCTGTCATCCCCACGGAGTAAGCCATGCCCTTCCTGCTCGACAGCCAGGGACCGCTTCCTGCGCCCGGCACTCGCGCCGAGCTTCTGTGGATCAAGGCCGGCGCTCAACTCCTGCTGAGCCTGTGCCCGATCCAGCGGCAAAACTCGATCTACATCGAGTTCAACGCGAACGGGTCGGCGACCGGTGCCGTGACTGGTGCCAATCCAGCCAGGAACGGGACGACACCGGCACTGGCCTTCGGCGCTCGGCACACGGCCGACCTCGCCGCGATCATCGCCGCGAACGCACAAGCGAACACGACGATCTATCTCCGCCGCGGCGATGTGTTCCGTTGCGACCCCGCCAACCTGGCGGGCTCGCAGACCAACATCAACCTGAACAACATCACCATCACCGGGTATCGAGGCACAGCGACAGCGGGCGCTGACGACGTGGGCTCGCTCCAACGAGCGCCGCAGATCCTGGGCTTTCTCGCCCCCTTTGCCGGCGGGTGGACGCTCGCGAGCACGCTCGGCGGCGGGTACGCCGGACTGCCGGGCAACGTCTGGTTCCGCTCCGTCACGCAGACCGTGTATCACACGCGTTTCGCCGAGGATGATCCGCGCGACGGAGCGGCGGGAGGCATGGGTCGGCAGACGATCGCCTGGGGTGGTCGGCTCACCGCGGCGACAAGCCCGACGATCACCGCGCAGCTGGCGACGCTCGCGGCCCTCGACCAGGACAGCGCGGTTTATGACCCGACGAACCAGCGACTCTTCCACGTTTCGCGGTCCGCGAGGAACGCGATCCAGAACACCACAGGCCGGATCGAAGCCCAGATCGCGACGACACGGGGTATCAGCGTCGGCGACGTCACGGGCTTCCGAAGTAGCGGCCTCGTCGTTGCGGGCTGGGGCATGAACTCCGACGTCGGCGTCAGCCAGGCGTACTGCATTCATCTGACCCACGAGGGCAACAAGTACGCCGTCATCGACAACTGCGTGGTCGGCTATAGCGGTCACCACGCGTACGGCCACCTCGTCACAGCCCTGAACGCGACGGGCGGGACGACGCTCTACTGGCGAAACTCGGCGGGCTTCACGCAGGGAGACAACCTCGGAAACTCGACGGTTCACGTGGACTACGCGCAAGGCGGCGGCAACGAGTTCTTGGTCATCGGGGATCGGCTGATCGGTGGAAACCTTCGGTCGCTCAACCTGGGTACCAACGGAACGGGCACGACGATTACGAGCACGCCCCGTGGCGTGTGCCAGGGCTGGTACGGTCACGCGGGTGCGAACCAGCCGCCACCGGCGTTGGCCATCATCATGGACTGCGAGATCGACGAGGACGCAGTCGCCGACGGTGGGAGCGTCGTCTTCATCGGCGGCGCTGACGGCCGCGGCGATGGCCAGAGCCAGCCCAACGCCGAGCTTGCCACCTCGTGGGGGCGATCGCGCGTCATCCTCTGCCGACAGCCGCTCGGACGGCTCGGAGCCCTCTCGCTGTCGATGGACACCTCGTACCTCGGGTGCGATGTCCAGATCCCGTGGACGTCGGGCTCGGGCGCAGTCGTCGCGTTGAACGCTTCGAACAACAACCTGCTCTTCATGGGAAGCCGCTTCGAGATCGACGCCCGATCGCTCGCCGGGAATAGCACGACCTACTGGACGATCTTCGCCACGAACACGGGCTCGACGCCCGTCATCGCCATGGCCAACTCGCAGTTCACGATCAAGTCTGCGCCGAACCAGATGGCCGAGTTCCTCGCTCGATTCAGGTCGACGGAGTTCTCGAAGAGCTTCGGCGTCAACAGCCGCCTCACCTTCCTTGGGGGCGCGCCGGTCAGCGGCACCGACAAGAACGTCGTTGGATTCCGCAACGGAGCACCCGCGGCCGGCGGCACCGGAGGCATGGCCGGCTGCGAGTTCTTCGGTGTTCGTGAAGTCCCACGCGACTTCGGCGGAGGCAACGTCGTGCCCGGCGTGAACCTCACCGACTCGCCGACGTTCCTCGACTCGCCCTTTGCCCTGGCGTCGGCGACGCCGCGAGTGCAGCCACACCTGGACTGGCTGAGGCCCGAGTACGACCTCAACGGCCGGGAGCTCGCCCTTGCGGTGCTCGGTCCGCTCGACGCCCTCGCTCCCCCCATCGGCGGTCCGCGACGACTGAATTGACACGGAACGTCCCAGACGCTGGGACGTTTTCCCCCGAGCCCTTGCCCGAAGGTGGACCAGTCGGTAGAACCAAGCGGACCAGGAGCCCTTGCAATGGCTGACGAGCTGAAGACGAAAATCGAGGAGCGAGCCAAAGAGGGCGTGCGCTCGACGACGTCGGATGGCCAGTCGGTCACCCTCGACAGCGTGACCGAGACGATCGAGGCACGCCGAGAGATCCAGCGGGCAAGCGTCTCAAGCAACCCACTCAGCGCGATCGGCTTCGTCAAGATCATCCCCCAGCCCCCCGGAACATGATCTACGTAGACCTTCCAACCGGTGTCCAGGCCTCGCCGCCCGCCATGGCTGCTTCTGCTGAGCCTGCGCGAGTCGAGGCCACGCGGTACGACATCGCGCGGAACACCCCGGAGATCGCGCGTCACTTCCTGCAGACGGCCGACGACCGCTCGGCGATCGCGAGCCTGGTACCCCAGGTCCGCCGCATCGCCCGCGAGCGCTGCCGCGCCGAAGCCGCCAACAACGCCGTCCTGGCGGGCATGGTGCAGACGCTCACCATCGACACGATCGGCCGCGGGCCGACGCTGCAACTTGACCTTCCGATGGGCGAACAGCCCGACGACGACCTCCGCGCCGAGATCGACGAGTTCGAGGTTCTCTTCCAGAAGTGGGCGCGAGCGATCGCACTGCGCCGCAAGCTCTCCGTCATGGTCCGCGCTGAGGCGATCGACGGCGAGGCCTTCGGCGTCATGCTCCACAACCCGAAGATCAAGCACCCGATCCAGCTGGATCTTCGCCTCCTCGAAGCCGACCAGGTCGAAAGCTCCCCGTTTGTCTTCGAGTCGCCGGAGCATGTCTCGGGCATCGATTACGACACCTTCGGCAACCCCATCCGCTACCACGTGCGGGTCGATCACCCCGGCGAGGTGAACGGCCTGGGCGCGTCGCTCGAGACGACGCCGGTCGACGCCGAGGACATGCTGCACCTATTCGACTGGCAGCGCCCAGGCCAGCGAAGAGGCTTCCCCGCGATCGCCGCGGCCATCCCGCTGCTCGCCAACCTTCGCCGGTTCGGCCTGGCGACGGTTGCCCAGGCCGAGACGAACGCCAACTTCGCCGTGTTCTTCAAGACCGACACGCCGCCGGACGGCCAGACTGCCAAGGTCGCGACCGGTCTGACGCTCCCGCTCGCCAACCGCATGGCGGTCACGCTGCCGGCAGGCTGGGAAGCGCAGATGCTGCAGCCCGGCCACGGCGGCGCAACGTATGGCGAGTACTACAAGTCGGTCGTCACGGAGGCGGCGCGTGCGGTGCTGATGCCGTACTGCATCGCGTTTGGCGACAGCAGCGGGCACTCGTACGCGAGCGCCCGACTGGACTTCCAGTCGTACAACCTGGCCACGCAGGACCGGCAGATGCGGATCGAGGAGCTCGTGATCGCCCCGCTCCTGGACAAGTACCTCTGGTACGCCGTCAAGAGCGACCAGCTGTGGGCGGCGCGAGCAGGCGAAGGCAAGTTCTCCTATCGGCTCCGATCGCTGCTGCTGCGACTGCAGGCCTTCTGGGCCTGGCCGATCCGGCCGCACGTCGACGTTGAAAAGACGATGAACGCCGACATCGAAGCGGTGCGCCACGGACTGAAGACGTGGGGCGACTGCGTCCGCCAGTACAGCACGCGCGACCCGCGCAGCCAAGCGAGCATGATCCGCAGCGAACGCGCGATGCTCGGGGGCACGCAGCTCGAGTTCATGCAGCCCAAGGCCTCGCAGCCGGCATCATCGACCGCGAGCGGCCAGGGCAGCGCCGACAACAACCTGCAGGAGGCCGCCCAGTGAAGACCCGCCGACTCAACCTCAACGTTTCGCGCACGCGCCAGATTCGGCTCGCCTCCTCGGGCGGCAGCATGAAGTTTCAGAACGCGGACGGCACGAAGCTCCCGCGGTTCGAGAGTCTCGCCTACACAGGCAGCCGCATCGAGCATCCCGGTTTCTGGGATGGGGTCGTCGTCGACTTGGCGGGGATCGACCTCCGCGAGGGCAAGCCTCGCTCATTCCTGCGTCAGCACGACGAGTCCAAGATCCTCGGTCATCTTGAGTCGGCGCGTGTCGACACCGGCCAGCTCTATGTCGCGGCCGTGGTGTCCGCGATTGGGTACCCGGAGGCCGACCTTGTCGTCGCGATGGCCAAAAACGGCTATTCGTGGGAGGCCTCGATTGGAATCGATGTCATCGAGACAAGGGAATTGAGAGCGGGAGAAAAGACCGTGGTCAACGGCCGCGAGGTCGTTGGCCCTGTTGAAATCGTCACCACGTCACGGCTCCGCGAAGTGTCGCTTGTGGCGGCGGGCGCGGACCCGGACACGGAAACCAGGCTCGCCGCCCAGCGCGCGGGCGAAACAAAGGAGAAACGCATGGGCTTCGAGGCATGGGTGAAGGCGAAGGGCAAGGTCCTGGCGGACCTGACGGACGACGAGATGACCACGTTGCAGGCGGAGTACGACGCCGAGCAGGCCGACGCGGCCAAGGCCGGCGAGGCGGCTGCCGCTGGCTCCGGCGCGGCGACCGGCGTTCAGGCCGCGAGCCGAGGGCGGCTGGCCGCGGCGAACAGCCGATCGACGATCCAGGCCAGCGATGAGGAGCTCGCGCAGAACCTCGAGCGTCAGAGCAAGATCCTGGAGATCTGCGGCACCACCCACCTCGAGCTGGCCGCGAAGGCCATCAGGAACAAGTGGACCGCCGAAAAGGTCGAACTCGAAGTGTTCAAGCTCAAGGCGTCCAGCGCGCCCGCCGCGCACATCAACAGCGGCACCACGCCCGGGACCATCGGCCTCTGCCTGGCGGCCGGCCTCACCGCAGGAGTCATGAAGGACGATGACCGCATCCGCCGCTTCGGCGCACAGGCGGTCGAGCAGGGCGATCGCCTGAGCCTCGGTTCGTCGCTTCAGAAGACCGTCCGCCAGTTCCTGGCCGCTCACGGCGAGTACTCGGTCAACATGTCGCACACCGATGAGCTCCGGGCCGCGAAGGCACTGGACTTGCAGCTTCGTGCTCAGGCGAAGCGCACGATCCAAGCCGCCTCGGCGAGCACCATTCCCCTGGCCAGCGTGTTCAACTCGTATGTTGACGCTCGCCTTCGGGAACAGTGGCAGCGGCAGCCCATGACCTGGAGGCAGTTCTGCAGCGTGCGGCCCGTCGCCAACTTCCAGCCGAGCAAGTCGTATCAGATCGATCTCTTGGGGACGATGCGCGAAGTCGCCAAGGACGGCACGATTCAGGACGTGAGCCTCCAGGAGAGCGAGTTCACGACGCAGGCGAAGCAGATTGCCGGCATCGTGAACATCACCGAGGTCATGTACATCAACGACCACCTCGGCGCGCTCGATCGCCTGCCCGGGATGTTCGCCGTGCACGCCGCGCAGCAGATTGAAATTGATGCGTACAAGGTGCTCTTCTCCATGCTCGGCACGGAGATCAGCGCCGCCAGGAAGAACTACATCGAGGGTGCGGACTCGGCCTTCTCGATCGAATCGATCAGCGCCCTCGAGCGGCTGCTGATGGATCAGGTCGACGCGAACGGTCTGCCGATCCTCCTTCAGCCGACCAAGGTGCTGGTCACGACGAAGAACAAGACCGCCGCGGATCTGCTGTACAAGGCCCAGCAGGTCAACGAGACGACGACCGCCAACAAGCCCAAGCTGGCCGACAACCCGCACCAGGGCAAGCTCACGCCGATCTGCAGCCCGTTCATGTCCTTGACGAAGTTCGTCCCTGGCAGCCAGGAGGACAACTTCGCCATCCTCGGCGATTCGGTCATGCCCGTGGACATGGTCTTTGTCCAGGGCAATCAGGACGTCACGGTCGAGGCCGTCGACGCTCCGGCAGACGTCCTGGGCTTCTCGATCCGTGCGTATGCCCGCTACGGCGCTGGCAAGGGCGATGGCCGCGGGCTCGCCTGGTCCAAGGGCAAGGCCTGATCGACTCCCACTGACTTCAACCAGGCCCAGGGCGAGAGCCAAGGGCCTGGATTCACGCTCCGCACTGGCGGGGCACACACACCCGAGCAAGGAGCACACATGCACACTCGTCGTTCTCGCGCTGACAGCATCAATCACCGGCCGGCCGCGGCCCTGGCCGCAGGCACGTTCGTGAACGTGGGCGCAGTGCGAGGCCTGGTCCCGACCCCGACCGCCGCCAACGAGCTCGTCGGCCTGCAGCTTGAGGGCATCGACGAGCTCGACAAGGCCTTGGCGACGGTCTTCGTCCCGGGCGAGCGCGCGTACATCGACCCGGCAACAGGGCTCTCGACGCGGGACATTCGCAACCTCGACACCGGCGTCGTCGTCGAGGCGGCGGGGGATGACACGACGTCCGTCCTGGTCCGCCGCATCAACCCGGCTCAGTCGCTCATCGTGCCGGTGGACCTCGAGGATCTGGCGGCCGGTGCCGACATCGCCGACCGGCCGGTCTTTGTCGCTCCCCGCGGACACCGCGTGCTCGGCATCTACGGGCTCACGCAGGGCAACGTCGCCGGTGTCGACGCGGGCAACACGGTCGTCATCAACTTCAAGGACCAGGCGGGCAATTCGATCACGACCGCGACTTACAACAACGTGAACACCCTGCCGAACAGCGGGACCTTCTACCTGCCGGTCCCGAACCAGGCACACGCGGCGCTGTTGCCCGACGAGCAGCTGCGGCTTGACGTCACGAAGGGCAACACCGCCAACCTGCCGGCGGTCCGGTTCTTCGTCGTGCTGCAGCCGCTCGCGGCCTGATTCTGATCTCTCTCTTCCGGGCCGGCTCGCTGACAGGCGGGCTGGCCGATTTGATCCTTCAGCAGGGCCAAGCCGTTCTGAACCGCGTCCGCGAGACCAGCCTCTCGCGTGAGGTGGTGTACATTCGCGCGGCGACGAACGAGCAGATCACGGTCCGAGCGATGCCAGGCCAGACCCGCGGCGAAGCCGTCACCAACGACGAAGTCGTCGTCGAGGTTCGAACACAGGATTGGACGGTGACCGCGGCGGATCTGAGGATCGGCGCCGAGCTCTTCCGCCCAGCAGCCGGCGACCAGATCCGCGACACGGTCGGCGGGCAGACGGTCATCTATCGCGTGATCGCGCGGACGGGCCTGGACGCCTGGTCGTATCAGACCGCCGATCGAACGAGCATCCGCATCCGCACCACCGCCGCGGGAGGTGCGCTGTGAGCCGCCTCGCCCTTGATGCGCGTGTCGTCGAAGAGGTCGCGGAGCTCCTGCAGGCCGCGCCGGAGACCAACGGCCTGGGCCTGATCGTCCAGACCGCCGCCGCGCCCTTGGCATCGGTGGTCCGCGACGTTCGCGACAACGACGTCATCACGCTGGTCTACGCATCCGACTACACGATCGAGCCGGTGTCGCGCGATGGCGATCGCCACGAGATCAGCGTCGGCGTCACCTTGATTCGGCGAGCCGTGAACACCTTCGCGGAGGCCAAGGCGATGATGGTCGTCGCGGCGAACGTCCGTGCCGCGTTGACACGCAAGCACCTGGCCCTCGGCCCCGACATCCTCGCCGAGTGGCAGGCGACGACGAGCGACAAGTCCATCGAGCACGCCGCACTGCGGGAGACGCAGGCGGTCGCGCTCATCCACATCCTCGCACGCTACAGCGTGCACACCAGCGACCACGACCAGGAGTGACCCATGGCAAGACTGAGAACCGGCGACTTCCACAAGGTGTACCTCGTATCGGCAGGATCGCCGCCCGTCAACACGATTCTGAAGCACGTGGTCTCGACTGAGCTCTCGATCTCGTCGCAGGCCGTGAACGCGAGCTCGCGAGACAGCGACTACGAGCTCTTCATCAGCGGCAAGAAGGACCTCTCGGCATCGATCACCTTGAATCTCGATGCCGATGACACGCAGTACCTGGCGTTCCGCAACGCTCAGGTGACCGACACCCCGATCTGGCTCAAGTTCACCACCGATGCCATCGCCGTCAACGGCACGGAAGTGTTTGAGGGCGCGTTCATGGTCGGCGACATCGCTCGAAGCATGCAGCCCAGCCAGACGGTGCAGGTGTCGATCAGCCTCAAGCTGACGCCGCACGCCACGGTCGTGCCCGGATTCAGCACGGTCGGTGTCACCCCCTGAGCACTGGTCAGCGGGTCTGGCGCTCGATGCTTCAGCAACCACTCCCACGGAGCACCGCATGAACCTCGTCAAGATCGGCGACACCGAGTACCCGATAAAGCTTCACTTCGGCAACCTCGACCAGATCCGCGAAGCCGGCTACGACCTGCTCGCCGACTCCGCGAATGTCCTGCAGACCATCGGCAAGCCGAAGGCCGTCGTCACGATTCTGCACATCCTTTGCAGCCCCAAGGAGGAGCCGGAAGCCTGGGCGGCACGGTTCGCGGATCTCGACACGATCGAGAGGGGGAGCGAAGCGATCATCCTCGCGCTCGCGGATTTCGTTGGGGACCGCGGTCGGCCGCTCCGGGCCGCGGTCAAGAGGATTCAGGAGACGAAGGAGCGCATTCTGGCCGCGGTGCCAGCGGCCGAGGCCAGGGTGCTCGCGCTGCCGATTGTCCTTGGCGAGTCGCTTGGAGACTCGCCGGAGTCCTCGGGCTCCGGTCCCTCGACGGCCTCCAAGAGTGGCAACTAGTCGAGATGTTCCTGGGCCGACGCGACTTTGAGTGGGGTCAAACCGCATCGCTCATGAGCCTCGTCGTGAATGTGGCAGGCGGCCACGCGACGCCCGCAGACTTTCTTCCGGCATCAACACAAAGCCGCGACGAGCACGTGTCCGTCGCAGAGTTCAAGGCCAGCTTTCAGAGGAGCTTCCAATGACCACCATCAGCAAGTATCTCGTCACGGTTCTCTTTCTGGCTGCCATGCTCATGGCAGCCTGCGTGCAGACGGAGCTCGCTCCCGGGACTCGAGCCACGATCGGGGCCGAAGGCCCGCGGATCGACAATGCCAGCCCCAACACGCTGCAGTTCGACGCCGGGACCGCCGACGTCGGCGAGCGAATCAGCAGCGGCGGTGTCGGCCCGCAGAGCTACACCGTCACGACCGACGGCGAGAGCCGCTCCTGGCGAGTCAGCCAGGCGAGCACGGAGGTGAGCCTCCTGCTCAATCCCGACGGCCGGGTCAGCCTGAACAGCAGCAGCGGAAAGGATGTGACGGCAAAGGCCGAGAGCGTTAACTTCGACCCGGCAACGCGCAAGATCGCGATGAAGAACGTGCAGTTCGGGACCGACGCGAGCACGCCGATTCGCGCACAGAACGAGGCGTATGACCGCCTGGTGACCTACTGGACGGCGCTCAGCGCCGACCAGCGAGCCGCCGTCCTCGCCCAGCTTGAGACGCAAGGCGAGATCGGCAAGACGCTCGGAGACCTGCTCGGCCAGGCGCTCCGCACGGCCGCGGGCGCGCCCTGATCCCAAACCAGCCCCTCAACACGCCCTCTGTGAAGGAGTACAGATGTCGGCAGCAGCTTCCCCATCTACCGACCGCGGACCACACGGCGATGTCCGCATCCCCAAAAGCCTCGTGCCCTGGCTGCTTGCGCTCGCAGTCGGCGGCGGTGGCGGATTCATCGGCGGATCGTCGCTCCGCACCCAGGACGCTCAGGCTCTGGGAGAGCTCAAGGCCTCACTGGTCGTCATGCAGACCGCCGTCTCCGACGTTCAGCAGCGTCTTTCGCGGATCGAAGGCTCGCTCAATGGCTTCCAGAAGCACTGATGCTCACACCGACCGCGACCATCAAGGGCATGAAGGCCGGCTTCTTCAACCGGAAAGACATCATCACGTCGATGAACGAGGCCCGCTACCGCGCGCTGTTCGCCCTCGGCGGGAACGTGCGGCAGCAGGCCCGCAAGCTGCTGAAGACCCGGCGGAAGAAGCTCATTCGGCAGGAGATCGAGGGCGTCGTAAACTGGATCGACGAGACCGAGTACAGCGCCCCGGGCAACCCGCCGTTCGTCCGTGAGCCCAACTCGCTGCTGCGGAAGTTCGTGTTCTTCTCGTACGACCGATCGACCGGCAGCATCATCATCGGCCCCGCTCGAACCAATAAGCCGACGGGCGCGCCCGAGGTCCTCGAGTTCGGCGGGACGGTCCGGTTCCGAACCTTCGAACCTGGACGCGTCAGGATTCGCTCGGACGGCTCGACCTGGCAGACCCAGGGCCGCTGGGTGAAGAAGACCAGGAACATGGCGGCACGCCCGTTCATGCGCCCCGCGTTCGGCAAGGGCCTCGCTGGGCTTCGCCAGCAGTGGCAGGACGCTCTGCATAAGTCGGGAGATCTTTCATGAGCACCGCCGCCGCCATCCGAGCAGGTCGCGCCTTCGTGGAGCTCGGCGCTCGGGACGAGAAGTTCCACAAGGCCATGTCGACCGCGGAGAAGCGACTGAACGCGTTCGCCGCTTCGGTGGGCAAGCTCGGGGCGGCGAGCATCGCGGTCGGCGGCGCGGTTCTCGGAGGGCTTGGCGCAGCGGCAAAGCTCTTCGCCGACTCCGCGGACAGCATGGACACGATGGCGACGAAGACGGGCATGTCAGTCGAAGCGATCAGCGAGCTCGCTCTTGGGGTGAAGCAGGCCAACGTGGAGATGGGATCGCTCGAGACCGGCGTTGCCCGGATGCAGAAGGTTCTTGCTGGGGCGATGGACGGCGACGCCGGGAGTGTTCAGGCCCTGGCCGACCTTGGGCTGACGATCGAGGAGCTTCAGGGCCTGCATCCTGACCAGCAGTTCGAACGGATCGCCGACGGGATCGCAGCGATCGCGGACCCTGCGAAGAAGACCGCCGCGGCCATGGGCGTGTTCGGCAGGTCCGGTGCGGATCTGATCCCACTGCTCAACGGCGGCGCAAAGGGCCTGCAGGACATGCGTGCCCGAGCCCGTGAGCTCGGACTGACCATGTCCACAGACAGCGCCAAGGCCGGCGCTCAGTTGGCCGACGCGTTCGACGAGCTGCAGATGGTCACGGCCCGAACCGCGGCGAAGATCGGCGAGGCATTCGCTCCGGCGATGAAGGCCGCGATCGATTTGGTCGGCCCGCTCATCGCCGAGTTCGGCAAGTTCGTCAGTCAGAACCCCGCGGTCGTGATGGCGGTCGGCGCACTGGCCGCAGGAGCGGTCGTGCTTGGGAGTGCCCTGGTCGGCGTGGCGGTCGCGGCCAAGCTCACCGCGATCGCGATCGGGGTGCTGACGAGCCCGGTCGTGCTGATCGGAGCGGCCATCGGTATCGCCGTGGGCGCGCTTCTTTACTTCACGGGCACGCTGGGCACGGTCGGCGGGGCGATCAAGTCGGCCTTCTCCGGAGCGTTCGAGTTCGTGTCCGGGGTCATGAAGTCCATCTCCCAGGCCCTGAAGTCTGGCGACATGGCGCTGGCTGGCGAGATTGGACTGGCGGCGCTTGAGGTCGTATGGCGCAAAGGGCTCACTTCGATCATCAGACTCTGGGACTGGTTCATCAAGACGGTCTCGAAGGCGGGCTCGTACTTGTGGGCGGGCCTGCGAATGTCAGCGGAGCTTGCCATGGCAGGCCTGCAGACCATCGTCAGCGTCGCGCTGGACGGCTTCGCGGGCGGGCTAGAGCTCGTTGCGAACGCACTGAAGGGCATCGGAATCTCAGACTCCGCGGTCCGCAATCTGGCGCACGCCATTCAGACCCGAGCCAACTCGATGGCTCCAGACACGCCGGAAGTCATCGTCTCCAGGGCCACTGCAGAGCTCGATCAGTCGCTGGCCGCGGCCGACGCTTATCGCAGCCCGGCACTGATCGACGCGGAAACGAACCTGGCCAAGGCTCAAGAGCGACTGGCGGCTGCTCAAAAGCGGGCCGCGGACGCGCAGGCGCGAGCGGACGCCGAGGCCGCCGAAAAGGCCCGCATGGATGCTCTGTTCGCCCAAGCCGAACGTGGCTATCAGGAATTCAACGCGGCCATGGCCCGACGTCCCCAGGTACAGGACATCGCAGAGACGATCGGCGAGGCCTTCGAGCAGGTCTCGTCGTTTGGCGGCGTGCGCAGCCTGTTCGGGTTGACGGACGCGGGCCTGGACAGCCTCCGCAGCGGCGCAACCGGACAGGTGCTCGAGCGGATCGCCTCGCAGATCGATGACATCAAGCGGACCGTCCAGAACCAGGCCCCAGGGACAGTCACCCTCGGATGAACCATGATCACGATGATTGACAAGGCCGAGGGATTCGAGAGCAGCGCGAAGAGCGAGCGCCGCGTTTACCTCGTGCGAGGATCGACTGATCAGGCGGTGGTGAGGGCTCATGTCCTCGCCAACACGCCACCGATGCTCGGAGCGCTGAGACGCGGCGTGCCGACCTTCAACACCATCCGCCCGGGGGTCTGGCAGGTAAGTCTCGAATGGGGTCCGATCTCGGGCGACACCCAGCGGATTCAACCCGAGACGACGGACTTCTTCACGTCCGGCTCCGTCCGCGCCGTGGATGTCACCCTCACTCAGGCGATCCAGCACATAGGGAGCTTCGGCAACTCAGGCTCGGTTAGCACGCCGTACTCAGGCGCGATCAACGTAGACGATCAGGGCGTCGCCCAAGGCGTTTCGATCCCGACAGGCATGCAGCAATTCGATGAGCGCGGGTACAAGCCCGCCGCGGCAGTCGATGGCGCATGGATCAGACTGATCGGCAGGAACGCCTTCAAAGTCAACTCCGACGTGTTCAGGGGCTTTCAGCCGGGCGAGCTGCTCTACATGGGCTCAAGCTGGTCGTTTCGCGCAGGCCAGAACGACTACGAGGTCATATCGACGTTCGCCATCGCCGAGAACCAGGACGCGTTCACGATTAATGCCGACGGCGGAACGGGAGCAAGCATCTCAGTCCCAGGAAAAGAGGGCCACGACCTGCTCTGGGTCGAGTATCGAGATGTACCCGACCCATCAGGCAGAATCATCAAGGTTCCTGATGTCGCACATATCGAGCGTGTCTTTCGAAGGACGAGCTTCGCGGCACTGCAACTCCCGAACCCCACGACCCCCACATGACCAGCGGCCAATTCACTTCTGGTCAGACGGTCCGATTGACCGCGCGAACACTCAATCGCTGGGACGCTGCGGCCCGAATTGCTGAGGCTGGCACCCTCGGCCAGACGTCCGAGGATTCCGCCGAGCGGCCCCGCGTGCTCTCGGGGTTCAACACCACGGCCACGCTGATCGAGAAGGGCCAGGCGATGGCGCTCGGTGGCCCGTGCTGGGAGCCGGCCCGAGTCGGCGACGATGACCTGGTCGATCAATCCGCGAACCTGTTCCAGGCTCGCCCGGTCATGAGGCTCATCGAGCCGGCCGAGACCCACGTCGGCCGCACGTGCATCGCCGCGAAGCCGATCCCGCCAGGTGCGGTCGGCCCGGTGGTGGTGCATGGCATGGTGCCGGCGCTGGTGATCATCACGCGCGAGGGCCAGAGTCGTGCGAGCCTCCGCGCCGGGTCGCGCACGCTGCATGCCGGCGAGGTCGGCGAGTTCACCATCATCGCGGCGGAAGCCGGCTTCAGCGGCGACGAAGAGCCTGGGCACGGCACGCCGGAAGAACCACTCCCGCTGTGGGCCATGCTGCACCTCGGCCCCTTGCCGGCGGGGCCAATCACGATCCGGATCGACGGCGCCGAGCCCTGGGAGGTGCCGGGCTCAGACCCGGCAGAGACCAGGCAGTACCGCTACCTGTATCACTTCACGCAGGTCGCCTGGGACACTGACCCCGAGAGCCCCGACTTCGGCACGTGGGTGGCGAAGCCGGGAGGGATCACCTCGGCCGACTTCCAGCCGTATCGCGCGATCAACCTGCTCGAAGCCACACACACCGACACCACGCATCGAGAGAACGAGTGGCTCGAGCAGGTCCGACCCGGAACGATCGTGCACGCGTGGCCCCAGCGAACGACGACCGGCGAGACGCTGTTCGCGTTCGAGCGCCCGACGCCAAACATTCTCATCGGCGAGATCACCGCGGCGAGCGCGACGGAGCCGACGGTCGTCTCGTCGGTCAACTACTCGGTGAAGATCCGCGGCACCGACCAGACCCTCACGAACGTGCGGCCGCATTGGGGGACACCGGTGATGCCCGACGGCATCATCGTGCCAGCGATCGTCGGCGCTCGCGCGCTGTGCATTCGGGACGACAACGGCGACGGAGGCCTTGGCTGGTACCTGCTCATCCAAGAGCGGCTCGAAGTCCAGGTCTGCGAGCCTGAGCCCGCGCCGGGGCCGACATGATCTACCAGCTCGATAACGGCAAGATCATCACGACGGCCGCGGGCAAGCTGTACACCGGCGCGTGTCCGCCGCCGCCGAACTGCTGCGGTGATGGGTGGAATGGCGAGCCGCCGTGGGGGCCGGGCGGCCCGCCGCCGTGGTTCGACCCGTCGGCACCCCGAGGTCCGGAGTATGGCACAGGTTGTCCGCTTCCATTTCAGCCGCAGGGAGAACAGATAGCCCGATGTGCCGATGTTGGCACAAACGCGGTGTGTGCGAATTGTTGCTGTCCATTTCTGTGCAGGATGATCGACGATCCGAATCCGATCGACCCAAACGCGCCGCCTGGCACATACCTTATTCCGACCGACGAGTGCCAGATTGCAGGCATGACCGCGCGGATGCGATGGACCTTCAAGAGTCGATCCGTTCGAGCCGGCGGCGAGACGGTTGAAGAGCAAATCTTCGAGAGCAATGTCACGTGGTCGCAGCGGCCTAACGCGACCCCCGGAGACTGCTGTGAATGGTCGGGCTCCGCCACGCTAACTCGCATCAGGACAGACCCGGTTAGCGGCACCACCACGACGGTGAGCCAAGTAACGCCGCAACCCTTCAACTGCTTCGCCTCCGACCCATACCCCAACGGCCCATTCAGCGGGTTCTTTTCTTGCTTTGGCAGGCAGCCCCCGCCGCCTGACATCTTGGCGTGCGGGGCGTGCGAAGTGGACATCGTTCGGGCGTTCTTTGACTGCCGACGCTCCGCGTACTACAGGCTTCAGCGTCTCAATCTTGGTAATGGCGAGTTTGACGAAGCCGAATCTTCTGGGTTCAAGCAGTTCAGCGCACCAGGCTCTGGCGACCGAAGGAACCCCAAAGCGTACTTTACCGACACGCCAGAGTGCCGCGGCATTATCGGCGGAGGAGGGAACCTTCCATGACCTGCGGATGCGGACAGACAAAGGGCACGATCGCGTGTCGCAACGGCGCGAAGCGCGACGGACAGACGGTGACGCGAGCGGTCATCTGCGCGGCGTGCCCGAACATGCGGCAGACCGGCGAGCACGCCGATGCCGGCGTGTGCTCGCGGTCGGGGTACACGGTGGACGAGCACACGGTCTACGGCCTGCCTTGCCCCGAGGGCCGCCATCCGGATGCCAAGGGCATCGTCCACACGCCGATCACGATCGGGCGGCTGAACATCCGCGTGAAGACTCACGGCGCGCCGATGTGGCAGCGCCTCGAGCTGTGGAGCAAGGGCAGCATCAGCACGGTCCGAGCCCCGAAGGTTCCGGGGTGCGGGTGCCTCGTCGAGGCGAAGCGGGCCGTGCGCGTCGCATGGTGGGCCGCGACGAACCTAGACCGATGGCTTCGGGTGTGCCGGCGGAAACTGCATCGCCATAGGCACCTTCGTGCGACGGGGATGTAGGCGTAAGGCCCTCGGGAAATGACAGGCACAGATCCGATCGCCAGTCACATCACAACTGCCCAGTTCGAGGGCACCGGTAGTCCGAGCCGCTGACACAGATCCCGGGCATGCCGCGGGGAGATTGGGAAGTTGCGCCTCAGCGGCAGTGGAGTGGAGCGGCCGTCGAGCGTCGCAATGTACAGGGGGAGGCCGAGATCGCTGGCGACCTCCTCGTCAACGACCTCGACAACGGCACCGCGCGCCCGTAGGTACTCGATGAGATGCTCGACCGTCATCGGCGGCAACCCATCACCAGCAAGCCACTGTCCACCTGAAGCCTGACTCACGCCGCCACCACAAGGCGAACCGAATCAGCCGGATGGGGGCCGTTGCGATGCGCGAGGCCCAGCGCCGTGGACAGCGCCTCTCGAACCTCGGAAGGCAGATCCAGGCGGCGAGCGTTCGTGCCCTTCACCTCGTGGGTCTTGTTGTACAGCTCCTCGTCGGCAAATCCCGGAGTGCAAACCATGTCGGCAAACGGAGCGCGACCGGCACGCTTGGCGATGATGTAGTGCCCGATGAGCGCCGCGCGGATCTCGGGAATCAACGACGCGTCGTCGGGAGCGGAGATGGTCAGGCCGAGGTCGAAGAGATGCGCCTCAAGAACCTGCGGGCTCTTGAGGAGACGAACGTTTGCGCGAACAAGAACAGACATACTGATTCCCCTTCCGGGATTGAGACGTCAAACTCACGAATCCAGTTCGACGCGTGCATCCAGCACACTGAAGTATCGGCCCCGGAGAGCACGGCGGCAATGGCCCTTGGAGGAGAACGGGGGCTTTTGCGGACGGGAGAGGTTCTTCTTCCACCCTCAACTGGTGTGCTCTATGGCCGGAATTTGCGAACGAGTCACAACAGATCCCGGACAAACCAGAGGCCGACGCACAGACCGGACCCGAGCAGGAGGCGGGCGACTCAGCGCCGCCGCTGAGCCTCGATCGCTCGGTTGACCTTCTCAACCAGCACGGGCGCTCCCGCGACCCCGGAGATCTGCGTGCGCGTTCCGCCCGTGAACGAAACGCCGATCGTCGCCAGGCCCAGCATGCTTCCCCAGAAGGTGTTCGCGGTCGCGACGGTCTCAACCGATCGGAGCGGAGACTCCATTCGCCGCGTCGTGAACAGCGTGCCCCCACGAGCGATGACGCGCTGAGTGGTGAGCATGAGCCGCGTGCGATGCACGTACACGGCAGCCTCCAACACGCGGATCATCGCAGCGAACGCCAGGACGCCCGTGACGATCGCGAAGACCAGAGCGATCGGGTTTATCGCAGCGGGGATGAGAAGAACCGTGACAAGCAGCCACCAGCAGACACCGATCGCAGGCGGAACGACCAGCAGCATGGAGGGACGCAGGTCCGCCAGTTCAAGCTCGCCCGCTTCTTCGGGCCGAGCCGCAGTGACAACGACGGGCTCGGCGTCCATGCGCACCAGCGTGGCTCCACCGACCACGCCTGCTCCCGTCATCGCCACCGCTTGACGCGCGACCTCCGCGTTCGCGGCCTTGACCTCGACGTGCGAGATTGACCCGTCCCGAGTACTGACAACCTCGATCTTCCAATCTGGCATCGATAGCTCCTCTGAGAGTGAACCCGCCCCACATTCGAGCCGATGGATAGGCCGGGAGTCGATCCCCCTTGCCCTTTTCCACAGCCGGTACACATCAAACCCAGAGGTACCCCTTGATTTTCTTGCACGCCGCACCACCTGACTGAGCCCAAAAACGCCGAGCCCCCGGTTAGCGGCCGGGGGCTTGGGTCGGCGTTTCGCTCAATGCTGTTTACCGGCAGCGGCCCGAGCAGGGCCTCGCAGATCTGTTCGAGGAAACAAGACCTGCTAGAGCGGGCGAGGAGGATCGAACTCCCGACATTCAGCTTGGGAATCTGAAGCCGTTTGTCTGAGTCCCCAGCGTCACGAGGCTGCCAGCCGTGGCCTGCGCCGCGCCCGCACATACTACCAGCCGCGATCTTCTCGGGCTTGACAGCGGGCCGCAGAAACGTAAAGTGGTGTCGCCGAGCCTTAGCAACTCGGCCGACGCCGGAGCCCGCGCGAGGCCCTGACGACGAATTTACCATCGCGCGACATCGAGGCACCCCCATGCCCTCAAAGCCCTGCACGCCGCTCAAGCGGCTCGTCGTTGCGTACTGCGCGCACGCCGAGAAGTACTACCGCCGGTCCGATGGCTCACCGACAGGCGAGGCCGCGAACATTCGAAGCACCATGCGAGCCCTGCTCGAGAGCTTCGGTGACAAGGCCGCGGCGGAGGACATCACGGCCAAGGCGCTCAAGGCCTGGCGAGATGAACAGATCACGAAGCGCGACTGGTCGCACGGCTACACGAACCAGCAGACGCTCCGAGTCCAGCGCATGCTCCGCTGGGCCGTTGAGCGCGAGATCATGACCGCCGCCGACGCGGCTTCGGCGCTGAGCGTCCTGCCCCTCGCCGCCAGGGAGAGCGCCGCCAGGAAGCCGGCGGAGAAGAACGTCCCGAGCCTCCAGCAGATCCGCCGCCTGGTCGGGCTGATGCCCAAGCACCACGCCGACGTCGTCGCGGTCATGGCGGCGACGGGCTGCAGGGTCGGCGAAGTGCTCACGCTCCGCCGCGACGAGCTGCACCTGGGCCGCCAGGCGTACATCGCCAAGAGGCAGCACAAAAACGCCCACCGGGGGCACACGCGCCTCATCCCCCTCGTCGGGCCGGCGCTGACGGCCGTCAGGCGAGCACTCCGAACCAGCGGAGGCGAGTATGTGTTCCGCCCGTTGAACCCTCGCGGGCAGAAGCGGAGCCGCCAGTGGCTGCAGCGGGCGATCGACTCGGCATGCGCGAAGGCCGGTGTTGAGCGATTCTCGACGCACGCGATCCGACACGCCGCGGCCAGGGCCGTGCGCCCGAAGGCGGGCCTCGATGCGGCTGCGGCACTGCTGGGACATCGCAGCAGCCGCACGACCGAGCTCTACGCGCCGGTCCCGAGCGATGACGCCTTCGAAGCCGCGCGAGTCTTGGCGAGCACGCGAGCCGCCGCCTCCTGATGCATGACCACGAGCCCCGGCGGTTCTCGCCGGGGCTTTCGACCACCAACGCCGCCGCGATCTGAGCGCCGGTGTCTGAGTGTCGCCCTCCCCACTCCCACACACCCCAAACCGACCCCGCGAGGCCCAACCTTGTACAGCCTCTCTGACCCCACCACGCCCTCACCCACGCAGTTATCGGTCGCCGCGCCGCCGATGCCGGCCAGCGCGCCGGAGCCGACGTCGATCGAGATGGTCCTGGCCGAGGCCGTCCTCGACGAGCAGGAGCTCGAGCCGGCCTACGCCCGCGCCACCGCCGACCTTGCCGCGTTCGTCGCCTTCGCCAGGGCGCACTGGCACGCCGACGCCTGGAAGCCCGGCAACCACCACTCAATCAGCCTCGCGATCGCCGCACTCGGCGACCCCACCGCACCTCACAACGGAGACAACCGATGATGCCGAACCTCGAACCCCTGCTCATCTTCTTCGGCGTCAGCGGCGTGCTGGCCGCCAGCTTCGGAATCGGCTACACGCTCGGCTGGTTCAGGGGAGCCGGCGAGCTTGAAGCGACGCGCCGTGAGCTTGCTGACCTGCAGGCCGACGCGCTCGAGAGCGTCAACAAGCTCGAGCAGCAGGTGCGCCAGATCCAAGCTGAGAGCGACGCGCGAGCCCGCACCGCACAGATGCAGGCCGATCGTCTCCTCCACCTGACACGCGAGCTTGAGACCGCTCAGGCCCGCCGGGCGAGCTGAGCGCCCGCTGCGCACCACCCCACAACGCCACCAGACCAGGAGCACCGATGACGTACGTCTTCAAGCCTGCACAGAAGTCTCAGCGCCTGCTCCGCATGGTGCTGTCGGGCGCGACCAACAGCGGCAAGACCTACTCCGCCCTGCGGATCGCCACGGGCATCTCGGAGGCGATCGGCAAGCCGATCGCGTTCATCGACACCGAGAACTACTCGTCTTCGCTCTACGCCGACAGGTTCAAGTTTGACCAGGTCAACCTCACCTCATTCAGCCCGAGCGAGTACTGCAAGGCGATCGAGGCCGCGGAGGCCGCGGGATACGGCGTGATCATCATCGACTCCGCCACGCACGCCTGGTCGGGCAAGGACGGAGCGCTCGACCGCGTCGATCGAGCCCGGAACAAGAGCGGCGACCCGAAGGGCTTCACCGCCTGGCGCGAGGTCACGCCGCTGCACAACCAGTTCGTCGAGACCATGCTCCGTTGCAAGTGCCACCTGCTGGTCACGCTGCGAGAGAAGATGGAGCACGTCCAGGAGGTCGTCGACGGCAAGACCACCGTGCGTCGGCTTGGCATGGCTCCGATCCAGCGCGACGGCATGGAATACGAGTTCGACATCGGCGTCAAGATGGACGGGGCCATCATGACGGTGACGAAGACACGCTGGAGCGATCTGCACAACGAAATGATGGAGAAGCCCGACGAGGCGTTCGGCCGGCGGCTGATCGGCTGGCTGAGGGACGGAGCCGAGGTCATCGACCCCGCCCCCCGCCCGGTCGGGGTGGACGATCGGCTGCTCCCAGCGCCGCGACTCGTCCAGGCGGTCAAGCAGTGGGCCGGGCAGATGCCAGGCACGGTGGACGAGATCAACGCCGAGGTCCGCCGAATCGTCCACTGCCTGGGCGCACAGATCGGCATCGACCTGACCGCGCGCAAAGCGGAGCCTGACGAGTGCCTCCGCATGATCGAGCTCCTGCAGCAGCACCAGGCTGCGGGCCGCAAGCCCGCCGACCTGCCAGCCCCGAAGCCCGCCGCCAAGGCCTCCGCCACCCCGACCGCCCCCGTCGCCGAAACCCCCACCCGTGGTGAGTCGGCTCCGGCTGCATCTACACCGCCTCCGCCCCCAACTCCGCAACCCCCGACCGCGCAGCCCGGCCGGGAGACACCAGCAGCGCCGACGAAGCCCAAGCCCACGCGTGCCCGAGGCTCCGCCGCCGATGCCGCCGACGCCGCCGCGAGGGCCGAACGCCAGCGCGATGACCAGCCGCCCGCCAAGAAGGGCGAGCAGACGGGCATCCTGACGGTCATGGAGGTCCAGGCCGTGAAAAACGGCACGACCGCCAAGGGGCAGGCCTGGGTGCTCTTCAAGGTGACGACCGAGGCAGGCGACATGTTCACCTTCAGCACCTCGATCGAGCCGCTCAAGGGCAAACGCATCTCCGCCCGCTGGGGCATCAGGGACGGCCGCCGCGAGCTGCTCGACTTCGCCGAGCACGCCGCGTTTACCGCGCCGACCACCCCAACTCAGCAACCGACGGCCGCCAAGGCCTGACGCACGCCGGCCGTGCGGCCGGCGACACCACACACCGACCAGGAACACGCAATGGCATTCGACGCAACCACGACGATCCGAATCATCACCCTGCGCGACGGAGTGAAGGCCAGCCAGGCCCGCGTCGCCGAGATGGAGGAGGACTGGAACCAGGCAAAGGGCGCGGTGAAGGACCGCGAGGAGACGCTGAGCAAGTCGCTCGACGAGCTCCCCGAGGAGAAGGACGCCCACGCAGACCCCGCACTCCTCGAGCGCGTCGCCGGCATCGCGATGGACCTCCGCCGCGCAAAGGCAACGTTCACGAACCTCGATCGCCAGCGACGATCCGAACTCGACCTGACGAAGAAGATGACGCAGGACCTTTTCGACCTCGTCGACCGCGCGTGTGACGGCGGGCTCGCCGACGGCTTCAAGCCCGACCCCCGGGCCTGGGAGGCCGTCGAGCTGCGAGACCTGATGGGCGAGATGTACTCGGCTGCATGGCTGAAGGTCGGCATGCGCACCGTCAAAGAGGCCATGGACCAGCACGAGGGCCAAGCCGTCAAGCAGGCCATGCTCGCCGGCGAGATCACGCCGGAGCAACTCGACCACCTGCGCGACTGCCTCGCGGACTTCTGCGGACGCCGCGGCATCGCGACGGACATCAAGGGCGGCGACATCCGCCTGCCGTCGATCGAGAAACCGAAGCAGACCGACGCCGACGACGACGCCGATAGCCAGGGCGCCGCGCCTGACGCAGACCCGACCGCCGAGGTCTGGCTCGGCGAGGAGATCGCGGAGGCGGGGTTCGATCACGCCTGGCTGACCGTGCCCTGGACGGCGAGCGTCAGGCCGGCCGCGATGAACAACGTCGACGAGGACGAGGTCCAGGCCGCGCTCGATGAACTCGCAAACTGGGGCCTGAGCACGCCCGACCGCCTGATCCGCAAGCTCCGCCATGTGTTCGAGACCAGCGCCGATGCGCCGGCGATCCTCACCAGTCTCCCCGATCTGCACTCGGAGGTCTGGGGCCACCTCGGATCGATCATCGCAGAGCGCCTCCGCCTCTCCGGAGGCGAGCGGATGTGGAACGCCCTGTTGCGCATCTTCGCCCGCAACCAGGACGCGTTCGAGACGCTCTTCGGAGTCGCCGAGCTTCACATCATGATGGGCTGGCCCGAGGATCGCCGCGTGCCCTTCACGCCTGCCGCGGAGCCCGAGGCCTCGCCCACCGAGAAGCCCAAGAAGCCGGCCAAGAAGAAGGCCGCGAAGAAGCCCGCCAAGTCCCGCTGATCTCTCTCTCCTCCCCGCCGCAGGCGAAAGCCCGCGGCGAGGGATTCGGCGGCGCGTGGCCGCAAGCACACTCAGGAGTAGCACATGCCAGAGCAGAACGCAGAGCAGAGCAGCATCTTCAGCAAGCGGGAGGTTTCGACAGGCCGGATCGTCCTCGTCTTCGGGGCCGAGTGGGAAGGGCCGCGGCCGGGCGTCGTCATCAGCAGCAGCGGGCCGCACATCGGCCCGGAGGGCGAGTACAGGAAGGTCGTTGTTCACACGTGGCTCGACACGACCCAGCCGCACGAAGCCGCGATCATGCGAGCGAGCTCGAACACGTTCGAGATCCCGCTGTGCGAGGCCCTGACCGATGAGCAGCGCAGCCACATGGGCGAGCGTGGCATCGGGTACTGGGCCGAGTGGCCGGACTTGACCAAGCCGCTCGGCGCGTTTTCTGAGCGTCGCAATCCTGCCAACCCGACCCTCACCGACGCTCCCCGCTGACCACACCTCGCCGGCGTCCGCAAGGCCGCCGGCGGGATTCGCCCCCACACCCACAGGAGCCCCGCATGCCGAAGACCGCCACAAAGCCCGAGCCCGCCGCCGCCGCACTGCCGCCGAGCATCCCTTACGCCGGCGGATACCGCACCGCCGAGCCCGCGTCGATCGCGATCGCCGACATCATCGTCGATGAGATGAAGAACGACCGCGACGCCAGGTCGTACGACACGCCGCAGGGAGCGACGGCGCTGAATGAACTGGCCGAGACCATGCACCGCCTGGGCCAGCTTCAGCCCGTCGGGGTTCGCCGCCTGCCCGACGACAAGCGCAAGACCCAGGGCGGAGCACTCGCCTCATACGAGCTCGTCTTCGGGTTCCGCCGCATGCGGGCCGCGAACATGCTGAAGTGGACGCACATCAACGCCGTCGTCGTGCCGGCGGACGTTTCGGACGCGGACGCGAGGCTCACCGAGAACCTCCACCGCGAGGCGCTGAGCGACATAGAGAAAGCAGACGCGGTATGCGAGCTCTACGACAGAAACCCCGACCTGGTCCCCGACGATGAGCGGGTCGCCGCGATCGCCGCCAGGCTCGGCCAGAGCGAGCGCTGGGTCCGAGACCACCTGTACATCGCGCGGATGAGCAAGCCGATCCGCGAGCTGATCCGCTCGGGCCAATTGCCGGCGACGCACGCCCGGGTGATCGCCAGGCTCGCCGATGCGAAGGTTCGCGAGGACATCGCTCGCCAGGCCGCGGCCGAGGAGCCCGGACGCCTGCCGATGGAGCTCGACCAGGTCAAGGACCTGGTGACGCGCCGCATGCTCAGCCTCGCCGACGTCGCCTGGGACAAGGCCGTGAACGTGCCCGGGGTTCAAGCCCCCGCGTGCAACACCTGCCCGGCCAACAGCGCCAACGACATGCAGCTGTTCGGAGGCAAGGGCGAACTGCCAGCCGCCGGCGACCTGTACGACAAGATGGACGGCGGGACAGGCAGGCGCTCGAAGGACGACGACGGGCCGTACTGCGGGAACCCGACGTGCTACAAGGCGAAAGCCGCCGCGGCGGAGAAGGCCCTGAAGACCGCGGCGACGGCGATCGTCAACGCGGTCGAGAAGACCGAGGCCCCGCTGAACATCAAGATGCTGCAGGAGAGCCGTCTAGTCCCCGCGGGCGTCAGCGCCGAGGCCGCACTCTCCGCCGCCAGGATCCGACGCGCCGAAAAGAGCGTCAAGGCCGCAGAACGTTCGGCCGATCGCTCGGAGACGAACTACCTGCCCGAGTACGAGGTCAACTACCGCGTCAATGACGCGATCAGGAATGCGAACCACGAGCGCGTCGAGCAGTACATGCCGTACGTCGAGGCCGCTCTGACGGCACGGCCGGAGGTCGCGACCGCGATGACGGTGATGCTCTTCGAGAGCAGCTTCTCCGACACCTTGCTGGCGAAGAAGCCCAAGTACAACAGGTACGCACCCCTGAGCCAAGCCCACTGGCAGCAACGCCTCCGGCTGATCGCGGAGCCGGACATCGGCGAGCTGGGCAAAATCGCGATGAAGGCCAAGTCGACGACCTCCAGCCCGGAGAGCATCGTGGAGGCGATCGCAGAACTGCTCGCCGACACAGACAACGCTTTCGACAAGCGCGACGCCCTCCGCAAGGCCCTGAACATCGCCGCGCCGCTCCCGCCGGCGGTGGACGAGAAGGTCATCCGCCAGGCCACGCTCCAGAAGCTGATCGACTCCAAGAAGATCGCCAGGCCGAAGGGCTGGGTGGATGCCCCCACCGCCGCCGAGCCCGCACAGGCTCCCGCCGCCAAGGCCGCCAAGCCCGCGAAGCCGGTGAAGGGCAAGGTGCGCAAGTGAGCATGGAGCACCGCCAGGAGCACATCCGCATCGGCGCAGAGCTCCGCACGCTTCGCGAGCAGTGCGGCTTCACTCTCGAGCAGGCCGCGAGGCTGTTGGAGATCCGCGAGGCGAGGCTCTCAGCGATCGAAGATAACGCCAACGGCCGCCACGCGGACCCAGCGCTGGAGTCCAAGATCCGCGAGCTGTACGGCCTGCACCGCCAGACAAGCCTGAGCGTCACGGTCAGCGCCGGGGATCCGGTCGAGATCACCATCAGCGCGAAGGACATGGCCGCGCTTGCCGAGGCCGGAACCAAGAAGACGCTCGTCGTGCGTTGGTGGCCCAAGGGCAAGGCCGGCAAGGTGCGGATCGAGGCACCGCTGGCGTTCGCGGTCAAGAGGGCCGCAGGAGCAACCTCATGAACGGACCGCGATTCGATGCCGACTATCTCCGCAAGGTCGATAACCACCTCCGCGGCACGCTCGGGCTTCGCGAGCTGACTCCAGACGCCGAGGGCGGCGCTGCCATGGTCGCGACGGTCGGCAGTCTCCGCCGCGGCCTCCCGGTGGCCGGCGACCTCGACTACATCGCGCCCAGGCCGGCGCTCGACGCCCAGGGCAGGCCCATGGAGGCTGACGCGCTGTACGCCGTGCTCAGCGAGCACTTCTACCCCGCGGAGGAACCAGCACGAGACACGAGGCTGGGCACGGCCGTCAAGGGCCTCAAGCCCGGGTTCGGCATGTGCAACCTGCTCCTCGAGCTCAAGAGCCCCAAGCCGGCGCTGCTGCCGATCCAGATCCACCGGTTCTGGCCAGGCCCGCAGGGCAACCGCGGCTGGATCGAACTGATCCGCACGGGGCCAGCGGAGTTCGGCAAGGCCGCCATGTTCCGCCTGCAGAACCGAGGCCTCAAGAGCCGCGAGGGGTTCCCGCACGACCGCCGCGGGGTTCGGATCGCCGTGCCGAGCGAGGCCGTCGCGTTCGACCTCCTGGGCCTGCCGTATCTCGAGCCCGCACACCGACACGAGGACCGCGTTTACAGCGCCAACAGGGAGGACCGCCGATGAGCAGCAACAAGTCAGGACCGATCCAGACCTTCACCGGCCGCATGGTGCCGGTCGAGGCCTTCAGGCGTGACGACGCCAACCTTCAGGACATCGCCACGAGCCTCAGCAGGCTGGCGAGGTTCAACGGGCACACGCGCTACTTCTACTCGGTCGCGCAGCACAGCGCCATCGTGGCCCTCGTCGCTGCGGACCTGGCATTCGGCACGACCGCCAACGACACCCCCGCGCTCGCCCTGAAGGCCGCGCGCTGGGGACTGCTTCACGACGCGCACGAGGCCTGGCTCGGCGATGTACCTGGCCCGCTCAAGGCGATGACCGAGAAGCTGAACGACCACACGTTCAACATCGACCGAGTCGTCCGCCAGGCCTTCGGACTTCCCGAGTACACCGACACCGACGTCGCTGTGCTCGTCACCGAAGCCGACCGCCTCGTGCTCGCCCGCGAGGCCAGCGACCTGCTCCGGCACGACACCGGGTGGAGCAAGGGCCTGAAGCGCTGGGAGCGGGGCGTCATCGATCGCCCGATGGAGCATCAGGAAGCCAGAGACAAGTTCCTGCTCATCTTCGGCGAGTTGTTCGGGACGCACGCACAGCTGACGGGTGAGCTGGCGCCCCGCCAGATCGATGGACTTTGGGCCGCGGTCGGCGTCAAGCTCATCCCGCAGGTCTCGGAGGGCCAGCCATGACCGAGCGCCTCACCACAGAGCAGTTCCGAGCCCTGCACCCCGCCCAGGCGAGCGCCGAGAAGGCGAGGCTCGAGCGGTCCATCGCCGGCAAGCGCGCGACGGCCGCCGGCAGGTACTTCGAGCGGGAGCTCGCCAGCGTCCATGCAGGCTGGGAGCGGAGCCTGGTCGCTCGGATTCGCATGCTGCCGGTGCCGACGGTGCCGGTGAAGACGGCCGGACGCGGGTTCACAGGTTTGAGGAAGCTCTCAGAGCGCCAGGACGTGGACTTCCTCGGCGTCATGGGACCATCCGCAGACCTTCTCGGTGACAAGCGGCTGCCGATGCTCCAAGGCCGCATGATCGCGCTCGAGGTCAAAGCGACCACGGAGCACGCGAACAGGCTGAAGGTCGTAGCGCCGGGAAAGGGCTACGGAGGCCTTCGAGCACACCAGCTGAACGCGCTCATCGATCTGCACAACTGGTACGCCGCCGTCGTCGCGGTCCTCTGGAAGAACGAAGACCGCATCGGCGTGCTCACAGGGCGGCAGATGGTGAACCGATACCCGGACCGCGCCAAGCCGCCGACGTCGTTCGAGTGGGCCGACTTCGAGCAGATCGACCGTCTGGACCAATGGCTGCTGGTCGCGGCGAGGGGGGCACTGTCATGATGCCGCTCGAGGACTCACGAGTACTGCTGTTGGCTATCGCGATGGCCCTGGCCCTGCCCATCATCCTGCTTGCATGTCGGCCTGCGAAGCGCCGACTGAGGAACCCGGTTCGTTCACCTTGGAACGGGCCTCCGGTATCCCAGACGCTCCCCGATCGCACCTCGGACCATCCGGCTTTTCTGCCGTGGCCCGAGGGGGCAAAACGACGCGAGCTCGATCGCCGGCTAAACGCCCTCGCGGAACGCGCCGACGCGGCCGAGCGTCGCATTGAGGCGCTCGAGCGCCGCGTCGACGACCTCATGTGGGGCGGAGAGAGGGGCGTGCGAGAATGACCGACACCGCTGCTCACCTCTGGGACGGGCTCGAGCTCCGCCGAATCGGATACCGCACGTCGCGTGCAGCGCCGGCCACGAGCCGCATCGCGGCGCTGACCGCCAACGCGACCGAGCGCCCCACGCTGCTGGCCCGCCAGGCCTTGGCTTTCGTCCACGACGCCGGCGAGCACGGGGCCACGCTCGACGAGTGGCTCGCCGCCGCCCACCTGCCCCAATCGCACAGCGGCCGGTTCACGAGCCTCAAGCACGCCGGAGCGATCGTCGACAGCGGGCGCCGCAGGCCGACCAGGACGGGGCGCATGGCCACGGTGTACGTCATCGCCGCGGATGAAGGAGCCCAGCCATGATCACCCTCGACGAGCTGATGCACGCCGCCTGCCGGCAGTACTCGCACGGGGTCTACGCGGTCACCACGCCCTTCGTCTTGAACGGCTGGGAGTACGCGACGGACCTGGCCCTCTGCATCCGCCGGCGGACCGACACCAGGGACAGCAAGCCAGGAGCGGGTGAGCGATTCCCGAACGTCGAGTCGCTCAACTGGTCGGTCAACACACAGCCCGCATCCCCGATCGTCTTCGACCAGGTTCCGCCAGTGCGGACGCTCGGGCCGTCGGAAGATCCCGACGACAACGAGAGTCCTCGCCGCAAAGTGGCTGTGCGTCATCTGTGTTTCAACCAGGATTATCTCCAAGCCCTGACGCTCGCAGGCGGCGTCATTCACGAGCCACAAAGGATCGCAGAGAAACTCGGGCTCTGGGGCATCACCGTCGTGGGCTCCGGCTGGCAGGCGATCTGCATGCGAACCAACCCTCCGGGCGACCCCCGGTATCCGGATGTGATCAGCGCCGTCGTCCCCCTACGCCGCCTGATTCGTCGGCACCTCGACTCCCAGGCCGCGAAGGGGGCCGAGCGATGACCGCCGACCAGGGCAAACAGAGCCGGCTCCGCGCCCGTGACCTGCGGATGCAGGCCGATCGGCTCACTCGCCAGGCCCGCGTCGTCGGCCGGTTCCTCGACTTGACGCAGACCGAGCTCGCACAGACCAAGGCCGCCGGCGCTCTCGCCCAGGGCACGCTCGCGATCGCCGCCGCGGCCGAGCGACTCTGCGACCGCCTCCAGCAGCAGCAGGCCATCGACATGCATGCCTTGGCAGACCTTCAGCGACTCGTGATCGAACACCGAGCGGCCCTCGCCGAGGACCGCGCCGTCCGCAACACAGGAGCATCAGCGTGAGACGCACACAGCAGCCGCCAATCAGGACGGAGCTCATCGCACGGGCCTGGGCCGAGCCGATCAAGGGCCAGGGCAAGAAGAGCCCCTACCGAGCCGGGTGGACGTCGATCGCGGCCATGCTTCGCCACGAGCTCGCGGCGCTCGAGGTCCGCCAGGCGATCGTCGAGATGAACGTCGCCGAGAACGACATCCGTAACGACGGCTGGATCCGCTCCACCGCCAGGCCGCGATCGCCGGGCGTGCGCCTGTTCTTCGATTCGAAGTACGGCCCGCTCCGCTACGAGTGCGCGACGTGGGCAGACTGGGAGCACAACGTCTTTGCGATCGCCCGGACGCTCCGCGCCCAACGGATGATCGCCCGCGACGGCGCAGTGAAGGGTGACCAGGTGTACGCCGGCTGGAAGGCCCTGCCCTCGACGCCGGCGACGCCAGCGGCCGAGTTCGCCAGCGTGCGCGACGCCATGAGATGGCTGAGCAGCATCGGCAAGGGCGACATCGTCAGCGAGCTCCCGACGGATCTGCAGGCGGTCTATCGCGCCGCCGCCAGGAAGGCACACCCCGACGCCGGCGGGAGCGATGAGCTCATGGCCAAGGTCAACCGGGCACGGGACTTCGTCGAGCGGGTGGGAGGTGCAGCGTGAGCGAGACCACACCCAACCCCAACGCAGGCCGCATCGTCAACTGCGATCGCTGCGCCGTCAGGTGCCGGATCGCCGCGACGTCGAACGACCAGGCCCGGCTCCTCAAGCACGCGAAGGACCGAGGCTTCTGCCCGAACTGCGCCATCACCGCCTGGCTCCGCCGCTTCATCGAGAGCCCGCACATGAAGGCCGCGCTCGCGTGCAATCCCAGCGGCGAAAAGCCGCCGGAGTGCTTCAGGCTCCCTCACCTGCAGGAGCAGATCGGCAGGGTGCTCGCCGCAGGCCAGGCGGACCTGCCAGCCGAGGCGCTCGACTGGGATGAGATCATCGCGAACTGGGACCTGCCATTCCCCGGACAGATCGAGCCGCTCTTCCCATGAACTTACCGCCCCCCATCCTCGACGACCTGATCGAGCCCGCCGCCAGGGCGCTCGGCGTGCCCGTCGATCTGCTCCTTGACGACAGCCGAGGCGCAGCGACGATCGAGGCCCGCCGGGTCATCGTGCTCCTGGCCCGCCAGTACATCGGAGCGTCGTACCCCGAAATCCGCCGGCGGCTGCGCCCACGCTCAGCAGGACACACCAGCGTCCTGGAGATGCACACCGCCGCCCGGGAGCTCATGAGAGACCCCGACTTCGCACGCCGCGTCGAAATCGCCGAGCAGGCCTTCTGGGCCGCCTGGCAGGCTCGCGCCATCCGCTACACCACCGCCAGGAGAGCCTCGTGAACCGCTCAGCCCTTATCACAACCCTCGCCGAACTCCTC
>WLDE01000148.1 GCA_009704985.1 Actinomycetota bacterium | reverse complement strand
GCGCTGCGGCCCGCTACGGCCGGGGCGACGTCCAGTGGCTCACCGCCGGCAGCGGCATCGTCCACAGCGAGATGTTCCCGCTGCTCGACGCCGACGGCCCGAACACGCTCGAGCTGTTCCAGATCTGGGTGAACCTGCCCGCCGCCGACAAGTTCGCGACCCCGCACTTCTCGATGCTGTGGGCCGACGAGATCCCGCACCTCGAGGTGCGCGACACCGACGGACACCTCGCGGAGATCACGGTGGTCGCTGGCGGGCTGGCCGGCCTGGTGCCGCCGTCGCCGCCGCCGTCGTCGTACGCCTCGCGGCCCGACAGCGACGTCGCGATCTGGCACGTCCGCCTCGAACCCGGTGCGAGTTGGACGATCCCCGCCGCCCGCGGCGCCGACACCGTGCGGGTGGCCTACGTCTTCGACGGCGCGGCGGCCGGCTTCGACGGCGACGAGATCACCGTCGGCCACGGTGCAGTCCTCGCGTGTGACACCGACGTGGTGGTGGCGAGCGCTATCGGAGCCGAGGTGCTCGTGCTGCAGGGCCGCCCGATCGGCGAGCCCGTCGCCCAGTACGGCCCGTTCGTGATGAACGACCGCGCCGGGATCGAGCAGGCCTTCGCCGACTACCGCGCCACGCAGTTCGGCGGATGGCCGTGGACGAGCGACGAACCGGTGCACGGCAGCGAGCCGCGCCGGTTCGCCCGGCGCCCGGACGGCACGGTGGAGACCCCGACCGGTTCGGGCGGCCCGGCCGCCGTCAGGACGGCAACGCCCGTCTGACGAGGTCGTCGACGATCGGGTCGTCGAGCACGAACGCCGCCGGATCACCGACGAACTCGCCGCGTTGGTCCTGGGTGAGCACGGGCCGCACCCGCGGCCCCGCGCCGAAGGTGAGCACCGGGTTGCGACGCCAGTCCCGCCACCGGCCCGTGAGCCCGAACTGGCGGAGCGTCGCGCCCGTGTCGGCGCCTCGCTCGTGGATGCGGTCGGCGAGGGCGATCGCCGCGAGGGCGATCGCGGCTCCCTCGCGGGCGGCGTCGATCCAGGGCTGCACGCTCTCGTCGAGTCCGGCATCGACGGCACGCTCGGGCAGCCCGTCGTGCATCGCTCGCCACCAGGCACGGTCGGGGTTCGTCCCCGGCCAGTGGGCGTCGTCGGGGAACGCGGTCGCCGCGGCGAGCTGCGCCCAGCCTCGGGCGGCGACCTCGTCGGCCCACGCGGCGACCGGGTCGTCGCCGCGCACCCACGCCGCGGCCGAGGCCATCGTGGCGACCGACGCGAGCGCGAACTCCATCGGATTCCAGAGCACGCCCGCGCAGACGTCGCGCAGCGCCGGGTCGCGGCCCGTGAGCGGCCCGAGGTGCAGTGCCTCGCGCATCAGACCGTCGTTCACCGGTGCGTTGTCCCACACGAGCGGTGGTCGACCCGTGAGCTCCGCCCACCGGGCCGCCTCGCTTGCGTGGATGCGTGCGTTCACCACGTGACGGCCGGTCCACATCACCTCGATCGCCGGGTCGAGGCCGTTGCACAGCGACCGCAGGTAGGGCGAGTCGTCGACCCCGCAGTAGTGGGTGGGCACGATCCACACCGTGCAGCCCAGCCGGTCGGCGAGGGCGTGGGCGAGGTCGCGGTGGTCGCCGCCCGCGTCGAGCGCGGGGAGGTCGTCGCAACTCAGCACGACCACCGCGGCGCCGGCGTCGACGGCGGGGCCGAGCTTGGCCATCACGTCCTCGGCGGTCGCCTCGGGACCGGGCGTGAGCCCGACGGCGAGGTCGACCCCGGTGCGGTGCCCTGCCAGTTCGGCGAACCCGTCCAGCTCCGCGTCGGTGAACGGTTCCCGCCAGTCGTCGCGATGACGCGGCTCCTCCTTCGCCGCCCACACGTAGTGGGTCATCCCCCAGCGGTGGAGCCGGTCGATCCAGTCGAGGCGCTGCTGGTGCGACCACGGCGCGCCGTAGAAGCCCTCGACGACGCCGGTGATCCTCATCGGTCCACCTCGTCCGGCCCCGGCCTCGGTGTGGTCGCTGGCTCGATGAGGCGGTGCACCGGGACGGGGTCGGCGACCCCCTTCACGAACACCGCACCGGGGAGGGTGACGTGCACCGCACCGGTGCCCGGCGTGACGTCGATCGAGCCGTCCGGTTGTACCACGTACGACCCGCCGTCGACCGCGAACGGTGCGCCGGGAGCGCCCGACACGTGGACCTTCGGCGAACGACCGGTGATGCGCACCAATGCGGCGGTGTCCGTCGTCGCCATGGTGCGATCCTAGGGTGCCCGCCGCTCGTGTGTCAGCTGCCCACGGCGGCCCACACCAGCGCCGCGCCGAGGAAGTCGCCGGCGATGCGGGTGGCCGCCTCGGGCGACCAGTGCACCCCGTCGGGGCGTGCGTCCTGGTCGGTGTCGTACCCGCTCGCCGTGAGCCACGCCGACAGGTCGACCACGCGCACCCGGGCAGGATCGGCGGCGGCGGCCAGCTCCATGGCCCCGGTGAGCACGGCGTGCCGGGCCGGGTCCTCCTGGGCCTGACCCGAGCTCCACCAGAACACGTTCGGCACCGGCTGACGGATCCACACGATCCTGCCGGCACCGGCGTCGAGGAGTCGCTGCGTGACGGAGGCCAGATCGGTACGCATCCGGGCCGCGTAGGGCTCGTCCAGCGGGGTGCGCACGACCTCGTCGTCGTCGGTCCACCGACGGTCGAGGACGTCCCACGACGTGGTCATCAGCATGACGACGTCGGGCCGGAGCTCGGCGACCCGCGCCGGGAGGTCCTGGTCGAGCCAGCGGTCGCAGCGGGGATCGACGCTCGTCCACTCCTGCACGAGGAACTCGCCGTCACGCACGAACCCGCATCCGGGTTCGGTGGCGAGGGTGACCTGCGCGAGATCGGGCCGCTCGAGCGCCCACTGTGCGAGCCCGACCCCGGTGGCCTCGGCGGTCGAGTCGCCGGCCACGAGCACGCGCGTCGGCCGGCTGAGCGGAGGGATCGGTGGGACGGTCGGAACCGGCGCTGCCGTGACGGTCGCAGGTGATGACGTGGCCGACACGACGGCCGACGTGGCGACCGACGGGTCGGGTGCGACGGCCGTCTCGGACGGATCCGTCTCGTCGATCGGGGCCGCGGTGGTGGGGGAGGACGGCTCGGCGGTCGTCGTGGTCACGAGGGCCAGCGGGGCCAGGCCGTCGGCGTCGACCGGCTCGATGCCGACGGCCTCGGCCGTGGCGGCCAGGTCGTCGCGCCAGTAGTCACCCGCTGCTGCCGGCACCACGGCGACCACCACGGCCGCAGCGGCCGCCGTCGACGCGAGCGACGCGCCGGCCACGATCCGCGGACGCCACGCGGCGCCGCGCCGGATCGGCTCCTCGAACAGCACGAAGCTGACCTGTGCCAGCGTCAGGGTGATCGCCATGCGCAGCACGAACAGCGGCAGCGGGTCGAGGTCCACCCGTGGGGCGTCCACCGCCACGAACACCGGCCAGTGGAACAGGTAGACGCCGTAGCTGATCCGTCCGAGCCAGGCGAGCGGTGCGACCGACAGCGCCGCGCGGACGGGTCCGGGTACCTGCAGACCGACGACCAGCAGCGCGCTCACCGCGCCGACCAGCGGCAGCGCGCCCGAGTAGGCGGGGCCGCCCACGGTGGGGAAGGTGACGACGGCGACGGAGAGCGCCACGGCCGACCCTGCGGCGACGAGCGACCAGCGCGGCGACAGCACCCTGCCGTACACCACGAACGCGGCGAACGCACCCACGAGGATCTCCGCAGCACGGGCCGGGGTCGCCCAGTACGCCGCGTCGGGACCCCAGACGGCAGCGATGATCGGGGCGGCGACGGCGAAGATCGCAGTGGCCGCGGCGACGACGATCGTGCGCGACCGGTGGGAGCCCGCCACGCGGCACAGCCCGAGGAACGCGAGCGGCCACAACCAGTAGAACTGCTCCTCGATCGCCAACGACCAGTAGTGGTCCAGCGGTGACGCCTGCCCGGCGGCATCGGCGAAGAGCTGCTGGTAGGAGCCGTCGCCGGCGAGGAACACCCAGTTCGCGACCTGCAGCAGCGATCCGAGGAGGTCCCGTCGCAGCGTGTCGACCGCGGCGAACACGTTCGTGGTCGCGGCCAGCACGGCCACGACCACCACGCACAGGATGCTCGCGGGCAGGAGGCGTCGCGCCCGGCGCACGTAGAAGCCACCGACGTCGATGCGGCCGGTGCCGTCGCGCTCGGCGAGCAGGAGGGTGGTGATGAGGAAGCCGGACAGCGTGAAGAACACGGAGACGCCGAGGTAGCCACCGTCGAACCCGGCGATCTCGCCGTGGAACAGCAGCACGGCCAGGACCGACATCGCCCGGACGCCGTCGAGGGCCGGCTGGTGGGCGAGTCGGGGGCGGGTCATCGTGGGCCGATCCTACGGAGACCGGATCACGAGGAGGCGGCACCGGCCCGGCGCCGGCAGCACGTGCGCACGGCGACTGACGGTTGTGTCGGGCGGTCCGGCACTAGCGTTGCACCCGATGCGCCGAGCGATGGTCGCCGATCGACTCGCGTCCCCCCGACCCGGGCCTCGCCCGCGTCTCCCACGCCCGGGGGCGACGGTCGTGCTGATCGCACTGCTGCTGTACGTCGCCGGTGTGGTCGTCGGTCCGGTGGTCCCGGTCGGTGTCGGCCGGGTGTCGGCCGTCGGTCCGGAGGAGTTGATCGACCTGGCTCGCCCCGGTCCGCTCGGGCCGATCACGGTCGTCGGCGACTCGGTGCTCGTCGGCGCCGCGTACGAACCGTCGTTGCCCACGAACCTGGCCGAGGCCGGATGGGGACCGATCCGGTTCCGTGCCGGTCTCGGTGTCACGTCCGGCAATTTCGTGTCCCCGACCAGTCGGTTCTCGGCGGCGAACTGGATCCGGACCTGGGAGTCGCAGGGCTGGGTCGCTCCCAACGTCGTGGTGAACCTCGGGAACAACGACGTCGGGTTCTGTCGCGACCGCGGGCCCGGCTGCTACGCCGACACGATCCGCCACCTGCTCGACGTGATCGGTCCGGACGCCACGGTGTGGTGGAGCAAGATCACCCGGCTCTACACGCTGCAGGCCGAGGCCGACGCCTACAACGCCGCGCTCGACCTGGTCGCCACGGAACGGTCGAACCTCCGGGTGTGGGACTGGCCCGCCGCGCAGCGGGCCGGCAGCGTTCCCCTCGCCTGGGACGCGATCCACCTCGCCGGCGCGTCGGCGTACCGCACCCGCTCGGCGCTGATGAGCGCCGACATCACCGCCCAGCTCGCCCGGGGCGAGCGGACCGGGGGTGACGGACCGTTGCCGGTGGCGGCCGGAGCGCCGGCCGAGTACCGCCCGATCGCGCCCGTGCGCGTGCTCGACACCCGCGAGGTCGAGGGCGGACGGCTGGCGGCCGGCGGGCAGGTGCAGCTCGATCTGTCGTCGCGGGTGCCGCCCGGCACCAGCGCCGTGGCGGTGAACCTCACCGCGGTCGACCCGTCGACCGCGGGCTTCCTGACCGCGCACCCGTGCCTGCCCGTCCCACCGACGGTGTCCAGCGCGAACTTCGCCGCGCGTTCCACGCGAGGCGCGCTCGCGGTGCTGCCGGTCACGGCCGACCGACGGCTGTGTGTGCTCAGCTCGAGTGCCGCCGACCTCGTGGTCGACCTGCAGGGTGCCTTCGTGCCGGTGGGCGCGACCGGTGCGTCACGGCTGACCCCGCAGGCACCGGTCCGGCTCGCCGACACGCGCCAGAGCGGCCGGCCGGCCGTGCTCCGCGTCGACGTGCCACTCACCGGTTCGCCGGCGGCCACGGCGGTGGCCCTGAACCTGACCGCGACGGACGCGCGTACTCCCGGCTTCGTGACGGCCTTCCCGTGCGGAGGGTCGGTGCCGGTGGTCTCGAACCTGAACTTCGGTGTCGGGGAGACCGTCGCCGGAGCGGCGTTCGTGCCGCTCGGCGAGGGCGGCGACGTGTGCGTGTTCTCCAACGTCGCTGCTGCGGTCGACCTCGTGGTGGACCTCACCGGGGTGTTCGCGCCAGGAGCGGGGCCGGGCGCGTTGGTGTTCACACCGGCGGCTCCCGTGCGCACCTACGACACGCGTGACGGCACCGGCGGCTGGAGTCCGGTGCACGGCGCCGGCCAGGTGATCGACGTGCGCGTGGCGCCGCCCACCGCGGTGGCCGTGACCGGCACGCTCACCATGGTCGCCCCCTCCGCGGCCGGGTTCCTCACCGCGTACGGCTGCGGCGACACGCCGGGCACGTCGAACGTGAACGCACCGCGTGGGCAGGTGTTCGCGAACGCCGTCACCGTGGGGCTCGCCGCAGAGGGACGTCTGTGCGTGCGCGCCCACACGGCCACCCAGGTGGTCTTCGACACGACGGGCTGGTGGTCACCCGCCGGGTGAGGCCCGACGGCGGCCGACGCGGGGCCGCATCCCCTGCGAGCCGCTCCGCATCCCCCGCCGGTCACCCGTCCGGCGCCGTTCGATCACTCGGCAGCACCCCCGACGCAGCGTCGGAGCAGGCAGGATTTCCCCGCGACCGGTGCAACGGAACACGTCCCCCGAGCGTGGGAGACGGTATGAAGGTCGTGATGGCCGGGGAGGTCCCTGTGAGCGAGGTGAGCTGGGCCGGCGCCGATGCCGTCTACACACAGGCCTACCGCGACCTGTTGCGGGTCGCGTACGTCCTGACCGGTTCGGGACAGGCGGCGGAGGACGTCGTGCACGACGTGTTCTGCCGGGTGGGGCCGCGCATCGCCGAGCTCGACAACCCGGCGGCGTACCTGCGCGTGGCGGTGGTGAACCAGTGCCGGTCGATCCACCGCCGGATCACGCGGGCCCCGCGACCCGACCGACCGGCGGACATCGTGCTCGACACCGGGCTCACCGAGCTCCGCGACGCACTGCAGCAGCTGCCCGCCCGGCAGCGCACCGCCATCGTGCTGCGGTACCTCTGCGACCTCCCCGAGGCGGAGATCGCCGACATCCTCGACTGCCGGCCCACGACGGTCCGTACGTTGGTGCACCGCGGACTCGCCGATCTCCGGACCCGGATCTCGTGAGGCGGACGACGACGTGAACGGCTTCGACGACACCACCGCCCGCACCTCCGGCGCCCAGGGCCCGACCGGATCCGACGACGGTTTCGAGCAGCTGCTGCGCTTCCGTCTCCACCAGCTCGCCGATCACGCCCCGACCACCGTGCGCAGCATCGACGAGATCCGCGTCGAGCACCTCAACCGGCCCTCGGCCGCCGCTCGCCGCCGTGGCCGCCACCGCCGGAACGCCGGCATCGGTGCCACCGTCGCGGCACTGCTCGGGGCGGTCGGGTTCACCACGGTCGCCCTCACCGGCGCGGGCACGGCGGGCGCCGCGTCGCCCGAGGCAGCGGTGGCGGAGTTCCTCGACGCCGCCGGCGACGAGGACGTCCTCGGCATGGTCGACGCCCTCGATCCCACCGAGGTCGGAGTGGTGCGCTCCGGGCTGCAGGAGGCGCGGGCCGAGGCCGTCTCCGCCGACATCGTCACCGAGAGCTTCTCGCTCGACGACCTGTCGGGCCTCGACCTCTCGTTCACGGACCTCTCGTTCACCGCCGAGCCGCTCGTGGAGGGGGTCACCGTCGTCGAGGTCGGCGGTGCGGTCGGCTGGAGCCTCGATCCCGCGACGTTCCCGGCCGGGTCCGAGGTCGCCGAGCTGCTCGGCGACGGCGGGGCCGGGTCCGCTGCGCTCGACGAGATCGAGCTGCCGTCGGTGGTCGTGGCGGTCGAACGTGACGGACGCTGGTTCGTGAGCGGCTCGTACACGGTGCTCGAGTGGCTGCGTCAGGTCAACGACCTGCCGGCTCCGACCACGGTGCTCCCTGCGGTCGGTGCGGCCACACCGGAGCAGGCGGCGACGGGGTTCTTCGGCGGCCTCGTCGGCGGCGACATCGAGGGTGCGTTCGCGATCACCCCGCCCGGTGAGGGGGATGCGGTCCGGACGTACGCGCCCATCCTGGCGGCGGAGCTCGACGGAGCGATGGCGGGCACCTGGGCGTCCGGGTTCGACCTCGCGCTGTCCGACGTCGGCTACACGGTGGAGGGCGACGGCGCCCGACGCTGGCTCACCCCGACCTCGTTCACGATCACGGGCACGGTGCCCGAGCCCGTCCGCTACGACGTCTTCAACCCGGAGATGCCGACGGTCATCGGTGCGTACGACGGCACGACCTTCTATGTCCTGCCGGCCGGCGAACCGATCCCGGCCACCGTCGACGGGCTCGAGCCCGTCGGCTTCGAGGGCATCCCGGAGGAGATGACGAACTACACCCTGGTCGACGAGCAGGGGAACGTCGAGCCGCTCGCGCCCGCACCTGTGTCCGACGGGCCCGATGCGATCGAGATCGTGCGTGCCGATGGTTGCACCACCGTGTCCGGCCCGGGCATCGAGTCGGCGCTCGGCCTGCCGGTCGGACCCGTCGAGGAGATCGACGAGCGGTACACCTTCGTCGGGCAGACCGGGTACGAACAGTTGGACACGGACACCTGGCGCATCTGCGAGCGGACCTCGTCCTCGCCGTTCCGGGAGATCAGCCTGGTCGCGGGCGCCGGGGTGGCGCTCGAGCTTCCGTCCATCGAGGTCGTCGAGGTCGACGGCTCGTGGTACGTGTCGCCCACCGGGTCGACCCTCGGTACGGTCCGCAGTGCCCTCGCCGAGGTGGGGAACGCGGGCTCGCTGCTCGACAGCGAGATCGGGCTCGTCGTGCTCGGCACGAACCGCGCGACGCTCGAGGCGATCCTCGTCGGCGCAGCGCCGGAGGGGCTCTCACCCGCGTGCCGAGCGCTGGTGGTCGGGGAGCCGATGGTCACCGGGCTGCGCGACGACATCACCGCGGCGGAGGCCCGCGCCTGCGCGCTCGGCACGATGCGGGCGATGGACGGCGAGTTCGTCGAGGATCCGATCGCCGTGACCGGAACGGTGCCGGCTGCGGAGGTGGCGCCCGCATCGACGGAGCCGGTGCCGGTGCCGGTCGACACGGGCGGCTGACCCGGGCGCGCCGGGTCAGGAGAACTCGGCGTTGAGCGGCGCGAGCACCAGCTCGGGCTCGTCGGCCAGCAGGCGCTGCAGGCGGTACTTGTTCTCGAACAGCGCCACGGTGGCACCGTCGCCACGGCGCAGGATGCGGATGCCGCCGATCGTCCGGAGCCGGTCGGCGCTCGTCGCGTCCGTGGCCCGGATCGCCTGGTACGGGGAACCGGTCAGCTCGACCGGCGCGTTGAACTCGCTCTCGAGCCGGTGCGCGAACACCTCGAACTGCAGCTGTCCGACGGCGGCCAGCACGAGGCCTGCGTCGCCCATGTCCGGGTCGCGCAGCACCTGCACCACGCCCTCCTCCTCGAGGACCTCGAGGCCGCGCTTGAACTGCTTCGACCGGCCGGTGTCGAGCACACGGGCGCCGGTGAACAGCTCGGGCGCGAACGACGGCAGGCCGGGGAAGGTGACCGCAGCGCCGTCGTAGAGGGTGTCGCCGATGCGCAGGTCGTTCGCGTTGACGAAACCGACGACGTCGCCGGGGAAGGCCTCCTCCACCGTGGAGCGCTCGGCGCCGAACACGGTGGACGCGTACTTCGTGGCGAACGGCCGACCGGTGCGGGCGACGGTCATGGTCATCCCACGTTCGAAGTGGCCGCTGCAGATGCGGGCGAAGGCGAGCCGGTCGCGGTGCGACTTGTCCATGTTGGCCTGCACCTTGAACACGAACGCGCTGCACCCGGCGTCGATCGGGCGCGGCACGCCGTCGCGGTCGAGCCGTGCCGGCGGGGGAGGGACGAGCTCCACCACGGCGTCGAGCAGGTGGCGCACGCCGAAGTCGGTGAGGGCCGAGCCGGCGAACACCGGCGTGCTGGTGCCGGCGAGGAAGCTCTCGGGATCCACGTCGGCGCCGATCGCGTCGAGCAGCTCGACCCCGTCGATCGCCCGCTTCCAGGCGCTGCCGGCGAGGGAGGCGGCCTGGTCGAACGACATCAGCTCCTCGGGTGCCATCGTGGCGCCGCGGGCGGTGCGGGTGAACCGGGAGAACACCTGTCGGCGGCGGTCGATCACGCCGACGAAGTCCTCGCCGTCACCGACGGGCCAGGTGACCGGGGTGGGACGCAGGTCGATCTGCGTCTCGATCTCGTCGAGCAGCTCCAGCGGGTCGCGGCTCGGACGGTCGAACTTGTTGAGGAACGTGAGCACCGGCAGGTTGCGCGCACGGCAGACCTCGAACAGCTTGAGCGTCTGCGGCTCGATGCCCTTCGCCGCGTCGAGCACCATCACGACGGCGTCGACCGCGGCGAGCACCCGGTAGGTGTCCTCGCTGAAGTCCTTGTGGCCGGGGGTGTCGAGCAGGTTGAAGACGTGGCCGCGGTAGTCGAACTGCATCGCCGCCGAGGTGATGGAGATGCCGCGGGTCTGCTCGAGCTCCATCCAGTCGGAGGTCGCCGACCGGCCGCCGGCCTTCGCCTTCACCGCGCCCGCGGTGACGACGGCGCCCGCGTTGAGCAGGAACTTCTCGGTGAGCGTGGTCTTGCCCGCGTCGGGGTGGCTGATGATCGCGAACGTGCGCCGCCGCGCCGCTTCACCGAGGACGTCCACCGAAGTCACGGTCGACCAGGCTACGGCCGAACCGCCGCAGCGGCGCGGGCGTCGGCGACGAGTCGGCCGTGAGCCGGCTTCGACTCGGTGGTGTCTCAGCGGGGCGGGCCGAGGAGATCCCAGCGGTTGCCGGCGACGTCGACGAACACGGCCACGGTGCCGTACGGCTCGTGGCGGGGCGGTTCGAGGAACTCGACGCCGTGGTCGAGCATCCGTCGGTGCTGGGCGTCGAAGTCGTCCACCCGCAGGAACAGCCCGACGCGTCCGCCGAACTGGTCGCCGACGGCCGCGGCCTGGCGGTCGCCGTCCGCCCGGGCGAGCAGCAACCCGGTCTCCGCGCCCGGCGGGCGGACGACGACCCAGCGCTTCGGCCGGCCGTCGTCCGTGGCCGACGGCGAGTCCTCGACGAGCTCGAACCCGAGGGCGTCGACGAAGAACCGGATCGCCTCGTCGTGGTCGTGGACGATCAGCGAGACCTGCGAGATGCGCATCGCACGACCCTAGGCAGCGTCGCTTCCCGGCCAAGGCAACCCCGGACGGCGGAGCGTCGTGTGTTCGAATGTGATGATGCGACAGCGCCCCGACCGGCCGCCGGTCGACACGGGGTTCGACGCGCTGTACCGGCGGGAGATCGGCTCGCTCCGCAGCCTCGGCGCGGCGCTGACCGGCAGCCGCGACCTCGGCGCCGACCTGGCGCAGGAGGCGATGCTCCGTGCGTACCGCGACTGGGGTCGTGTCTCGCAGCACGATCGCCCCGGTGCATGGGTCAGGCGTGTGGCGATCAACCTCGCGACCGACGTCCATCGTCG